>NZ_ASPS01000035.1:0-102353 GCF_000517865.1 Paenibacillus sp. FSL R7-269
GGAAGGGCAGGAGCGGACCGCTGGCGAGCTTCTGGTCAGCGGCTCGACGAGCCATGTCTGGCTGAACGGGGAATGGAGGCCTGTGCGGATCGACAGGGCACAGCCTGAGCTGTTCCAGGCCCTCCTGGCTGCGCTGAACGAAGAAGAATAGCGTTAATGTAAGGAAGAAGGAGGAGCAGTATGATCAGGAACAAATGGCTGTGGGCCGCCTTATTTGCAGTCCCGGCCGTGGAATTATTCGGTTTCATCTATGTCTCAAGTTTTCTTGGAGCGCCCAAGACACTGCTGATCATGCTGGCTACTTCAGTCATCGGTTTGCTAATGATGCGGTTCGAGGGCAAGAAGGTACTGCAGGACAGCAGAACACATATGCAGGAGGGACGGGTGCCCGGACGGACCATGCTGGACGGCTTATGTATTTTCTTCGGCGGTCTGCTGCTGATTCTGCCTGGATTTGTCACGGATCTGATCGGCTTTACTCTGGTATTTCCGCTGACCCGGCCGCTCTACCGGGTTTTTCTGCTGAAATGGATCGAGAAGAAGATGAAAAACGGCACGTTCACCTTCTACCGCAGGTAGTCGGGTAGAGAGCTAGAGCAGGCTGGCGGTTGCTGGCGGTATGAAGGACTTGTAAGGAATAGTAAAGAGTGCTATGGAGTATTAAGCAGTGGTAAGGTTACTTAGGAGCACTATGGAGTAATCGGGTTTGTCAGAAGGTGTTCAGTTGCAGGGTGCTGCGGCTGGATGCCTTTTTGGCGTTAGGGAGTGGTGAGGGAAGAGCAGTAACGGACGGAAACAGTTGGATATTGTACACTTACTGATGTTCGCAAGAGGCACTCTCAGGTATAGTTGGAAAAACAACACTTATTAGACTGCAATTTTTCCCAGGGGGCGGATGATCGTAAAATTAAGTGACGTTTTTCCAACTGCTACTCCAAAAAGCTCTGAAATCTCCCCAATAAGATACGTTTATCCAACTAATAGCGCATCAGATTTAAAAGTGTGAGAATTATTTTTAAAAATTGCTTACTGAGGGTTTATCACGCCCTGATTAGGATGTAAGAGGTAGGCTTAATTGCAGACTATACAATTAAATCGCCGGATATACCGCCGAATCTCTGTTTTGCTGTATTTCGTACAATTAAAATGCCTCTATACCTGGATTTTTGCCCCTTTGGACAAATACAGTTGTACAAACTACAGTTAGAAGAGGATAGCTTTCCGTTTCGCTGCTTTTAGTTGCACAGACTACACTTATCGCTAATGATTCGCTATGCTCAATTAGTTTCGAACCCTGCCCACTAATGCAGCCTGCCGCTGAGGATATAGCTGCGCAGGGCGCGGAATACGCCGGCGCGGGAGAACGCATCAAGAATAACGAGCAGCACCGGGCCGAGGATCAGCCCGAGCATGCCCATCAGCTGAAGGCCGGCGAACATGCCGATCAGCATGGCAAGCGGATCGACGCCGATGCTGCTGGCGAGTACTTTGGGTTCCAGCACCTGGCGGGTGATCAGGATGATGCCGTAGAGCACCAGCAGTCCGATGGCCAGCGCCATGTTCCCGGTCATGTACGAATACAAGGCCCAGGGCAGAATGACGATACCGACGCCCAGATAAGGAATCAGATCGACGATGCCAATGGTCAGGCCGATGGCGAAGGCTGATTTGACGCCCAGCAGCAGCAGGCCGATGATCACAATTACCGCCGTTACGGAGATTAGCACTAGCTGGGCGCGGATGTAGCCGAACAGCGCCTTGCGCAGATCCTTCCAGATTTCCGAGACCGGTCTCATCAGCGGAGCCGGGAGCAGGGCGGTCAGCTTGGCATTATGCCGTTCCCAGCCGGTGCTGAGGAAGAAGGCGGCTAATACGATAACAATCAGAATGGTGCCGAGGCTCGGCAGTGAGGAGATCAGCTTCAGGATGATATTGAAGAATCCGGTAATCATCTGCGTCACAGCTTGACCGACTGTTTCAGTGGTCCGGTTGATATTGCTGTCAATGGTGGCATGATAGCCCGGGTTGTCGTGGTAAAACTGGTTGATTTGGTTAATAATATTCTGAATGCTGGCATTGCGGCTCAGGGACAGCAGCAGCTCCCGCCATTGATCGGTATGAAGATCGAAGGTCTGGAGCAGCCCGATCAGCTCTTTGACCAGCCTTGTGATGAGTGCGGTCAGTACAAGAGCGATGCCTCCGATGTAGAAGAGCAGCGAGAGGGATACGGCGAGCCAGCCGGGGAGCTTCATCCCCTTCAGGATCAGGACCAGCGGGTGCATGAGATAAGCCAGCAGCCAGGCGATCAGCAGGGGGTATAGAAGCGGCAGCAGTACATATACGGCCAGCAGAATCAGGGCGGCGGCAAGCACGACCCAGAGGCCGCGCAGCATTCTTTTAAGCACAAGTGTATCGATCTTCGGTCCCTCCTACTCTGGCGGATTCCAGAAATAACGGCTCGTCTTATATATATTCATAGGGGGTGTGAAAAGACTAGCAGCGGTAGAAAAGCTCAGACGGCGGGCATATCCATAACCTGGAAGCCGGTTCATGAAACAGATTTTGCGTTCGTTTTTTTCTATCCCTCCGATAAAATCATTTGATGTCCTGCAAAGCTTCCACGTTGTTCACATAACCGTCAAAATCCGGTATGATAATTAAAGGTTAAAGAGCAGAAATTTAGTTGCAATCTTCTGAGCCGGTTCTGAAGTTTTTTCAGAGAGAGTTGAAATACTTGGAAATGTAAATGTTTACATGAGGTTTGAAGCGGCACTATACACTCTTGTTGGCAAAGGAGAGAGATACTATGACAGCTACTAAAGGACTTGAAGGCATTGTTGCAACGACCTCCTCAATCAGCTCTATCGTAGATGGAGTGCTCACTTACCGCGGCTATGATATTGACGATCTTGCGGACCATGCCACATTTGAGGAGACTGCTTATTTGCTGTGGTTCGGCAGTCTGCCGACGGTGCCGGAGCTTGAAGCTCTGCGGCGCGAGCTCAGCGCTCATGCTGCGATCCCGGAGCAGGTGCTCACTCAAATGAAGCTGTATCCCAAGGAAGCCAACACCATGGCCGCTTTGCGCTCTGCCGTATCGAGTCTGGCGCTGTACGACAAAGCCGCCGATGATATGAGCAAGGAAGCGAACCAGACCAAGGCGCTGAAGCTGCAGGCGCAGATTCCGACCGTAGTTGCCGCACTGGCGCGCATCCGCAAAGGCCTGGAGCCGGTAGCCCCCAAGGCGGGCCTGACCATCGCCGAGAACTTCCTCTATATGCTGTGGGGCAAAGAGCCGGATGCGGTATCCGTCAAGGCGCTGGATACGGCACTTGTGCTGCATGCTGACCATGAGCTGAATGCTTCGACTTTTGCCGGGCGGGTAACGGTTGCGACCTTGTCCGACATCTATTCCGGTGTGACCTCGGCGATCGGTGCGCTTAAGGGGCCGCTGCATGGTGGGGCAAATGAAGCCGTCATGAAGATGCTGGAGGAGATCGGCAGTCTGGAGGCAGTTGAGCCGTATATTCAGGGCAAGCTGGAGCGCAAGGAGAAGATTATGGGCTTCGGACACCGTGTCTATAAGAACGGCGACCCGCGCGCTAAGCATCTGATGAAGATGTCCAGCGAGCTGGGCACGATGAAGAATGACACCAGTCTCTATGATATGTCTGTCAAGGTAGAAGAGCTGATCACCAGCCAAAAGGGGCTGAAGCCGAACGTCGACTTCTATTCGGCATCAGTCTACACACAGCTGGGGATTGAACGGGAGCTGTTCACCCCTATCTTCGCCATCAGCCGCACTTCGGGCTGGACGGCGCACATTCTGGAGCAGTACGAAGACAACCGTATCATCCGTCCGCGTGCGGAATATACAGGCATGTCAGACATGAAGTACGTCCCTGTAGACGAGCGATAACAGGGCGGCAGGGAGGGCGGCCCTTGCAGGCTGCTCTACCCCTTTAGTACAATGAATGATATGAATGCTTATACATCATACTTTTAGGAGGAATATCTACCAATGTTGAAACTGGAACAATACGATCTGCCCACAGAAGGCGAACAAATTACAATCGAAGACGGCAAGCTGCTGGTTCCGGATCAGCCGATCATTCCATTCATCGAGGGTGACGGGACAGGCCGTGACATTTGGAAAGCCTCCAAGCGGGTGCTGGATGCAGCTGTAGAGAAAGCCTACGGCGGTAAGAAGAAAATTGCGTGGTACGAAGTGTTTGCCGGCGAGAAGGCCTTCAATACATATGGTGAATGGCTGCCGAACGACACGCTGGAAGCGATCCGCGAGTACATTGTGGCAATCAAAGGCCCGCTGACCACTCCAATCGGAGGAGGTATCCGCTCCCTGAACGTAGCGCTGCGCCAGGAGCTTGACCTGTATGTATGTCTGCGCCCGGTGCGCTACTTCGACGGCGTTCCTTCTCCGGTGAAGCATCCTGAGCTGGTGGATATGGTTATTTTCCGTGAGAACACTGAGGATATCTATGCTGGTATCGAATATCAGGAAGGCTCTGCCGAAGTCAAGAAGGTAATCGAATTCCTGCAGAAGGAAATGGGCGTGAACAAAATCCGCTTCCCGGAAACATCCGGTATCGGTATTAAGCCTGTATCCGAGGAAGGCTCGAAGCGCCTTGTTCGTTCAGCAGTAGAGTATGCGATCAAGCACGGACGCAAGAGCGTGACCCTGGTACACAAAGGCAACATCATGAAATTCACTGAAGGCGCCTTTAAGAACTGGGGCTATGAAGTGGCTGAACAAGAGTTCGGCGACAAGGTCTTCACCTGGAACCAGTACGATGTCATCAAGGAACGCGACGGTGAAGCAGCTGCGAATGCTGCCCAGAAGGAAGCTGAAGCAGCAGGCAAGGTCATCGTCAAGGATGCCATTGCGGATATTGCGCTGCAGCAGGTATTGACCCGCCCGACAGACTTCGATGTCATTGCGACGCTGAACCTGAACGGTGACTATCTCTCCGACGCACTGGCTGCCCAGATCGGCGGGATCGGTATTGCTCCGGGAGCGAATATTAACTATCTTACGGGACATGCTATTTTTGAAGCTACACACGGTACGGCACCTAAGTATGCAGACAAGGATGTAGTGAATCCGGGTTCTGTTATCCTCTCCGGCGTCATGCTGCTTGAGCATCTGGGCTGGCAGGAAGCGGCTGACCTGATCTACAAGGGAATGAGTACGGCGATTAACAACAAGACGGTTACCTATGACTTTGCCCGCCAGATGGAAGGCGCGACCGAGCTGAAATGCTCTGCTTTTGCTGACGAGATCATCAACCATCTGTAAGCAGACCTGGCCGGTAAATACTACAGATATAAGCTGCACATCCGTGTAGCTTATATCTATGTAGCCGCCTGTAGACTATCATCAGGTTAGGCTGCTTGACATTCCCCAGCTTGAGAATCCGGGCGAGGTGCTGGCAACGGCAGTACATATTATGCTCCCGCAGCATCCCTGGTTCAGATGGTGGAGGCTAACCCCGGCAATTTGCCGGAGCCCCTCAAATTGAAATTGGAGGAGATTACGATGGGTCATGTTTTCTTTTTTCTGCATATGATCGGGACGCTGGCACTTGGCTTCTATCTGGTGCTGCCGTTTATCTTAAGCGGGACGGCTAAGCTGTCCTCCCCGGCGAAGGAAGGCACGCTCAGTGCAATCGGCGGATTCAACCGCTTTGCCCAATACGGGCTGGTGATTCAGCTGCTGACCGGCGGCTACATGATGACTAAGGGCGAGTATTCTGTACCTTGGATGATCATTGTTACGGTGCTTCTGCTGGCTATGTTCGCGTTCGGCGGGATTATGACCAAGCCCTTGCGCCTCGCTGCGGCAGGCATGAGAGAGAACCGTGATGTCTCTGCGGAGACTGCCAAGATCCGTACCATGAGTCTGCTGCTGATGGTCTCGCTGGTCGTCATGATCTTTTTCATGGTGTACAACACAATTATCTAAATAGCCTGCTGCCGGATGGGCAGTGTGGCGCTAACAGCTCTGGAGGCTTCTGCCTCCAGGGCTATTTCCATCACATACATAGGAGCGTGCGCAGTAATGATAGGAAGGAAATTAGTAACGGTGGGGCTAAGTCTGGGCTTGCTGCTGGGTTCAGGCGGGCTTATGTATGCGGCAACCGATTATGAAGGACACTGGGCGCAGAAGCCGATTAGCCGCTGGCTTGAAAAGGGATGGCTGACGGGATTCGCGGACGGGTCAGTGCGGCCGGATCAGGCGATCACTAGAGCGGAATTTATCGCGTTAATGAACAGGTTGGCCGGGCTAACGGCGGAGAGCAAGGGGAAGGCTGATTTCAGCGATCTGCCTAAGACGGACTGGGCATACGAAGAAATCTCTAAAGCACTCGAAGCGGGCATCATCAAGGGTTACGGAGGCACGATTCGTCCGGGCGATCCCGTTCTGCGCCAGGAGGCGGCGATTATGGTGAGCAGAATGCTGTATTATGAGACGGGGAGCACGGAGGTATTATCCCGGTTCAGCGATAAGGATCAGATTGCAGGCTGGAGCCAAGCCGATGTCGCTGCTATGATTAACGCCGGAGGAATGAGGGGATACCCGGACGGACGGTTTGCTCCAAAACAAGCGATGACCCGGGCCGAAGCGATTGCACTGCTGGATTACTACAACGTCACAAGCGGCGGCTTGCAGAGTGTAAATATCAGCCGTTCTGAGGGGCTGGGAAGCTTTGAGCCGGGAGCCATCAAATACTATAACAATGTCACCGTATCCGGCTATGATGTGCTGCTGCAGAATCTTAAGATATTTGGAGACCTGGTCTTGGAAGAGGGAATTGGCAACGGAGAGGTGGACTTGGACAGTGTTGAAGTGTTGGGCAAGGTCATCATACAGGGAAGCGGAGATCCCTCAGTGCAGCTCAAGAACACAACCTTGAACCAAGTGATTGTGCAGAAGAAGAGTGGAACTGCCCGCCTGGTAACTGAAGGTGCAACATCGGTGAAGACGGTGTCGGTACAATCTAGTGTGATTCTGGAGGAGGGGGAGGGTACCGGAGCCGGGTTCACAGATATTGATCTGCCATCCGGCATTGCAGCCGGGCTCGTAGTGACACTTAATGGCAATTTCGGAGACGTGAACATTGAAGCCGATGGCCCCAACCTCCACCTGCAAAAAGGCTCCATACGCACGGTCAAGACCGCTGCCTCTGCATCAGGACTTAAGATGGAGCTGGATGGAGGGACAACGGTTACTCAGGCTATTCTGAATACATCAACGAAGGTTACGGGAGCAGGCAGGGTTCTGGATGTAATCGTAAAAGAAGATGAATAGAATTCTGAATGAAGGGCTGCTCTCTTCTAAGGGGCGTTGTGAATAGCATTAGGATCAGCATTGCTGCTCTGCATAGATCTATATCCCGTTACGCCCCAGGTACTCCCGGTCCAGCATTGCATAAAAGTATTGGTTGACCCACTGGTTGTTCCAGTGTATTTCTTCCCGGAATACGCCTTCGCGGACCATGCCTAACCTGTCCAGCACCTGGATGGATGAGGTATTGTATTCATTGCACATAGCCACGACTCTGTGGGCCTTCCATTCTTCAAAAGCAAGCTTCAAGGCCAGCTGCGCTGCTTCAGTGCAGTAGCCTTGCCCCCGGTATTCAGGGAAAAGGCTGTAGCCCAGCTCCCAGCTCTCGCGCTCTTTTACATACCAGTGTATATGCACTTCCCCTACAGGGGTTGCTTCCGGGGAGGCGAGCCGGATCACGAATTGTTTGTGCCAATCGCTATGGATTCGTTCCTCCACAGTCTTCCGGACTGCCTCCTTGTCGGTTGGAATCATATCCTCGAAGGGCCAGAGCGAGTTGTTAGTTTCCAGATCTGTGATGAAATCGATATCGTCCGGGGTGACAGGAGATAGTATGATTCTTGCATTCATTTTGTAAACCTCCTGTTAGTATGACTTCGATACGATCTTGCCGTCTTTCATTACCCAGTTGACCTGACGCAGGTTGTTAATATCCGCCAGCGGATCTCCCCCGACGACCAACAGATCGGCCCTCTTGCCTGTCTCAATGGTACCGAGTTCATGATCCAGCCTACAGATCTTGGCACCGGATGAAGTGGCGGCCATAATAATCTGCATCGGGGAGAGGCCGGCTTGGCCTAACAGCTGGATCTCCTTCCACGGCATACCGGCTCTGTACCACGGAGGAGCTTCTTCGATAAAATCATCCCCCAGTCCAATCTCCCCGCCTGCCTGAATAAATCTCCGGACATTATCCAGCCCTTGCTCCAGCAGCGGCGCACCGAATTTGTCCTGGAACATCTGGAGTACGGTGAGCGTGGGGACGATACGGATGCTCACGCTCACCATTTGCCGGATCAGTTGATCGTCCAGCCGGTCGTAGACCATATGCGCAGCATCACTGATCCCTGCATCCACCAGAATCTGAAGATTGCGTGCACTTGTAACATGAGCAGATACGTAAGCGCCCATGCTTCGGGCCTCCTGGCAGATCGCTTCGAGAATCTCCTGATTCAGCTGGGGGAGTCCGGCGGTGGCGGAATCGTAGCCGTCTTCCAGCGCTGTTTTGATGAAATGTATTCCTTGTCCCAAGACTTCACGGACCTTAAGCCGCGCCTCATCCGCACTCCCTACCCCGATAGGCTCCTGACCACCGTAACCGCCTGGAGCAGTGAATACCTTGCCGGATGTAAGAATTCTGGGAAAAGCACCGCTCTCCAATTGCTGCGTCTGAGTGACTACATCGTCAATCGATGCTGCCGTAGTCATTCCTTCATCGCGGATCGTAGTCATTCCTTCTGCAAGGCACGCGGCCAAATATTCCGTATGATATCCGTGCAGCGGCTTATTCTGTATGTACTTGAAGCTGGTATGGGCATGGGTGTGAATAAACCCCGGCACAATGAACAGACCCTCTAGGTCGATCACTGTTGTTGCGGAGTCATACCCGGTTCTCCCGTGAATATTACTATGTTGTGTTATGGTGCCGAAGCGGCCATTAACAATCTCAATGCTTGTATGATGCAGCGGCGGCCGTCCGGTTCCATCGATTACAGTTCCGTTCGTCAGCAAGATGCGCTCATTCCCCATGATAGTAGCGTCCCTTCAGTTAAAGGTAGTTGTCGTTCCTCACAAAGTATAGGACATTCCCCCTGGCGGATATAGATAATATTCTTTTTGGAAACGTTCGTTGCTTACCGGACTATCGTTCCGCTATAGGTGCCGGTGAATGAAGATTGGCTGTTTGGGCGGCTGCCAGGTGTGGTAAGTAACATAACGTACAGCCAAGCAGGCACACTGCCTGATGCATAAACACCAGACCTTAAGCCATGCTAACATGATCAATCAACATTACTGTGGATAGCGAAAGGAGAATGGATTATGCCAGACACTAACAAACAACCTGTTAAAACCCTGCCGCCGCAGGTACAGGATCAACGCCCCGGAATTGAGAGTGAGATGAACCCGCTCCCGGAGTTTGAGACACCGGCGTACAAGGCAGCAGGCAAGCTGCTGGGCAAGGCCGCGCTCATTACGGGAGGCGATAGCGGGATCGGGCGTGCGGTTGCCGTTCATTTTGCCAAGGAGGGCGCGGATGTGGTAATCTCCTATTTGAACGAGCATGAGGATGCGGAAGAGACCAAGCGCCAGGTGGAACAAGAGGGCAGAAAATGCATTCTGATCGCCGGGGACATCGGGGACGAATGCTTCTGTCAAAGCCTGATTCGTCAAACCGTTGAAGGACTCGGTAAGCTCGACATCCTGATCAACAATGCGGCGGAGCAGCATCCGCAGGACCATATTGAGGACATCTCAGCGGAGCAGCTGGAGCGTACGTTCCGGACGAATATTTTCTCCATGTTCTATCTGACCAAAGCAGCCATGCCTCATCTTACAAAAGGCTCTACGATCATTAACACCACCTCCATCACGGCGTATCGCGGCAGCCCGCAGCTGCTGGACTATTCGTCCACCAAGGGAGCGATTCTCAGCTTCACCCGTTCGCTGTCGATGAATCTGGCCGATAAGGGCATCCGCGTGAATGCGGTAGCGCCCGGACCAATCTGGACCCCGCTGATTCCGTCCACCTTTGACGCGAAGAAGGTCAGTGAGTTCGGCGGCACCCAGCCGATGAAGCGCCCGGGACAGCCTGAAGAGCTGGCACCGGCTTATGTATACCTGGCCTCGGACGATTCCTCCTATGTGAGCGGACAGGTGATGCATGTGAACGGCGGCGAGGTTGTCAACGGATAAGAAGCAGCGTGACCATACTAATACACTATTTGCTTAGCAAATGTGGAGAAGCCAGCCGGGAGGCTGGCTTTTGTGAGACGAGAGACGAGGCAGGTATAGCCCTGACAGGAATAATATGCTAATATACAAAAAGCAAGGCCAAACAATAGCATAGAACGATCACTAGGGGTGCCGCAAGGCTGAGACGGGCGTAGTTGTCCGGACCCTTTGAACCTGATCTGGTTTATACCAGCGTAGGGAAGTGGAGAACGAATATTGCAGCGGGGGTACACGGTGAGTACCGGTATTCCAGCTTCTATTCCAGACTGCTTCCTTTACGGGGAGCGGTCTTTTTTGTGTTGTGTTGTGGTGTAGATTGAGCTGGAACAGACAGGAGGAGAAGGGTATTGTACGAGATTCATGCGGTCTCGGACGGGCGGCTGCAGCCTGAAGCGCTGGCTGAATGGGCCGTGGCGGTGCATTCTATGGTGGATTATATCCATCTCCGGGAAAAAGCCATGTCCGCCCGGGAACTGCTGGCGGCAGCGCAGCAGATGCTTCAGGCCGGGGTGCCGCCTTCGAAGCTGGTCATTAATGACCGGATCGATGTTGCCCTGGCCGCCGGGGCAGGAGGTGTACAGTTAGCCTGGCATAGCCTTCCGCCAGCCGCAGTACGCGGCCTTGCACCGGGCCTGCGGATCGGCAGATCGGTACACTCGCCGGAAGTGGCGGCGGAGGCTGGAAGGCAGGGAGCAGACTTCTGCCTCTACGGGCATGTGTTCCCTACGGCTTGCAAGCCCGGACAGCAGGCACGGGGACTGGAGCAGCTGGCAGAGGCTGTCCGCTGGTGCCGCATACCGCTGATTGCGCTCGGAGGGATTACCCCGGGCAATGCCGGAGCGGTGCTGGCCCAAGGGGCGGCTGGCATTGCTGTCATGTCGGGAATCTGCGGAGCTCCAGACCCGATGGGAGCGGCCTTGGCCTACAGGGAAGCGGTTCACAGGGCGGCAGAGCAGTCTTGTAATGCATGATATGGATCAAGTAGAGGGCACAGCAGGAGGTGAACAGGCATGATTGTGACCGTTAACGGGATGCCACAGAGGTTCGAAGAGAGCTGCCGGACACTGGCGGATCTGCTGGCCCGGCCTGAGTGGGCCGGTAAGCTGGTGATTGTCGAGCTGAACGGTGAGCTTGCCGGCAGAGAGGCTTACGGAGACACACTGCTCAGCGAAGGGGACCGGGTGGAGCTGGTTCATTTTGTAGGCGGAGGCTAAACACGAAGACTTACCCCAGGAGGCGTTAATATGCAAGATCCATTGATGATTGGCGGAGTGACTCTAACCAGCAGACTGTTCATTGGCACCGGAAAATACAGCCGTAACACCCTCATTCCCAAGGTGATTACGCGATCAGGCTCACAGGTCATTACCGTTGCCCTGCGCCGGGTGGACCCGGAGAGCAGTGACAATATTGTCAGCCATATTCCTTCCCATATGACCTTACTGCCTAATACCTCTGGTGCGCGCACCGCAGAGGAAGCAGTACGGATTGCCCGGCTGGCGAGATCGGCGGGACTGGGGAACTGGGTGAAGATTGAGGTCATCAACGACCAGAAATATTTGCTGCCGGATAACATGGAGACCATCCGGGCGACCGAGATCCTTGCAGCAGAGGGCTTCGTGGTGCTTCCGTACATGAGTCCTGATCTGTCCGCCGCTCTGCGGCTGAAGGCAGCGGGGGCCGCAGCCGTAATGCCGCTGGGAGCGCCGATCGGGTCCAACCGCGGGCTGCAGACCAAGGAGCTGATCCGGATTCTGATCTCCGAGATGGATCTGCCGGTGATCGTGGATGCCGGAATCGGCAGACCATCCGAGGCGGCTGAGGCGATGGAGATGGGGGCCGCAGCGGTCCTGCTTAATACAGCGATTGCTACCGCCTCAGATCCGCTGCTGATGGCAGAAGCTTTTCGTGAAGCGGTATCCGCAGGGCGCAAAGCTTATCTCGCCGGACTGGGGCCTGTGGAGGAGACGGCGGCAGCCTCTTCACCGTTGACCGGGTTCTTGGCCTGACAGATGGATTAGGGAGGAGAGGAACGGCTATGAGCTTTTATGAGACGATGACCCGGTTGGAACAGCTTCCTTACGGGACGCTATGGAGCCGGTATACGGCAGAGGATGTGAAGCGCGCGCTTCGTGCAGAGCAGGTGGATGAAGAAGGGCTAATGGCCTTGTTGTCACCGGCAGCGGAGCCTTATCTGGAGGAGATGGCGCAGAAGGCGCACCGGTTAACGCGTACGCATTTCGGCCATGTGATGCAGCTGTTTACCCCGATGTATCTTGCAGATTTTTGCGTGAATCACTGCACGTATTGCAGCTTCAGTTCTATGTATGATTTTCCGCGCAAAAAACTGACGCTGGAGGAGGTCGCCCGGGAAGCAGAGACCATCGCAGCCACGGGCCTGCGCCACATTCTGATCCTGACCGGAGAATCCCGGAGGGATAGTCCGGCCGGTTATGTGAGGGACTGCGTGAATGTGCTGCGCCGCTATTTTTCCTCCGTCAGCATTGAAGTGAATCCGCTCTCGACAGCTGAATATGCAGAACTCAGAGAAGCCGGCGTGGACGGCTTAACGCTCTATCAGGAGGTCTACCACCAGGAGACTTATCGTGCGCTGCATGTAAAAGGACCCAAACGCGTCTACCGCAACCGGCTGGATGCTCCCGAACGGGGCTGTCAAGCTGGCTTTCGTTCAATAAATATCGGAGCCTTGCTCGGCATGTACGAATGGCGCCAGGAGGCGCTGGCAACGGCCCTGCACGCGAGGTATCTGCAGGACAAGTACCCGGAATGCGAAATCGGCCTGTCTACTCCCAGATTCCGGCCTTACTTAGGCGAATTCAACCCCGCAAGCGATGTTACCGACCGTGCGCTGGTGCAGATCATCCTGGCGTACCGCCTATTCCTGCCGCGCTCCGGCATCTCACTGTCCACACGCGAGCCTGCCGCTCTGCGCGATCATCTGGTCCAGCTCGGCATCACGAAGATGTCCGCAGGGGTATCCACCGAAGTGGGCGGACATTCCCTCGAAGGGGGCACCCCGCAGTTTGAAATATCGGACAACCGTAGCGTGGCTGAGATGGCCGAGATGCTGCGCTCGCAAAGACTCCAGCCGGTATTCAAGGACTGGGATATCCTGTCCGAGCCGCTTGGCTTGAGGTAGGCAAGCTGATTTGGCTTAGCTTGATGTGACCAAACTGGATGTCACTTAAACTGATCAGGCTAACCAAGCAACTTGAACAGACTAACCGAAGCAAGCTAAACTGACCAGACTAACCGTGCTTAACTTATCTGACCAGACTAACCGTGCTTAACGTAACCTGACCATACGCAAATAACCCGCTCATGGCGGGTTATTTGTATTGTATAAGCGTTGTAGGCTACGCGTGCTGACTTCTCCTTCTACCACTAAGGCGTGTGGGCCCGATGTATGCGAAAAACTGAGCACAATCGCAATGTGCCGTAGCAATGCTACATGGACTGAATGTGCGCTCCTCAGGGCTGACACTGGACGCGGTCAGAATGCAGTCAGATGGATAAATGAGCTTCTGCTTAAGAGCGGTATAAGGTATTCGCATTGTTCACACGTTAGTGTTCCAGCCAACGCTGGGAGCCAACGCTATGCGAATGCCGTACTCTATTTACTCTATAGGTTCGGGCTGCCCGGCAGACTGAACCTGACTCGCACTGGAGGACAGCTCGTCTAGCGACATCTCGAAGCCCGGAGCCATGTGTTCAAGGAAATATGCCATCTCAGGCATCTCCAGCACATGCAGCTTCGCGGCAGTCTGCTCCCGGGCGGCGGCGAATTCACGGTTGCCTGCGGCGACCTCCCAGACGCATTTCAGGTAAGCGTCAAGCACATCCGCTGCCTTGACGTAGCGGAGCAGTCCGGCATCTTCGGAGCCGGGCGGGCTGGTGTGCGGCTGCAGGAGCGGCGCGTAGACTGCGCTCAGCTCCGGCGGGATCATGGCCGCCAGCCTGTCGGCGGCCACCTGCTCCATCTCGCGGAAGCTCGACAGCAGACGCGAGTTGTTATGCTTCACCGGCGTGGCGATGTCGCCGGTGAAGACCTCGGTGGCGTCGTGGAACAGCGCCATCGTGGATGCACGGTCGGCGTTCAGCGACCGGCCGAAATGGGCATTGCCGATGGTGCACAGCATGTGCGCCAGCAGGGCGACCTGGAACGAATGCTGCGCCACGTTCTCCGGGGCGGTGCTGCGCATGAGGCTCCAGCGCTGGATATATTGCAGCCGGTAGAGATAGGCAGAGAAATGGTAGTTCAATTTTGAGGTAACCCCTTTCATGAGCAGCTTAATGTGCTATTATAGTAACTAATTGTACCAGAGTTAGGGCCGCTTGAACCAGATGGAGAGGAGACTGAATGAAGATGCAGCATTTTGAAGAGAGCATTTATAATTTGATTGTAGAGACCTCCACGAACCTGCCGGGTGATGTACGCCGGGCGGTAGCCAGAGGGCGGGCGCTGGAAGACCGGGCGACACGCTCCGGACTGGCACTAACCACGATAGCGCAGAATATCGGGATGGCGGAGCAGCAAATATCGCCGATCTGCCAGGATACGGGGATGCCGACTTTTATAATCCATACGCCGGTGGGCGTGAATCAGATAGAGATGAAGAAGGATATTCACAGCGCAATTATCCGTGCTACGAAGAACGGGAAACTGCGTCCCAATTCCGTGGATTCGCTAACAGGCGAGAACAGCGGGGATAATCTGGGGGCAGGCACTCCGGTGATTCACTTCGAGCAGTGGGAGGAAGAGAGCATTGATGTCCGGCTGATCCTGAAGGGCGGCGGCTGCGAGAATAAGAACATCCAGTACAGCCTTCCGGCAGAACTGGAGGGACTCGGCAAAGCCGGACGCGACCTCGACGGTATCCGCAAGTGCATTCTGCATTCCGTGTACCAGGCGCAGGGCCAAGGCTGTAGCGCAGGGTTCATTGGCGTAGGTATTGGCGGCGACCGTACCACGGGCTATGAGCTGGCGAAGAAGCAGCTGTTCCGCAAGGTCGAGGATGTGAATCCTGTTGAAGATTTGGGCAAGCTGGAGAATTACATTATGGAGAATGCCAACAAGCTCGGAATCGGCACGATGGGCTTCGGCGGTGAAGTGACGCTGCTGGGCTGCAAAATCGGAGTGATGAACCGGCTGCCAGCCAGCTTTTTCGTCTCTGTGGCCTATAACTGCTGGGCCTTCCGCCGTCAGGGCATTCTGGTCCATCCGGCTACCGGTGACATTCAGGAATGGCTGTATGAGAGCGGCACCGGGATATCCGTTGAGGGGGAAGCAGCACCGCAGCCTGTTGCTGAACCTGTGGGTGTAGCAGCGGCAGAAGGGACAGCTTCCGGCGTGGTGCCAGAGGATGCTACGATTCCTGCGGCACCGGCTATTGTATCCGGTACGGTTGAAGCAGCTTCGGATGCGGCCGTCTCAGGGAATAGGGCAGTATCCGAATCGGCAGGAGCAGCTTCCGTTGGCTCCAGCGGCTCGCGTGAGATCCGCCTGAGCACACCGATCAGCGAGGAGGATATCCGCAGCTTGCGCGTCGGTGATGTGGTTATTCTCTCCGGCGAGATGCACACCGGCCGCGATGCCCTACACAAATACCTCATGGATCACGACACCCCTGTCGATCTGAACGGTGCCGTCATCTATCACTGTGGCCCGGTCATGCTGAAGGATGAAGAAGGCTGGCATGTGAAGGCGGCTGGCCCGACGACCAGTATCCGCGAGGAGCCGTATCAAGGCGATATTATCAAAAAATTCGGTATCCGCGCCGTAATCGGCAAAGGCGGTATGGGACCCAAGACCCTCCAAGCCTTAGGTGAGCACGGCGCAGTCTACCTCAATGCAATCGGCGGTGCAGCACAGTATTACGCAGAATGTATCAAGAAGGTCAACGCGGTAGACTTCATGGAATTCGGTATTCCTGAAGCCATGTGGCATTTGCAGGTGGACGGCTTCGCAGCGATCGTCACCATGGATGCGCACGGCAACAGCCTGCATGCTGATGTCGAAAAGGATTCCGCCGCAAAGCTCGCCCAGTTCCGCGAGCCGGTGTTTAAGTAATTGAGTAGATTGTTCCTGCTTCGCGATAGTATCTAACAAACTGTAATATAAGCTAGCTGGATATCCCGTTAGACTAGACCTCCTTCATTTCGCTGAAGGAGGTTTTTTGGCGATTGCGGAAATTGCGCAGGGCAACCTCCTTTGGAGGATGAGGTGAGTGAATAAGGGGGGACGCTGCTGCGTAACGGGAAGTTGCTTGGGAGGGGAAAGGAAAGGATAAATAAAAGCTGGATGCGGAAATGAGAGGGATAAATCCCTCTGATGGTGCTGAAAGTGGACTGGATGCGGAAATGAAAGGGATAAATCCCTCTGATGGTGCTGAAAGTTGTCGGAGAGTGGAAATGAATGGGAATTATGCTGAGAGTTTATTGGGGGAAAGAGTAGCTGAAGAGCACTAGTGCACCTGAATTTCAGGAAAGTTGGCTCAACGAGCAAATGAAGAGCACTAGTGCACCTGAATTTCAGGAAAGTTGGCTCAACGAGCAAATGAAGAGCACTTGTGCCCCTGAATTTCAGGAAAGTTGGCTCAACGAGCAAATGAAGAGCACTTGTGCCCCTGAATCCGCCAACCGGCTTGAATTGATCTTACCAGCAAAGGAAGAGGGGAGCATGAGAACAATACAGCCTCCCTGAGGGTTCCTTCCAGGTATGAGCTTATGCTGAATACTGTTTTTTGTGTTTTTTGCAGAGCGGTTATCCTATATGGGATACGGGTTGGCGGCAGGTTTGATTTATATGTCTTGACAGCGCATACAGGGACATGTTAATTTTTAGTGGGGAAACCGGTTTCCCCACTGCTGTGTTGAAGCTGTAAAGCTAAGCTCTAGCGAAACTATCTAGCTAAGCATTAGCACACTCTAGCTAAGCTCTAGCCAAGCTAGGCATTAGCAAGCTCTAGCCAAACTGTCTAGCTAAGCATCAGCACGCTCTAGCCAAACTATCTAGCTAGGTATTAGCACACTCTAGCTAAGCATTAACACACTTTAGCTAAGAGTACGCAAGCACTTGCTAAGCACTTGCTAAGCTCCAGCTAAGCTCCAGCTAAGCAGTCAGTATCAGCTTATGCACTATCAAGCTGAAGCAAAGCACAAGTTGTTAACGTCAGAGTATCCGCTGGCCCAAAGTGTTGCATTCGGTTTTACATGAGAGGGAGATGAGGAATGAAAAGAAAACGTAACCGCCTGCTTGTTCCCGTTCTAATCACATCCATTGTATTGTCGATCATGATGAATCTGTTTGTCCTGCCGCAAGCTAAGGTGGAAGCAGCCAGCATTGGAACAGTAACCGAGAATGACACGATTTATCAGATTATGGTTGACCGCTTCAATGACGGGGATTCTTCCAATAATGCAACAGGCGCGGCTATCCGCTACGGGGAGAACTCCGAGGAGGATTTCCGTTACATGAAGGGCGGCGACTGGCAGGGGGTCATTGACAAGCTCCCGTATATTCACAATATGGGCTATACCGCGATCTGGATCTCACCGGTAGCCGAGCCGCAGATGACTAACCGTGAGAACAACGGTTCAGGCAAGAACACGGCCTACCACGGCTACAATGTCAAAGATCCGAACAAGGCCAACCCTTACTTCGGCACCAAAGAAAAGCTGAAAGAGCTTGTAGACTCCGCGCATGCGCTCGGAATCAAGGTCATCATCGATGTCGTTCCTAACCACATCGGCGATTACATGCTGGGCACTCAGGCTTATTATGATATTCCTTCCTTACAGCCTGCGGCTCCATTCAATAATCCGGCCTGGTACCACCACAATGGGGACATTAACTGGTCTCTTGCCGATGGACGGTACGATCAGTGGGCCCAGGATTATCTGGAGAATCATGATCTGGGCGGTCTGGATGATATCGACTTCGATGTTCCTGCCGCCAAGCAGGCCATCTTCAGCTCGATCAAGGGCTGGTTTGACTATACGGGGGCAGACGGCGCCCGGGTCGATGCGGCCAAGCTGATGAAGCCGACGGATATCGGCGAACTCCAGAATTTGCTGGGCGTGAATACTTTTGGGGAGAATTTTGACGGCAATGCCGAATTCGTCTCCCGCTGGGTCGGTACCAACAAGGAGTGGGGGATGCTCGACTTCCCGTTATTCTTCTCCGTGCTGAACAGCTTTGCGTACGGGCAGTCTTTTGACGCGAATATTAAAGGCACTCTGGCTCAAGACTCCTACTATGGCGGCAACGCCAACCATATGGTTACCTTCATCGACAATCATGACCGCAACCGCTTCCTGACCGAGGCTGGTGGCAGTGTTGAGAAGCTGCAGAATGCTTTGTCCTTTATTTTCACCGTGCGCGGAACGCCTGTGGTCTTCCAGGGAACGGAGCAGAACAAGGGCAATGGCAACGGGCAGATCATGACGGGCGGCATCGCTGATACGTGGAACCGTTGGTCGATGGTGAAACGGGATGCAAACGGCAATGTGCTGGAGAATTATTTCAATGAGAATGCCAGTACCTTCAAGCATGTAGCCAAGCTGAACGAGATCCGCAAAAACAACCCGGCCCTGCGCACCGGCACCCAGCGCGAAATGTGGTCCGCACAGAATCTGTACGCCTTCTCCCGGCGGATTGATACAGGCACGAATGTCGGTCAGGAAGTGATCTCCGCATTCAGTAATGCCTCCAGCGGATCACAGACAGTGACGCTGCCGCTGCGCGCCGAAAGCACGCTTACCGCAGGTACGGTTCTGGTGAATCAGCTGAACCCCTCCGATACTGTGACCGTGCAGGCAGGCGGTGTTACCGGTAAGCAAATTACAGTTACCCTGGGCGCCAATTCGGCCAAAATCTACTCCAAAACTCAGCCGGTAACCGATACGCAAGCACCAAGTGTTCCCGGAAATGTAACGGCAACGGTACAGAACGCTTCCAGCGCCCTGGTGTCCTGGTCAGCATCCACTGATAATGTTGGGGTGACAGGGTACGAAATTTACCGCAACGGCGTGAAGATCGGGACTTCCGCTACGACCTCTTTTACAGATAACGGACTTGTGGGCAGCACTAATTATTCCTATACGGTAAAAGCGTATGACGCCGCTATGAATCTGTCGGCCTTCAGCGCAGCCGCTCTGGTCGTTACCCCTGCCGGTAACAGTGTGACAATCTACTACAAGCAGGGTTACACCAATCCGTACATTCATTACCGCCCAGTGGGCGGGACTTGGACGACATCTCCAGGCGTGGCTATCCCAGCTGCCGAGGTAGCTGGCTATAACAAAATCACCATTAACATCGGCGCAGCCACCCAGCTCGAAGCCTGCTTCAATAACGGCAGCGGCACCTGGGACAGCAATGGCGGCAGCAATTATTTATTCGGCACCGGCACCTGGACCTATACGCCTACAGGCAATATCCAGGCAGGCGGTCCGGTAGCGCCAACGGCATCGCCGACGGCTACACCAACCGTAGCCCCAACAGCGACACCAACGGTGGCACCAACTGTAGCTCCAACTGCTACACCGACTATCGCACCGACCGCAACACCTACAGTAACACCAACCGTAGCGCCAACAGCGACACCTGTGCCAACCGCCACACCGGCGGGCAACACCGCGACGATCTATTACAAGAATACGGCCTTCAGTAACTCCTATATCCATTACAAGCTGGATGGGGCAACCACCTGGACGACTTCACCGGGTGTTCAGATGCAGGCCTCTACTTTCAGTGGCTACAAAGCTATTACCATTCCACTCGGCACCGCCACCGGCCTGACCGCAGCGTTCAATAACGGCAGCGGCACCTGGGATAACAATGGCGGGAATAACTATCATTTTGGCACCGGCAGCTCCAGTCTGGTTGGAGGAAGCTTGACCTCCGGGGAACCGCAGGTGGATAGCATAACCTTCAGGGTTAGCGTTCCGGGTTCGACTCCGGCGAATGCTCCGGTCTATCTGACGGGTTCGTTCAACAGCTGGAATGCGGCAGATGCAGCCTATCTGCTGACACGCGGGAGTGATGGCGTCTATTCCACCACCTTGAACCTTCCGGCAGGCAGCGCCGTGACGTATAAGCTGACGCGCGGAAGCTGGGCCACGGTAGAGACCGCGTCCAATGGTACAGATATCACGAACCGGACGGTTACACCGGCAGGCGGAGCACAGACAGTAACGCTAAGTGTGCAGCGCTGGAAGGATCAGTAAGCAGCTTGAGGGGGCGAGGGATGGATGTCCGTCGCCCCCGTTTTTTTGACGAAGAATAATCCCGATAAGAAGGAGTTGAACCATGACCAAGAAATCCAGGTCCCTGCGCAAAATTACAGCCCTGCTCCTGGGCGCACTCCTGACCGTTCCGGCAATAGTCTCCCCTGTATCGGCAGATATTGCCGCTACGCATGTCTACCATAACCATATGCCGAATTTCTGGGCTTACTATGACCTGAACACTTACAATTCTACCCCTGTAGGCAGTCCGATCCGTTATACCTACGATGGTGAAGTCATCCAGCTGAAGCAGAATCCGCCCGCAGGATATCCCTATTATCTGCCGAATGGATCTCCCATGCCCCACGATGATCTGGTCTCTTATTATTCCCATCACGCCAAGACGGGCGCGTATTTAACCTGGCCCTGGAGTGTGGCGAACACGCTGCACAGCAATCATCCCCAGGCGCAGATGCATGTTACCATGTCGGGGTCTGTGGTGAACAATGTAAACAGTATTATTCAACAAGGAAATGTAAGCGGATACAATAATCCGGCCTGGGGAACCCCATGGAAGAACGCGGTGAATCAGCTTCGGACAACAGGCGGTGACAATATGCTCGATCTGATTCATTTCTCCGGACACCATTCTATGGGACCGCTGGTCGGCAACGATTATTTGCTCAAGGATATGATCTATCATGGAGCGGCGATGGCTCAGCCTTATTTCCTGGGCAGCAGCTATAAGTCATCGAAGGGATTTTTTCCGACAGAACTCGGGTTCTCGGAGCGGATTATCCCGGTGCTGAACAAGCTTGGCATCCAGTGGTCGGTGATCGGCAACAACCATTTCTCCCGCACGCTCAAGGATTACCCGCTGCTGGATAGTCCGGGCACAGATACGATGATCTCACCGCCCAACCGCAGCGATCTGCAGAATGTCAGCACAGCCGGGTCCTGGGTGAGTGAACCGATGTTCAATGAGCAGCAGGTGGTCTATAATAAATATCCTTTTGCCTCAACGGCCCATTGGGTCCGTTATGTGGACCCGGCAACCGGGGCAGAATCGAGAGTGGTTGGCGTGCCCGTCGCCCAGGCGCAGTCCTGGGAAGAAGGGTATCTGGGCCAGGTAAAAGCAGATGCGCTTAAGCCGTATGAGAATCTGGCTCTGCAGAAGCAGATTTTTGTCGTGGCCCATGACGGGGATAATTCTTCGGGCCGGGCCGGCTCCGAGGAGACCTGGCGCAATGCCGGGAATGTCACCTATGCCGGCAGCGGTGTGACTGGAATGGGGATCGACGAGTATCTGCGCAGCAATACACCAGCCGTTTCCGATGTGGTCCATGTGCAGGACGGCTCCTGGATCGATACCCGGGATTCGTCCTCCGATCCAACCTGGTACCACTGGCATCTGCCGTTTGGGATCTGGAAAGGCCAGTTCGCGGCCTTCAATCAGGTGAACGGGACTGCTTACGCCCCGAAGAAGAATCTGGCGGGTGTCGAGGAAGGCATGACGGTATCCTTCGAGAAGGGCTATCATTATCTGGAGCGTAATTTCGCGTTATTACAAGCTTCCCTGAACTATGCCAAGACCGCCGAACAGATCTGGCTGGAGGAGCATCCGAATTACTGGAAGCCGGCGAACCCGCTGGACCGTGAGGTGACCTACGAAGGCAACCAATTGAATCCGTGGATGCTCTCCTATCCCGTGAAGGGCAACACCGCGAACGACTATGCCGGAGGCGCCAATCCCGCCGAGCTGGCCTGGTACTTCCTGTTGCCTGCGATGGACTCGGGCTTTGGTTATTATGATGAGAATGTGGATGACAGCGTGAAGCCGGCGTTGTCCTTTAATCAATCGCTGTATTTCTCCAAGCCCTATGTATCGCAAAAGCTGGCCAAAGACAAAACCGGCCCCTCCGTCTGGTGGCCGCAGCGCTACCCGTACAATCCGGGCAGCGCGAATGTCAGTAAGGCAGAAGGCTGGACCCTTCAGCATTATAATAATGCTTTTGCCATTTATACCTATGCTTTCGATACCAGCGGAATCAGCGACATCAAGGTGAAGGTCCGGGCACACCGTGATAAGACGGCAGACGCAGCGGATAATACTTTTAAAGTATATGATCCAGCAGGTCTGGCCGCAGCCGGGGTGTCAGGTATTGATCCTGCCAAGGTCGGTGCGTGGGCGGAATACCCGATGAATGTCCGCGATCTGAGTGCCGATATTAACGGTGTCGACTGGCAGCCAAGCAGTAAGACGATTATGCAGAAGGTTCCGGCCACGGATATCGGGAACCTGTATTTCTCCTACATCTCCGATTACCGCGATCAGCTATTGGACTACTACATTGAAGCCAAGGATGCCAAAGGCAATGTGACCAAAAGTGATATCCAGCAGGTCTATGTCGGTGCCGGCAAATATACGCTGGAGAACGGAAAATATAAGGAGAGCATCCAAGGTACTATTGAAGGGACGCATCCGTTCATCACAGATGTGCCTGCTGTCCCGGATAATGAAGCTCCGGCTGCTCCAGCGAACTTGCAGGCCACAGTGGTTAATGCTTCTTCTATCGGGCTGACCTGGAATGCCGCGACAGATAATATCCGTGTTACCGGCTATGAGATCTACCGCAATGGCGTTAGAATCGGAACAACTACTTCCACCTCATATACAGACAGCGGCTTGTCAGCCAGTACAGCCTATGAATACAAAATTAAAGCCTATGATGCCTCCGGTAACCTCTCCGGCTTCAGTGCGGCAGCAACTGCAACCACACCGGCGGGCAATAATGTAACGATCTATTATAAGCAGGGTTATTCCACTCCTTACATCCATTACCGCCCGGTTGGAGGGACTTGGACGACAGCCCCGGGCGTAGCGATTCCGGCCGCCGAGCTAGCAGGCTATAACAAAATCACCATTAACATCGGCGCAGCCACCCAGCTTGAAGCCTGCTTCAACAACGGCAGCGGCACGTGGGACAGCAACGGCGGCAGCAATTATCTATTCGGCAGCGGCACCTGGACCTACACGCCTACAGGCAATATTCAGTCGGGTGGTCCGGTGACGCCAACGGCATCGCCGACTGTAGCACCGACAGCTACGGCAACGCCTAAGCCAAGTGCGACGCCAACGGTTGTGCCAACCGTAGCACCGACAGCTACACCGACGCCAACACCAACCGTAGCACCTACAGCTACACCGACGGTAGTACCAACAGCTACGGCAACACCTAAGCCAAGTGCCACGCCAACAGCTACACCAACCGTAGCGCCAACGGCGACACCTGTGCCAACCGCCACTCCGGCGGGCAACAGCGCGACGATCTATTACAAAAATACAGCATTCAGTAACTCCTATATCCATTACAAGCTGGATGGGGCAACGGCCTGGACGACTTCACCGGGTGTGCAGATGCAGGCCTCTACTTTCAGTGGCTACAAAGCCATTACCATTCCGCTCGGCAGCGCCACAGGCCTGACCGCAGCCTTCAATAACGGCAGCGGTACCTGGGACAACAATGGCGGGAATAACTATCATTTTGGTACCGGCAGCTCCAGTCTGACGGGAGGAAATCTGATTACCGGCGAACCACAGGCCGATAGCGTAACCTTCCGGGTCAGCGTTCCGGGCACGACTCCAGCGAATGCTCAGGTCTATCTGACGGGTTCGTTCAACAGCTGGAATGCGGCAGATCCGGCCTACCTGCTGACCCGTGGAAGTGATGGGATTTATTCCATCACCTTGAACCTTCCGGCAGGCAGCGCCGTGACGTATAAGCTGACGCGCGGAAGCTGGGCCACGGTAGAGATCACTTCCAGCGGAGCGGATATTGCGAACCGTACGCTTACACCCGCAGGCGGTGCACAGACGGTGACGCTGACCGTGCAGCGCTGGAAGGATCAGTAGCAGGTTATTGGTCAATTTATTATCCAGGAGTGTCTGATCCACGAATCGCCCCTTTTTGGATGGTGTAATACAGCCCTCTGAGAATGGGCGATTTCTTTTGACTTAAGATGCAGAAATAGATGGATTTTCTCCACCTGCTGCTTACAAAATTTGCGCCGAAGAAACAATAGTTGGACAACCAACACTTAATCATTCACATTTACGAGAAATAGCAGAAACAAACATAATTAGTTGTCATTTATCCACTTGCTTCCGGTAATTTAGCAGAAAAGGGCGAATTAAGCTACGTTTTTCCAATTGTTTGCCGTGAACCGGTCACTTCTGAAGAGCAGGGCTGAAACTATTTGGATTGGAGGAGTTGAGGATTGGAGAAATGAGGAGTTGAGGAATTAAAGTTTGCAGAATCGGATAGTTGCGGGTTGAGGTGTCAGGGTGTTGAGGTGTTGATTATTTAAGGAGATTTAGGGTTGTGTAACTCCCACCTCTTAAACAGCGGAGCGGGCGGACTGATTGTGGAGAAGCGGCAGCGTTCGCCTTTGTTCCCGGATTTTTACCGCTGAGTCCATTCTAATTAAATCCGGAAACAACAGCGATCGGAACAACGGTCCGTTTGCGGAGCGTCCACTTAACGAGCCCCCATCACTCCATCCTCGCCCTCGGTTCTCGATCTCACTCATCGCTCCATCCTCGCCCTCGGTTCTCGATCTCACTCATCGCTCCATCCTCGCCCTCGGTTCTCGATCTCACTCATCGCTCCATCCTCGCTCTGGTTCCTCTCTCGCCCCTCAGTATCTCCCAATCCTCTCTGGCGCTCCTTCCCAGCCCCCGCATCCCTCTCCCCACACATTTTACACTCCGTTGATAATCGCCGCCGGAACTGGTATTTTGCCGAAAATGCAGGTAGAGTGTTCTCATGGACATAAACACGAGGGAAGAGGACCGCCGCAGATGAAACCATTCCGCATTCGACTTACCATCATACTTATGGCTCTGATAGGAATATCAATGACCGGGGCCGGGATCACCATGGCTCAGCTGTTCAAGGATTCGCATATTTCCGTGCTGGAAGAAAACATGTCCCGGGAAATAAAGCTGCTCTCCGGCACCTTCTCATTCATGGATACCAGTAGTCCGGATGCCCTGAACTACTATACAGAACAGGCAGAGAAGATCTCCATCTTGACCGGATCGCGTGTCACCTTCATTACGAAGCAAGGCCGGGTCATCGGTGACTCGGAGAAGAATCCGCGCGAGATGGACAACCACTCTACCCGCGAGGAGGAGCTGCTGGCCGCGAAGGAAGGGATTGGCCGGGCGATTCGTTACAGCGATACATTAGACCGTGAAATGATGTATGTGGCGGGTTCCGTGTCCTCGGATCAGGGATTTGACGGGTATATCCGGCTGTCGATGGGGCTGGATACCGTATCCGAAGGACTGAACCGGGCGTGGATGATCATGGCAGGGGGACTGGTGCTGCTGTTCATTGCCGCAACCTTGGTGAGCTACAAGGTGGCTTCGAGTATGACCTCACCGCTGGAGCAAATCACCAGAGTGGCGCGGCGGATTACCGATCTGGATTATGATGCCCGGGTGCCGATGAAGCGCAAGGATGAGATCGGCCAGCTGGCTACAGCCATCAACGCGATGGCCGACAGTCTCCAGGCCCAGCTGAAGACCATCCGCGACAATGAGGATCTGCTGCAGAGCGTACTCGACAATATGACCGGCGGCATCGTGATGATTAACGCTGAAGGGGAGATTGCCCTGCTTAACCGGGCCGCCGAACGGCTGCTCGATGTGAAGCACAGCGAGATGACCGGACATTCCTACAAGGAGATTAAGCATCATTATGAGCTTACCCGGCTGATTGATGATGGAGTGTCCGCAGGTGAACCTATTCACGAGGAGCGCAGCATCTATAATCCGGTGGAGCGGATTGTGCGTCTGGACGGGGTGCCGATGATCCAGGACGGCTGCTCCCGGGGGATGCTGTTCCTGCTTCAGGAGGTTACCGAGATTCGCAGACTTGAGAAAATGCGCAGCGAATTCGTCGCCAATGTCTCCCACGAGCTGAAGACCCCTGTCGCTGCGGTAAAAGGCTTCGCCGAGACCCTCCTCGGCGGGGGCGTTACGGATGAGAAGACGGCGCGTTCGTTCCTGCAGATCATCTACGATGAGAACGAACGGTTGAACCGCCTGATCGGCGACATCCTGGAGCTGTCCAAAATTGAATCCAAACGCGTTCAGCTGGAATGCTCCCCGGTTCATCTGATCGAGTTCTTCGATTCCGTGCTGGAGACGCTCAGCAAGGTGGCGGAGAAGAAGAAGATTACACTCAGCTCGGATGTGCCTGCAGAGCTATTCATTGAAGGAGATGAAGACAAGCTGCGCCAGATTTTCATGAATCTGCTCTCTAATGCGATCAACTATACCCAGGACGGGGGAAATGTCAGAGTGACCGTAGTGAGCATCCAGAAGAAGGATGGCACCGAGAGCGTGCGCTTTACAGTCAGTGATACGGGGATGGGGATTCCGCGCAAGGATCTGCCCCGGATCTTTGAACGCTTTTACCGGGTGGACAAAGCCCGCTCCAGAAGCTCCGGCGGAACCGGCCTCGGTCTATCCATTGTGAAGCATCTGGTTGAGCTGCATCGCGGTTCTATTAACGTAGAGAGCGATCTGGGCATCGGCAGCTCATTCATTCTGGAATTGCCGCTGCTGCAGGAAGAGAATGAATAACTCTGCAGAGTCTAATAGAGAATAAATTTATAATTTTACACTAAGTTAACATTGTGGTGCTATGATGTGCATGTATGCAGTTTTGTAAAATTAATAACCTATGAAAAGACGGGGGAACCTATGGCACAACGATTGCTTGTCATTGAAGACGAACCGACACTAGCCCGGCTGCTGTCTTATAACCTGACACAGGAAGGCTACGAGGTGACGGTGGAGGATCATGGAACGGCAGGGTATGACCGTGCGACTAGAGAACCTTTTGAATTGATCGTACTGGATCTGATGCTGCCCGGCATGAACGGCATTGACATTCTGGATAAATTGCGTGGACAAGGCATCCGCACACCGGTTATAGTGCTGACGGCCAAGAATGCGGAAGAGGATGTCGTCCGCGGGCTAAAGTCCGGGGCGGATGATTATATTACGAAGCCCTTCGGCGTATCCGAGCTGCTGGCCCGGGTCAGCGCAGTGCTGCGGCGGATCTCCGGTATTGCCGAAGAAGCTCCGCCCGAGACAGCGGTATCTGCATCGACGATTATTCTCGGACAGCTGGAGATCTACCCCGAGCGTTATGAAGTCTCGCTGGGCGGACAGAGCATCAATCTGCGGCCGAAGGAATTTGAAGTGCTGCTGTATCTGGCCCGCAAGCCGGGCGTCGTCCTGACGCGGGATGATCTGATGAATGCCGTCTGGGGCTTCGACTATATTGGAGGCCAGCGCACCGTAGACGTGCATGTCAGCTCCCTGCGCAAGAAGCTGGAGCTTGACCCTGAATCCGTGCATATCGATTCCATCCGCGGCGTGGGCTACAAACTGGTCGTCAACAAGAAGAGAACACCTGTCAGCTAACATGGCGGTGTTCTTTTCTCACAAGTTAAGCACCTTCTCCCTGGCGCGTGTCTTACTACACACGGATTTTACACTGCGTTAACAATTCTCTGGAGCTCTTTTGACACTGAAAGCTTATCATGGGGAACGAAGATGATGAGAAGGAGACAACAGAAACTAATGAAATCCATCATTGACATAGAGAAGCTAGATCTCTACTATGAGTCATTCCATGCCCTGAAGAACGTGGATTTGCAGATTCCGGAGAAGCAGGTGACCGCTTTTATCGGACCTTCCGGCTGCGGGAAATCCACACTGCTGCGTACCCTTAACCGTATGAACGACATGATTCCCGGAACACGTATTGAAGGCAAAGTAAATATCGGCGGCAAAAACATCTACAGCGACGAGATCGAAGTGGAGAGTCTGCGCAAGCAGGTGGGGATGGTGTTCCAGCAGCCCAATCCTTTTCCAAAGTCGATCTATGATAACGTGGCTTATGGCCCGCGCCTGCACGGTGTGAAGAGCAAAGCCGAGCTGGATGTCCTTGTAGAGCAAAGCCTGCGCCAGTCCGCGCTCTGGGAGGAAGTGAAGGATTTCCTCAAGAAGTCTGCCTTAAGTCTGTCCGGCGGGCAGCAGCAGCGTCTCTGTATTGCCAGAGCCCTTGCTGTACAGCCCGATATTCTGCTGATGGATGAGGCGACGTCAGCGCTCGACCCGGTGTCCACGCTCAAGATTGAGGAGCTGGTTCAGGAGCTGCGGGATAAGTATACGATTGTAATGGTCACGCATAATATGCATCAGGCCGCCCGGGTATCGGGACGCACTGTATTTTTCCTGAACGGTGTCATTGTGGAAGCTGCGGACACGGAGCTGTTATTCTCCAACCCGAAGGATTCCCGCACAGAAGACTATATCTCCGGCCGCTTCGGCTAAGGATGGCTGATTCGTAAGTCTTAGGTTCACTCCGTTCACCCGATATGACCATATGTTTTTGAGGAGGATCACTTTCGATATGATTCGCAGAAAAGAATTCGACAAAGATCTGGAAGAACTGCGCACCCTGCTGCAGCAGATGGGCGAGCATGTAACGGATGCCCTGGATGGTGCGATACTGGCCCTGCAGACCCTTGATACGGCACGGGCGCAGGAGATTGTCAAAGCGGACCTGCGGCTGAACGCCATGGAAGACCGGATTATGGAGATCGGCTCACGGCTGATCATCACCCAGCAGCCGGTGGCGAAGGATCTGCGCCGCATTATTGTAGCCTTCAAAATCTCCAGCGATCTGGAGCGTATGGGCGATCTGGCACTGGATGTAGCCAAGGTAACGATGCGCATCCAGGGGCAGCAGCTGATCAAGCCGCTTGTGGATATTCCGCGCATGGCTGAGCTGGTCACGATCATGACCACGGAGGCTATTCAGTCTTATCTGGACGAGAATACGGATCTGGCCTACAAAATGGCGCAGGATGACGATCAGGTAGATGGTCTGTACAGCGCGATGATAAACGAACTGTACACGTATATGGTTCAGAAGCCTGAAACCGTGAATCAGGCGATGCTGCTCACACTGGTTGGCCGTTACATTGAACGGATTGCCGACCATGCCACGAATATTGGCGAGAGTGTAGTGTATCTGGTTACAGGTAAACGTCCGGATTTGAACCAATAACCGCATAATGTTGGCGCATAGATACAGTTTAGCAGAGCTCTGCGCCTTGAACATCAGACAGCAAGCCACCTCCCCGGGGCTTGCCTTTTTTTGTTTTAAAGCGCGCTTCACTTGGCAAACCTGTATTCCATACCATTAGCAGCAGCTAAAGGCCGGAGCAGGTGTGGATCTGTAGCCTCAGGTTCTTTTTTGTACGGAGCATATGGTACTATGTAAAGAGAAAGCAAGATAAAGGCGAGGTGCTAGTGTGGACAAGCTGATACTCATTGATGGAAATAATATCATTTACCGGGCGTTCTTCGCCATGCCGCCGCTGACGAATACAGCAGGACAGCAGACGAATGCGGTATACGGTTTCACGACGATGCTGCTCCGTCTGCTGGAGGAGCATAAACCGACACATATGATTGTGGCCTTCGACGCGGGGAAGATTACTTTCCGGCATGAAGGCTATGAAGATTATAAGGGCGGACGCCAAAAGACCCCGCCGGAGCTGTCCGAGCAGTTCCCGTTGCTCAAAGAGCTGCTGAAGGGTCTGGGAGTTCCGCAGTTCGAGATTGCCGGCTACGAGGCTGACGATATTATCGGCACCATCTCCAGGGAAGCGGATGCCGCCGGCCGTCAGGTGATGATTGTGTCCGGGGATAAGGATATGCTGCAATTGGCTTCTGAGCATACCACCATAGCGATGGTGCGTAAGGGAGTTACGGAAGTGGAGCTGTACGGGCCTAAGCAGATCCGGGACAAATATGATCTCACCCCTGAGCAGATCATTGATCTGAAGGGGCTGATGGGCGATGCCAGCGACAATATCCCCGGGGTACCGGGAGTCGGGGAGAAGACAGCGCTTAAGCTGCTCCAGCAGTTCGGATCGGTGGAAGGTGTGCTTGCCGGAACCGGTGAGCTGAAGGGGAAGATGAAGGAGAAGCTGGAAGAGCACGCGGATAGCGCCATCATGAGCAAAAAATTGGCGACGATCTACCGTGAAGTTCCGCTGGAGCATACCTGGGAGGATATGGTGTTCAGCGGTATTGTTGCCGATACGGCGGGCCCTGCCCTGGCGAAGCTGGAGTTCAAGTCCCTGCTGGAGCGCCTGTCGCTGAGCGCCTATTCGCATGAGGCGGACGGCGGTCTGTCCGGCCCCGCAGCGGTGGAAGCGGCAGAGCTTACGATTACCATCGTTGATGAAGCCGGATTAGAGAAGCTGGTTCAGGCACTGCCGGACATCTCCGCCCTGCATGTGGAATCTAACGGGGAGAACCCGCACCGTGCCGAAGTGATCGGCCTCGGGCTGTCTTCGCCGGAGCAGCATTACTTTGTGCCTTTTGCCCTGCTGAAGAGTGAGGCGGCAGCACCCCTGCGTGACTGGCTCGGTGACGAGCAGGCACCGAAGAGCGGGTATGATCTGCACCGTGCCGATCTGGCGCTGCATTGGCAGGGGATTGCTTTTGCCGGAGCCGCTCACGATGTTCAGCTGGCCGCTTACCTGCTGGACCCGACTGAAGCGAGCCAGAATCTGAATGACCTGACCACGAAATACGGCCTGCCCCGCTTGTCGCCGGATGAGGATGTTTTCGGCAAAGGGGCCAAATATAGAATTCCTGAGCTTGCGATTCTCGGTGAGCATGTCGCCCGCAAGAGTGCGACTGTGCTTGGCATTGTGCAGAAGCAGCAGGAAGAGCTGGACAAGACGGACATGACCGGTCTGTTCCAGGACCTGGAGATGCCGCTGTCGCGGATTCTCGCCGATATGGAGAAGCAGGGCATTGCTGTTAACAAGGACGATCTTATCCAGCTCGGCAAGGAATTCGAAGCCCAAATCTCCCGGCTGGTCACTGAGATCTACTCCGCATGCGGAACTGAATTCAATCTTAATTCTCCGAAGCAACTGGGTGAGGTTCTGTTCGTGAAGCTGGGCCTGCCGGTCGTGAAGAAGACGAAGACCGGATATTCGACGGATGCCGAGGTACTGGAGAAGCTTGCGCCTTATCATGACGCCGTGCGCCTGATTCTGCAATACCGTACCCTGGCCAAGCTGCAATCTACGTATGTCGAAGGTTTAATGAAGGAAATTTCGCCGGAGACCGGCAAGGTACACACCTTTTACCGGCAGACGATTGCGGCCACAGGCCGGCTCAGCAGCCAGTTCCCGAACCTGCAGAATATTCCGATCCGGCTCGAAGAGGGCCGCAAGCTCCGTAAGGTATTCGTGCCCTCAGAGCCGGGCTGGTCGATTCTGGCGGCGGATTACTCACAGATCGAGCTGCGTGTGCTGGCGCATATCTCAGGCGATGAGCGGATGAAGGAAGCTTTTGTCGAGGATATGGATATTCATACCAAGACTGCGATGGACGTATTCGGCGTCCCTGCGGAGAGTGTGGACAGTAATATGCGCCGCTCCGCCAAAGCGGTAAACTTCGGAATTGTGTACGGCATCAGCGATTACGGCTTGTCACAGAACCTGAACATTCCGCGTAAGGAAGCGGCCCGGTTCATTGAGCAGTATTTTGAGGTGTTCCAGGGTGTCCGCCGTTACATGGATGATATCGTAGTCGAGGCCCGTAAGCAGGGGTATGTGACTACGCTGCTGGAACGCCGCCGTTACCTGCCGGAGATCAATGCGAAGAACTTCAATCTGCGTTCCTTCGCAGAACGTACGGCGATGAATACGCCGATCCAGGGAACCGCTGCGGATATTATCAAGCTGGCCATGGTTCATATGGATAAGGCACTGCATGAGCGCGGCCTGAAGAGCCGGATGCTGCTCCAGGTACACGATGAGTTAGTGTTCGAGGTGCCGGAGGAGGAGCTGGAGCAGATGAAGCTGCTGCTGCCCGAGGTGATGGCCGGAGCACTGCAGCTGTCTGTTCCGCTGAAGGCAGAGGTAAGTTTTGGGAGCAACTGGTACGAAGCGAAATAGGCTCCCCGCACATGGCAGATATCCGGTATAATGGAGTGGAGGTGAGCCATGATGCCGGAATTGCCGGAAGTCGAAACAGTCAGAAGAACACTTAATGAGTTAATTACAGGCAAGCAGATAGAGCATGTCACCGTCCGGCTGCCGCGGATTATTCAGCGCCCGGATGATATTCAGGCCTTTGCCCATATGCTGGCAGGTCATAGTGTGGTTACAGTTGAACGCAGAGGCAAGTTCCTGCGTTTCGTATTTGACGGGCTGGTGATGGTCTCACATCTTCGGATGGAGGGCCGTTACGGCGTGTACCGTAAGGGCGAGCTGCTGGACAAGCATACGCATGTTATTTTCCATTTCACAGATGGGACGGAGCTGCGTTATACGGATGTGCGCCAATTCGGGACGATGCATCTGTTCCAGCCGGGAGAGGATCTGCAGCTGAAGCCGCTGAACAAGCTGGGGCAGGAGCCGCTGGATGCCGATTTCACGCTGGAACGGTTCAAGGAGATTGTCGCGAAGCGGAGCACCAAGATCAAGCCGCTGCTGCTCAATCAGGAATATATAGTAGGCATCGGCAATATTTATGTAGATGAGTCCCTGCATCGTGCAGGAATCCACCCGGAGGAGACCGCGAAGTCCCTCACCGAGGATCAGCTGGCCAGACTGCACCATGCTATTGTCGCAACACTGACGGAAGCGGTGAATGCCGGAGGCTCCTCCGTGAAGTCGTATGTCAACGGCCAGGGGGAGAGCGGGAGTTACCAGGATCAGCACAAGATCTATGGACGCAAGGATCAGCCGTGTGCTACCTGCGGCACGCTGATTGAGAAGAGCGTGGTCGGCGGACGGGGAACGCATTATTGTCCCAGCTGCCAGCCCGTACCTGTACTGATTCTGTGATTTTTATTTAGAGTCAGCGCTGCGGTTAGAGCCCGTTTACGGGTTAGTTACACTTGAGTTATAACTGCTATGTATAAAGGCAGGCACTTACTGCCCGTCCCGCCCATATAATGTGTGAAGATTGCTGATTATGGCGAAACGGAGCTCCGGCTTGGATGCTTAATCCACCGGCTCCGGTTCTTCACGGGAGGGATTGCGGGTGCTGAGCCCATTGTTGTCTTTGCTGTTGCTTGCGTTTGCGCTTAGTCTGGATGGATTTGGTGTAGGTATTACATATGGACTGCGTAAAATGAAAATCCCCTTGCTCTCCATTATCATTATTTCGCTCTGTTCAGGGGTCGTCATTTATGGTTCTATGCAGGTCGGCGTGCTGCTGGCCAAGGTAGTCTCGCCGAATGCCGCTTCCAGTGTCGGAGCGGTTATTCTCGTCTTAATGGGCTGCTGGTCACTGTTTCAGATGCTGACGCAGAAGGAGCAGGAAGAGACTGCGCCAGCTGCCGCAGAGGATCATTCAGGATTAGAGACCATACTGGAGACGGCTGCTGCCGCACAGAATGCGGAAACGGTGCTGAAGCCGGCTGTATTCTCGCTGGAACTGCGCCATCTGGGCGTGGTGATACAGATTCTCCGCACACCGTCTTCCGCTGATATGGATGCCTCGGGGAGCATCTCCTCCATGGAAGCCATGATTCTGGGGATCGCGTTGTCGCTGGATGCCTTCGGAGCCGGCCTCGGTGCGGCACTGCTCGGATTCAGCCCGTGGTCCACCTCGCTGATGATCGCTGTATTCAGCGGAACCTTTTTGCTAATGGGAATGAAGACGGGACTTAGATTATCCGGCAGCTACTGGATGAAGCATGCGGCTGCGCTGCCCGCGATATTATTAATTGTAATGGGTATAATGAAGTTATTATGAGGTGAGTACATGATTATAGGCTTAACCGGAGGCATAGCTTCGGGAAAAAGCACCGTGTCTGCACTGTTTGTCCGCAAGGGAGCTGCACTGGTGGATGCCGATGTCATCGCCAGAGAGGTGATGCTCCCCGGACATCCGGTGCTGGCGGCAGCGGTGGAGGCTTTTGGAGACCGCATCCTGCTGCCTGACGGTTCGCTGGACCGGGCGGGTCTTGGTGAGATTGTCTTCCGGGACCCGGAGGCGCTCAAGACACTGAATAACCTGACCCATCCGGCAATCCGCAGGGAGATCAAGGACAGAATGTATGCGCTTGAGCAGGAGAATCCGCAGCGGCTGGTCATTGTCGACATTCCGCTGCTCTACGAATCAGAGCTGGATTCCTTGTTTGAGCAGATTATTGTGGTCTATGTTCCGAGAAGGGTGCAGTTAGCCCGCCTCATGGAGCGCAGCGGAATGAAGCTGGAGCAGGCTGAGGACCGGCTGAGGTCGCAGATGGATATTGAACTGAAGCGCAGGAAAGCGGATTATGTGATCGACAATAGCGGTGATCCGGAGTCTGCCGAGCTTCAGGTTGCCCGGCTGTGGGACAGGCTGGGCCTGATATGATGAAGTGGCTGCGCTCCAAAAGAGTCCTGCTGCTGCTGTTCATCGGCTTCACCGCGATCCTGTTTCTAGGCTCCAACTGGATGTCATGGTTTTATCCTATTCATTATAAAGCAGAGATCCGCCAGCACAGCCGGACGTATGAGATGGACCCGTTCCTGGTAGCATCCATTATCCGTGTGGAGACCAATTATAAGACCGGCCGCGAATCCAAAAAAGGCGCGCTGGGACTCATGCAGCTGATGCCGGATACCGCCAAGTGGGCGCTCGAAAAGGCCAAGCTTCCTGAGGTATCGCTGGAACGGCTAAAGGAAGAGCCCTCCTCCAACATTGAACTGGGCACTTGGTATTTGTCTACGCTCTCTAAGCAGTTCGACGGCAACCGTATAGCAGTTATAGCCGCCTATAATGCCGGACCCGGCAAGGTGCAGAGCTGGCTGGATGAAGGGCAGTGGGACGGAACAGAAGCCTCTGTGAAGGACATTCCGTTCGGTGAGACCCGGCATTACGTGCAGCGTGTGATTTATTATTATGATCAATACACCGAGCTCTACAGTGAGTTCTAGGGTGCTTGTTACTTCTGCTGCTATTATGTAAAAAGAAGCATCAAACGGCCGGAGGCCGTTCGATACTTCTTAGGCAAGCTTATGTCGTGTTTAGCAGGTTATTTGTACTTATTTGTACTGACCTGCCAATTGCTGTTCAGCCAGGGTTACAAGACGTTTAGTGATGTAACCACCGATCGAACCGTTTTCGTAAGAAGTTTTATTGCCTTGGTATCCGTCTGGGGAGAGGGTAATACCTAGTTCCTGGGCAACTTCATATTTCAGTTGTTCCAAGGCACCGCGTGAGTTTGGAGCTACCAGGTTATTGGAGTTGTTATTTTGGCTCATTGCTGTTCACCTCCTATCGGTTGGTAACTGTATTATGTGCCGGACATGTCAGATTCATAACAACAAATAAACGGTGTTTTCTGGAAATTAAATAATGCCCGCATAGCCCTTGTGTATCAATGGACCGGGCCTATCCATTCTAATGATGAGGAAGTGAAGAAGCTTATGAAATGCCCTTACTGTGACCACACCAATACCAAAGTCCTGGACTCGCGCCCGGCTAATGAGAATAAGTCCATCCGCCGCAGGCGGGAATGCGAGCTATGCAGCCGCCGTTTCACCACCTTCGAGATGATTGAAGAGACCCCGCTGATTGTGATCAAAAAAGGCGGCAGCCGTGAAGAGTTCAGCCGTGACAAAATCCTCCGCGGCCTGATCCGTGCCTGCGAGAAGCGTCCGGTCCCTGTAGAGCGCCTGGAGGTCATCGTATCCGAGGTGGAGAAAAGCCTGCGCGGCATCGCCCTCGCCGAGATCGAGAGCCGCCAGATCGGCGAGCTGGTCATGGAGCAGCTCTACCCTGTCGACGAGGTAGCGTACGTCCGCTTCGCGTCCGTGTATCGCCAGTTCAAGGACATTAACATGTTCATGAAGGAACTGAAAGGACTGCTGTCCAAGAACACGGAGGAGCTGGACGGGCTGTAAGCGGTTTAGGGAGGGTAAGCCCTCATTGGGGGGGGCTGGCTCTGGGGTTTACGGGACAGCCGCACAATGTACAAGGTACTTATTGGTGAATAAACCGATGGGTGCCTTTTTGTTGAATTGCTTATGAACGTATAGGATTAAGGGGCTTTAATTTGAACAAAAAAAAGACCCTGGTCAGGGTCTTTAAAAATGTGATGGACTCTCAGGGGCTCGAACCCTGGACAAATAGATTAAGAGTCTACTGCTCTACCAACTGAGCTAAGAGTCCATAGAATGGTGGAGAATAGGGGATTCGAACCCCTGACCTCTTCGCTGCCAGCGAAGCGTTCTCCCACTGAACTAATTCCCCATTCGTTTTTCTCACAAGAAATAATATATCATAAATATAATTCTCAGTCAACATTATTTACAAAAAGAATAATAAGGATAAAATATGGTAGTACATATGACTGATGGGAGGGCTTTCGGTATGGGGGATAAGAGACGGGTCGCAGCATTTTATAGAGTATCAACAAAGGGGCAGCTTGAAGGAAATGATATTCCTATGCAACGTAGGGCTTGTCAAGAGTTTATTAATAGTAAGGGTTGGGTGTTGGTAAAAGAGTTTACGGAGAAAGGCGTTTCTGGATATAAGACAGCGAATGAGGACAGAGATGAAATTCAACGTGCTAGATATGATGCGGAAAATAGTCACTTTGATGTATTGCTTTGTTTCATGTTCGACAGATTAGGAAGAAGGACATATGAAACTCCTCTGTTATTAAAATGGTTCAACTCAATGGGAATTGAAGTCTGGTCAGTAAAAGAAGGTCAACAAGAATTTACAGACGAAGGGCATGACATTACAAACTTCCTTAGATTCTGGCAATCGAATAACGAATCTCAAAAAACTTCGATGCGCGTTGATGAAAAACATACACAAATGGCCGAAGATGGTGTATTTAGAGGTGGCACTGCACCATTCGGATACCGGTTAACACCTTCAGGAATTAAAAATAAGAAAGGCAAAGAGCTGATGAAGCTGGAAATAAATAAAGAACAAGCTACTATCGTCAAACAGATGTTCAATATGGTGATAAAAGAGGGTTTTGGAAGTAATCGAATTGCTAAGTTTCTTAATGAAAATACAATCCCCACTTCTACCGGAGGTAAATGGAACACTGCTGCTGTGAACTTTATTCTTAGAAATCCTGTGTATAAAGGGTATCCGGCCTATGGGAAAAGAAAATCGGTTGAAGGGATTTTTGAGACTAAAGGTAAAGCAGAATGGACGATGCCCGAAAAACAACAACTTCAATTAGTAATTATCGATAAAGAAGATTTTGATAATATTCAATTGCTAAGAAGTTCTAGGTCGAAAGAACAAGTTAAAGACCATAATCGGGAACGAGTTAACACCTCGGTAGGCCCGCTTCTATTGGTCGGGTTTATAAAATGTGGTTATTGTGGCTCCCCTTTGACTACAACATATAATGCCAAAAAATACACTCTTGCTGATGGTACGATTAAAATGTGGAAACGGGCGGTTTATCGATGTTCTGGCAAAGCGTTAAGGAAGGTTGATTGCAAGGGGCAGACTATTTATGCACAAAATAAAATTGAAGATACTGTAGCTGATGTTGTTAATCAATATCTCGCATCTTTGAAAAAGATAGACTACATAGAATTTTCCAGAGGTTATGATCTAGAGGAGTATAAGGATATTAAAGAATTCCTTGATAAAAAAAATCAAGAGTTGGCAAGCGAATATGTTGAATTGAACTTACTTAAAAAGGAAGTGACAAAAAGTATTTTGGGAAAGAGTGCCTTCAAGCCAGAACTATTAAATGAAATGATTGAGGATAAAGAAAAGGAATTGCAAAAACTTGATCAGGAAGTCAGATCACTTGAGGAGCAACTTCAGACGAAAAAACTAGAATTAAGTGAAATTAAAGAATTGGCCAAAAATATTAGTGGGTGGAATTTAAAATATAATGAAGCTAGCCATGACCACAAAAAAGTTATGTTGAGATGGATCATTGAAAGGATAACAGTATTCAAAGATCAGATTGAAATTGAATTTAGGCCGGATATCACAAAGTTCTTATCGAGTGCCGGGAACGGTGCTATAGCTGAACTGAGGAAAAGAACGCATCGCTGGCATACATGAGGCTAGCGTTCTATTTCTTCATAAGACATAACTACGGTTTGAAAATAAGGCTTAAATCCAAGCTTTGTATAAAGCGCATTGGCTTTGTGGCTTGCTCTCAAGGTTGCTGTATGTACACCTTTGTTATGTAAATCATGGAGGGTTGTGAGGCACAGAGCGCTTGCAGCACCTTGATTTCGATACTGCTGCAGGGTGGATACAAACTCAATGGATGCCTGATTACCGGTCTGCATGGCAGCGGAGGTAGCTATGGGAACACCATCCAGGTAAGCAAGATAAAAAGATAGCTCGCTACGTGAAAGCCAAAATTCGTAATATGCCTGATTCAACATAGGCCAGCCATGCAGCGCCTCATTCACCACATCAATCCATAATGTAAATTCAGACGATGACGTAACCCTGTGTATATGTAGTCGCGGACTAGAATGTGGCCAGTTACGGGGTTGTTGCTAAATCTAACGTCATTGCATATGTTCTGCCAACGCCAGGGTATGCAGATATTGTTCCATTCCCTGAGTGATGCAATTCACATAATAATCGTGATTCATAAATGGCCTCCCCTCTATCTCTTCCCTAAGAGCAGCTTGTTCCGTAAGCGGAGTCCAATGTAATTGAGCAGCACCTGCATCAGCAGGCTGTCTACTTGTGTGCCGGTGCCTTCGTATTGCAGCGACAGGTCAACAATGTTCTCTATACCTTGTAATCTTACGTGAGCTATGCAGGCAGTCCGAGCGCCTTTTTCCTTAGCTCTCTTCAACTGTTGCACCTGATGAAGATTATACTGCGGCATATAGATCAAGCTGATGACGGCCGACTTTTCGTTCACACCGTCAACGGCATTGACTTGATAGTTGGGGTCGATGAACGCTTTGGTCTTTTTGCCCAGGAGCACCAGCTCGACCTGCAGCCGCCAGATCTCGGAATGCAAGGGAATGCCGATGAAAACGATCTCGTCACTGGATTCGATCATGGACAGCAGCGAAGTGATCGCCTGTTCATCCAGTTGGCTGGTGGTTGCCTTAATCTTCTCGGCCAGCAGCTCACCGTAGGCTACCGGATCTATGTCCTCTTCCTTCACTGCAGGATAGTATTTGCCGTCATATTGATATTGCAGAGGCGTCTGCTCATAGATCATCCGGAAGCTTGAGAAGTTGTCATAATACATCTGCCGCATGAAGCGGCTGACCGTAGAGACAGAGATGTGGTTGGACTCAGCGAATTCCTGTATGCTTGAAGTCTGAAGTCGGTTATAGTTCTCCAGCATAGTTTTGGCTACATCAAAGTAAATATCATCCTGATCATAGGTGTTATAGCACTCCAGCAGCGCGAGAATATCTAACATGATGCACAGACTCCCTTTATAGTTTTGCTTCATTATAATCCAAATCCAATTCAGGAGAATCAGCAAAAATCGCCCATACCGGGTAAAGGTAGGGCGATTTTTTAACAATTGTGCAATTCGTTGTCTAATTACTTATGCGAGTACCCCGCAGCATGGATACCGGCCAGCCGGCCGGAGGTATAGGCAAAGCCCAGTGTACCGCCTTCAAAATCAACATAAGCCTGTCCGTACATCCCGCCTGCATCAGCACCGGCGACGTAAAGTCCACGGATGGCCCGGCCGTCCGAATCGGTAGCTTCGATCTTCTCATTGATGCGTACGCCGCCCAGCGTTCCTAGGTTACGTCCGACATACTTAATGGCATAATAAGGACCTTGCTTGAGCGGAACCAGCCGCTTCGTGTCGGAGAAGAACATAGGGTCATTGCCCTGGGCAATGGCTGTATTGTACTGCTTGGCGGATGCGAGGAAGGTATCCTTGTCCACACCGATCTCTTGAGCCAGTACCTCCAGTGAATCTGCTCTGTGAACAACACCGGTATCTTTCATTGAATCCAGCAAAGGGGTGTAGTCCGTAGGTCTATTCTCATCTGCAAGAATAACATCTGTATCATTCGGTTCATTGAATTCCATGTAGAACTGGCGCTTGCCCTTCCATTTGGAGAAGTGGGGTTCGATGGCTGCCAGGCCCTTCTTCTTGATGGTGTTCAGCATGGCGGAGTCCAGAATCAGGAATTCCGTCTCTTTGGGCTGCATGTGAATCTCAGCGCCGTGTACAGCGAAGAGGGTAACCTTAGTCTCATCGGAAAAGCGCTGGCCCAGCGTATTCACTCTCAGGTTCGGGTACTCGCTGAACTTGGTCAGGCTGTACCAATCCTTGTTGATCGGGGCCAGTTTAGCGATCTCTTCCGGCGTAAAGATTTGCGCAAAATACTGGGTCGAGGTCATCCCGTATGGGTCTGCACCAACCTTCCAGGCCATCTGAATGCCGTCACCTGTATTTGTAGCAATCTGTCCCGGAGTGAACTTCTTGCCGAAATATTTCTCCATCATCTCGCTGTTGCCGCCGAAGCCGCCTGTTGCAATGACGACAGCCTTGGCGTTCACTTTGAGCTTGGAGCCATCCTCTTTCTTAGCCAGCACGCCGGTTACTGCACCGTTAGAGTCTGTCAGCAGCTCAGTCACCGGAGTGCTGAAGCGAACCTGTCCCGATTTGGCTTCAAAAGACTTGATCAGCTTGGTGATCGCTACTGTGCCGCCTTCCTGGTATCCGTGCAGCGTGGCAGGCATTCCGATATGCTCAAAGGCAAAGCCGGTACCGGCATCCACCAGGGTCATTTTGGCGCCGTTCGCATTCAGCCAGTCAACGGTTTTCCCTGCTTCATCAATGATGTTGCGGACCAGCAGCGAGTTCATGTAGCCATCGGAGGCTGCCATGTACTGGTCATAGAGCCATTGCTTGCTGACCGTTTGTTTTCTGTCCTTCTGCTGCTGGGAATCGGCTGCGAACATGCCTCCGGCCATAGTGCCGGCTCCCATAGGTGTAGCTGTCTTCTCCAGCAGTACGACGCTGGCTCCGCTGTCTTCGGCGGCAAGCGCCGCAGCTGTACCGGCAGCACCGGCGCCCACTACGGCCACATCAACTGTGATCTCTTCCACTTCCTTGTTCTCAGCAGTGGCTTTGGCCTGCTTCAAGACCGTCAGATCCCCGCCTGCCTGCTTGGCGCAATCCTCTACAGCCTCCAGAATCCCCTTGGTGGTCATAGATGCGCCGGAGACGGCATCGATTGCGAGGCTTTGCTCACTGATGATTTTTTCAGGAACAATCTTTAGCGGCCCTTGGGCAATGCCTTCTGTTTCATTCTGACTTAACACCTTTACGTCTTTAATAGCGTTATCAGTGAATTCTGTCTCAACCTCGATCGGGCCGTTCTTCCCGTTCCCCTTGGCTGTGTATTTCCCCGGCTTGAAGGAGAGTGCAGCGCTTTTATCGGAAGTGCCTGTCCCCGTGGTCTGGCTTGGGCTTGCCGCCGCTGGCTTCTGATCGTTCTCTACCGCTCCTTCGGCTGCCTTGTTCGACGCGTTGTTGCAGCCTACCATCGAGATCAGCAGAATCGTGATCACAACCAGCAGAATCCCTTTGTATCCCCAGTGTTTTTTTTGCATCATGCAGTTACCTCCCTAATGATCTACGAGGAAAAAGTCCTCTGCTTGAAGGTACCATGTAACACATTTCACATGGAGGTCTGACTCAGACCGATTTCAGTCTGATTTAGAAGGGTTAGGCTTGAGTGCCGATTGAATTCAATACAGAGGGAATGGTGCGGTGCGTGGAAGGCCTACTCCGAAGAAGAATTGATCGAGGCAATGACTCACCTCGCTTTTTATACAGGCTGGCCGCGTTCCGCATCGGCGATCCTGGTTGCCAAGGGATTTTTCGGGGAAATGTGAACACAATTGCGCATGTGAGCAAAAGCTCCGTGCGCTTTTTTTAGGTTTAGACATTTTTATTGATAAGAGGTTAGAAAATCACTGTTTTTTCATTTTTTTTAGAGCTATCCCCAATTAGGTCCTGATGAATCGGTTTTTGTCGAGAATTGTTAAGAGTTTGTTTAGAGCTGTCTGCTAGAATGGGCGCATATATGAAAATTTCTACTGCTCTGCAGCGGATGAAAAGTGATGAATGAACAAGGGGGAGCGATACATTGTTTAAGGGTAAGGGATTGAAAAAATATTTCTCGTTGCTACTCGTGATCAGCTTAGTTTGGACCGGGGCCTTTCCGGTATATGCAGGTTCAACAGACAACGGTGAGGCAAGCTGGGAGAATGTTGGTCCGCTGCCAGACAGCAGCAAAGTAAACGGAGTGGCTGTAGGCTCAAATATTTTAGTTACAGTCGGGGAAGGAGGAAGAATTGTTGCCGCAAGCGACCCTTCGACATGGGCAGTTCGTAATTCTGGTGTAACTGTAGATTTGAACGGTATTGTTCATACAGGGACGGATGGCAAATATGTTGCTGCAGGCAATGCTGGAACAGTTTTAGTGTCTACAGATAATGAGGATTGGACTTCCCGGAATACAGGCATCATTAACAACTTGAATGCCATCGCCTACGACGGCAAAGATAAATTAGTCGCAGTCGGCGATGCTGGAAAGATAATTACATCGATCGACGGCGGTAGCAATTGGACTGCATCATCCGTTGCAGGCGTTAATGTTAATCTGAATGGTATTGCCTATGGCAACAACAAGTTTGTTGCAGTGGGTGATAACGGTACAGTTTTAACTTCAGGAAATGGAACGACATGGGTAAAGGTAACGCGCAAAACAACCGATTACTCAAACCTTAACTTGAACGGAATTACCTTTGGCGGCGGGATCTTCGTAGCTGTCGGTGATTCTGGACTTATTGTTACCTCTCCGGAGGGTACTAAAGGCGCAGAGAAGATTCTTGAAGCTAATATAAATCTAAACGGTGTAGCTTTCGGAAACAGCGTGTTTATAGCTGCAGGAGATGGGGGGAAAGTGTTCTCCACTACCGATCTGTGGCGGACATGGAAGCCTGAGACTACAAACGCGACTACTAAGCTTAACGGCATCGTATTTTTCCGAGGTCTTAATCAATTTATTGCAGCGGGTGATTCCGGTGTGATCATTATGTCTTATGTCATTCCCAACATTCCGCGGGTTCTCAGTCTGAATCCAGGGAATGATGAGACAGATGTAGAAATAGATGCAAATCTCGAGATCATGTTTAATCAGCTGGTAGAGGCAGGAACTGAAAATATCCATATTTTTAAAGCTGCAGATCTGTCCTCTCCGGTTGAAACCATCCCGGCTGATGAGGCCAGCAGAGTAACATTAGATCCGGACACTAATGCGGTAACGATTAATCCGGGCATCAATTTTGATCCAGGGACGAAATATGCCGTTACAGTTGACGCGAATGCTTTTACTAACGGTGACAGTGGCAATGTAGCGATCGCAGCGGGTGAGTGGAGCTTCACGACTGTTGCTGGATCAGGAGATACGAAAGCTCCGACTGTTACCGGCTACTCTCCTGACCAGGGCGAAGCGGGAGTAGCGACTGATGCCCAACTGACACTAACTTTCGATGAGAATGTAACAACGGATAGCGGTAACATTCTGATTTATGACAGTACAGACGAAGGTAATCTAATGGTAATTCCGGTTAACTCAGAGAATGTTACGGTTAAGGATAAAGTGGTAACCATTGTTCCGTATGAAGATTTTAAATACAGTTCTACGTACTTTGTAAACATCGATGACGGAGCATTCAAAGATCTAGCAGAAAACTCTAACTCCTATACAGGTATCTCGGACAAGGACACCTGGCAGTTCACAACCGCCGAAGCGCCTGATACTACACCGCCGGTGGTGAGCAGTTATTATCCTGCAGATGGAGCGAAGGATGTAGAGATTGGCAACAACCTGACGCTTACTTTTAATGAGGATGTAATGAAGGGTGCGGGCCAAATTGAGATCTACAGCGAGATTCTAAATGCCCCAATGATGAGCATTCCTGTCACTTCGGATGTGGTAACCATTGACGGCAACGTAGTAACGATTAATCCAGAAGAGAATCTGGATTATGGCAGGAAATACCATGTGTTGATTGCAAATAATGCATTCATGGATAAAGCGGGCAACCCTTATGCCGGTATCACTAACGATACAACCTGGCGCTTTAGTACCACCAGCGAACCGGATACGACAGCGCCAATCGTAAGCACTTACTCGCCTGAGAATGGGGCAACAGAGGTAGCTATCGGAGCTAACCTGGAGCTTGCTTTTAGCGAAAATGTTAGAGCAGGGGAAGGCAGTATTGTGATTTACAACAGCACAACTGACAAATTGGAAGCTATCATTGCTGCCAAGGATGTAAGCATCCTGAACAATGTAGTAACGATTAATCCGGTCCACAATCTGCAGTATGGCACAAGCTACCATGTGCGGATTAGCAATAATGCATTTGCAGATTCATCCGGCAATTACTATGCTGGTATCGCAGACGACACCATTTGGCAGTTCACCACCCCGGCTGCGCCAGATACAACTGCACCTGTGTTGAACACGTACTCACCTGCGAATGGTGCAACAGGTGTAGCTATTGGAGCTAATCTGGAGCTTACCTTCAGCGAGAAAGTAAGAGCAGGGGAAGGCGATATCGTCATCTACAATAGTGCGAATCATGCACCAGTAGCGACGATTCCTGCAGCTTCCGGGAATGTAATTATTCATAGCAATGTAGTTACGATTAATCCTACGAATGATCTGAAGTATGGTGTGAGCTACTATGTACAGATTGGAGCCGGGGCATTTACTGATCTCGCAGGTAACGGCTATGATGGTAATGCGGAGAATACACTCTGGCAGTTCACAACCACAGATGCACCGGATCGGATCTCGCCAACGGTGATCACGTATTCGCCGGAGCCATGGGCCACCGAATTGGCAGTGAACGCGAATCTGGTCCTTACCTTCAGCGAAAATGTACGGGCGGCAGTGGGTACCATTGAGATATTCCGCAGCACCGATGATATTCATCCGTTAGCGGCGATTCCTGCTCTTTCGGACAGGGTAACCATTCTGAACAATGTCGTAACCATCAATCCGGCGGATAATCTGGAGCATGGGACAAGCTACTTTGTACGTATCTCGGAAGGAGCATTTACAGATCTCGCTGGCAACAGCTATAGCGGCATCTCAGGCATTAACGCTTGGCGGTTTGTGACCACCAGTGCACCAGATACGGCACCGCCTGTAGTAACATCTTACAGTCCGGCAGGCAATACAACGCATGTACCTGTATCTGCTACACTCACATTGACTTTTAACGAGAATGTGTTAGCTGGAGATGCCGCTATTGAGCTTGTGAATGCAGCGAATAATGAGGTTGTAACGAGAATTCAAGCGGGAAATAAAGCACTTGTCGCTGTCACGGACTCTACCGTCAGCATCAATACAAGCGGTCTGCTCAAGCAGGGCGGCAGCTATTATGTGCTGATTCACCCGGGTGCTTTTACAGATGAATCAGGTAACAGCTATGCAGGAATTACGGATAGTAAGGTCTGGAGCTTCTCGACAGTTCCTGTTCCGGTCACGCCAACTGATCCTCCTGCACCGGCACCGGGCGGCGGTGGTTCAGGATCAGGAGGGGGAGCGCCGGCTCCGGTACCGACACCTTCTCCGCAGACAGAAAGCATTAATGCGAACGTTGAGAACGGCGCCGCTCAAGGCTCCATGGTATCCTCCGTTGTCATTACCCGCACTAAGGATGCAAACGGAGTGAAGAGTGATACGCTTACGTTCACATTGGAGCAAGCTATCCGGGCAGTTCATGAGCTTAAGGCCGCTGGGTCCAGTATTGCCAGAATCAACGTGCCTGATAAGAATGATGAGGTGGCTGGGACCAGATTGACCATTCCGGCAACTTCCAGCAAGCAATTTGCTGATAATCAGATCACGCTGGATCTATTCACAGTGAATGCTGAGGTGAAGGTTCCGGGCAGCTCGATGGCTGGGTTCGGTACAGATATTTACTTCAACCTCGTTCCGCTGAAGACATCACAGCAGAGCGCAGAGGTAGAAGCCCTTGCGAAAACCCAGGTGCAGAGTGTATCCCGCGGTGCATCGGTCACGCTCGTAAGCCGTCCGGTAACGATTGAGACCAATCTGCAGAGCCGTCCGGTTACGCTGGTATTACCGCTTAACAACTCTTCGTTAACGGCGGAGCAACTGAAGGCACTTGCGGTCTTCACCCAGCACAGCGACGGTACCAAAGAATTGGTCAAGGGAGAGATCGTACCTTTTGGCCAGACCGGAAAGTCAGGCATTCAATTTAGCATCAGCAAATTTAGTACCTTTACCGTTGTACTTGCACAAGATCCTGAGGTACAGGTGAAGGCGTATATGACAGGTTATGCCGATGGCACCTTCAAGCCAGGGAACAGCATCACCCGGGCAGAAGCGGCCAGCATCATTGCCCGCACCTTCGGCCAGTCCGCTGCTACTGCTGGCGTAGTGTATTCTGATGTTCCTGCCGGACACTGGGCGGCAGACGCAATCGGTCAAGTGACCCGAAGCGGCATCATGAAAGGTTATGGGGGCGGCAGCTTCAAGCCTAACCAGACGATTACAAGAGCTGAAATGGCGACCCTCCTGTCCCGTTTGATTACAAGCGCTCAAGACCAAGCGGCAGGCTTCAGTGATATTGCCGGACACTGGGCTCAGGCAGCCATTGAACGGATGTCTCAGGCAGGCATCATCAGCGGTTACGAAGACGGCTCTTTCCGTCCAGACCAGACGTTAACGCGTGCAGAAGCCGTAACCATCGTTAACCGTGCCCTTGGCATCGCTCCGCTGACCAGTGCGGCCCAGAAATGGACAGATGTCCCGGCGGGCTTCTGGGCATTCGGCAGCATCCAGGCAGCTTCTGTAGATCATACTGCAGAATAAAATAATTACAGCACAAAACAGCCCTTCCATCCGTCTTTGACGGGGAAGGGCTGTTTTTGCAGTGTGGGCGCGAGTGAGCTCAATGAAATCGAAAAACCGAACACACACAATAAGCGGCGTCCCCCGTTAAGGTGATGCCGCACATGATTATGACTGCTCCCTACTTGCTCCCGGCCTCCCACCGCAGATTCCACTGGTAACGCTGGTCCAGCTCCTCATGACCGCTGAAATACTCTACAAGCCGTTCCACGAGGATGGTTCCATCCGGCTGGCTGTGAAGCATGGCGATGGCGCACATTCCCTTATCGTTGTTGTGCTCGTCCAGCTGGATCTTGATCTCAGGCCCACCCTGTTGGCTTATGGTTACAACGGCACCAGCTTGCGACCAGTTTGCCACTCCCTCATAGATGAGGGCAAAGATAACAACCCGTTTGATCTCGGAGAGATGGCGGCTGTTAATCCGCAGATTCTCGCCTGTGGCAATCGAGCCGGTACGGTCATCTCCGTCCAGGAGGATGTAAGGAGGCCGGTTCAGGCTGCCGAAGGATTCTCCGAGCGCCTGGACCGCGCCTTTGAGACCATTGCTCAGTTCAAACAGACAGCCCAGATCGAGATCTATTCCTTTTCTGCCAAACCAGCTGGAGGATTCGGTCTGAACCCAGTTGAGATTGATTACGATCTCGCCCGCAGCTCCCGGCCCGCTCTGAAGCCGGACCGCCTCCCCGTGGTTCTTCAGCAGCCGGTCTCCCGAATTACCCGGAGAACCCGGCGGCGAAGCCGGAGGCAACAGGTCTGCTGGCCTCTGCTTAGGGCGTGGCCGCAGCTCCGGCAGAACAAAAGGAGACTCCCGGGGCGGAGCCTCCGGTCTCGCTGTCTGAACCAATGCCTGAGCCTCATCCGCCGATATCCCGTAGCTATGGAATAGGGCGGGCAGGCCGCCGGCATAACCAGAGCCGACCGCGCTGAATTTCCATTCGCTCCGATACCGGTAGAGCTCCCCGGCAACGATGGCAGTTTCCACCGTATAACCGTTACCCAGCGGATAACGGAGCAGCTCCGTTCCGTCCGCAGCGCTCATGATCCGCAGATAGGCGCCGTCCAAGGAAGAGAAGCTCTGCTGCCGCTTCACGGCTTCATGAATCGTCAGCGCAAACGTAATGCGCTCGTACTCCGCAGGAATCTGGTCCAGCCGGACAGCGATTTGTGCGTGTTCCGCCATGCCTGTGCTGCTCTGTTGCTCAGGCGGCAATAGAGCTACAGACTGATCATCGGCAGCGGGATGCCCATAGAATATGAGATCCGCCGCAGAAGAGACCCGCTGTGTCTCTGTAAGCAGAACAGCAGAGCTATCAATCTCAATTCCGGCTCCCGCAGCCTGCCAGCCCAGGCCAATGATGAGATGCGTGAGGCGGGGGTTGTCTTTGGTTAAGCTGTATTTTTGCCCCTTGATAAGCTCAAGTGTCATGAGAACCAGCCTTTCCTATGAGTAGTTCAAGCTTGTATAAGTGCACGGGCAGAATCAGAATCTGCCCCGGCTTCCGGCATCCAGGTTCGGACCGTTCAGATCCGTCAGCCGCTCCAGGCATTGCTCGTAGATCCGTACAATATCCTGTATCTTCTGGAACTCGGGGTCTGAGGGGCCCAGGTTGTCCATGAACATGCGCTGCAGAATTTCTTTGTAAAAGGAGATACGGCTCCCCACCAGTTTGCCTTCGTAGTCAATGACCTCTTCAATCGAGTGCTGCTGAACGAATTCCATCAGGTCGTCTGCAGGATTACCGCGCGGCTCGCGTTCATTGCGTGCGGCAACCGGCGCGTTGACATTATCCAGATTGACGGTGGAGCGTATATCGGTGAACAGAATCCCTTCCTTGGCCAGCATCACCTGAAAAGGCTTGTGCTTGAACAGCTCCTGCGCAACCAGCGTACACATCGCCTGATTCCGCAGCAGCATCCCGTCAAACGGATGAAGCACCCACCCTCTGTCATCCCGGTACAGGCTGAACGTGAAGTACTCACCGCCGTACTCATATTTCAGGTTAATCGAACTCTCTGAGGTAAGCTCATATTGAAATGCATCCATTCCGGGTTACGCCTCCTGTATCTACTATGAATTTCTATTAGCATAGCAGAAAATGGGGAATCTTGGAGAGAGGATTTTAGCCTAAATGAAAGAACCTCTTTCCGCACAAGAGGCTCGTACATTCGCTGTCTATTCTTCTTCACGCTAAAGGGGGGATTTGCAGGGTGGCCCGCAGGCCGTGGCCGGTGTTACTCTCCAGAACAAGCTTACCCATATGAGCTTCAGCGATGCGGGCGACCATCGGGAGGCCAAGCCCGTGGCCCTGACGGACGGGGCGGGTCCGCTTCCCGGAGTAAGGCAGCAGGATCAGCTCCGGCAAAAGCTCTGACGGAACCCCAGGCCCGTCATCGGATACGGATAGACAGCATTCCGGCTCCTTCGGGTTCGGACTGCGGGAGACCGTTACCGTAATCCGCCTGCCGTACGGATTATGGCGGATGCTGTTCTGGACCAGATTGCTTACCGCACGGTACAGCAGTTTCTCGTCGCCCATCACTTGCAGACGTTCGTCCATAATGCACAGGTCCAGTGAATAACGCTCCTCCAGGCCGTTATTGATGGTGTCAGATACCACGGTCCGGGCCAGTGCGGATAAGCGGACCGGCTTAAGCTGCAACGGCTGCATATCATACTCCAGCATAGAGACGAGGTTCAAGTCGCTGACCAGCGATCTTAGCTGCTCTCCTTGGCGGCGGATGATGGCAGCCTGCTGGCGTTGCTCTCTGGTCAAATTATCCTGCTCCTCCAGATTGCTCGCGTAGCCCAGGATCATCGAGAGCGGAGTACGGATGTCATGGGAGATCCCGGCGATCCAGTTCGAGCGGGCTTCATCCCGTGATTTCAGCTGCGTGTTCCTGGTCTGCAGGGTAGCGGAAGCCGAATTAATGCTCTCGGACAAATCGCTGAAGATCCCAGCGGTCTCCAGGTTAACCGGTTTGTCTTTGGCCAGGGCATGAATGCTGTTGATCAGGGGCCGGATACTGCGGATCAGCCGGGTGCCGATGAACAAGGAGAGGGCTACAGCTAGTACCACGTTGCAGACCAGTAGCAGCAGCACCCTTAAGGGAAGGGAACGCAGCCAGTCGGTCAAGTATTCGAGCTGATATTTTTCATATGAATATTTGGGATAGCCCACGACGAGAAGTCCTTCTTCCGGGTGCTCCCAGATGTACACAGGATACTCCAGCAAGTAGTAGCGTGAGAATTTCGCCACCTCTACGATGTTGTAAGCGCGCGGAATCTCCGGCGGCAACTGCTCACTCCATGTCACCTTGCCGTTTGCATCCAGCAGCATGGCCCAGGCCCGGTTCAGCTGAAGCAGCGCTGCCGCCTTGGGATCAAGGGAATACTCGCCGTCAGAACCTTGCAGAGCTGAGGATATCTCCTGCACAACCTTTTCCGGTGAAGCCTCCTGATGGGTCTCCTTGAAGATCAGCGAACCGAGCAGAATCAGATTGAACAGGAGCAGCAGCGTAGAGACCAGCAGGGTAGAGCCTACGAATTTGCGTAAAATCCGGACCGCACTGTCCATTAGAGCGCCTCCTGCGCCAAGAGCTTATACCCAAGCCCTCTGACCGTTAGCAGTTGCTCTGGCTTCGAGGGGTCTGTTTCGATCTTCTCGCGAATACGCCGGATATGTACCATTAATGTGTTCTCGTACCCGTAGCTGTCATCCCCCCATACCGCCTGGCAAAGGGCATCACTGGTCACAATCCGGCCGTGGTTCTCATAGAGTTTGACCAGAATGGCGTGTTCTTTCGCCGTCAGCGGCAGCTCCTGCCCTTCTCTCAGTACCACAGCGCTGTCCAGATCTACCACCTGTTCACCCACTCTGAAGGCAGGCAGCCGCTCTGGTATGGAAGGCGCATATACCCGCTTCAGCACAGCGCTCAGACGCAGCATTAACTCACGCGGCAGGAATGGCTTAACGATATAATCATCGGCCCCCAGTCCCAGCCCCAGCAGCCTGTCCTCATCTTCACCGCGCGCCGACAGGAAGAGTACCGGCATCCCGGAGAAGGTGCGTATGGCAGAGAGAAGCGAGAACCCGTCCCCGTCCGGCAGCATCACATCGAGAATGGCGATATCCGGTTTCTCCTGGCGGCACATGGCGAGGGCACAGCTATAATCTCCAGCCGTATAGATGCGGTAATACCCTTCTTTTCGTAAAAAGAGCTCGATCATCTCACGTATCTTCGGTTCGTCCTCAACGATCATTATTTTGCGGTTCTTCATCGTATTCAATCGTCATCACCCATGAATTAGTATACACGATCAGGCGTTGAAGAATGGGAGGGGCCGGAGTATTTAAGGTAGGCGTAAGGTTATCTTCAGTCTGTAGCAAGGGAAGGCCTCTATGCTTGGAAGCAAGAGTCAACTTGACAGAAATGGAGCTGAACTGGAGCCTATGAACACTCATCCAATGATAGAGACACAGCAATTGACCAAGACCTATGGGGGAACACCACGGGTCGATCAGGTGAATCTGAAGGTGCAGCAGGGAGAGATCTTTGGCTTCCTCGGTCCGAATGGAGCAGGGAAGACGACTACGCTCAAGATGCTGTTGGGACTGGTGCAGCCCACCCAGGGAACAGTTAAGCTGTTCGGCCAAGAGCTGCGGAACCACCGGCTGGAGATTCTGAACCGGACGGGTTCCCTGATCGAGTCGCCTTCCTATTACGGACATCTGACAGGTCTTGAGAATCTGAGAGTGATGCAGCGGCTGCGCAGCCTGCCCGCCAAGAATATCGATAAGGTGCTGCAGATTGTGCGGCTGGATAATCACCGCCATAAGCCTGCCAGGCAATATTCACTCGGAATGAAGCAGCGCCTGGGTCTGGCGATAGCCCTGCTGGCTTTCCCCAGTCTGCTCATACTGGACGAGCCCACCAATGGTCTTGATCCTGCGGGGATCGGAGAGATCCGGGAGCTGATTAAATCCTTGCCTGCCCAGTATGACATGACGATTGTGGTATCCAGCCATCTGTTGTCCGAGATCGAGCAGACTGCTACCTCTGTTGGAATTATCAGTGACGGCAAGCTGCTGTTCCAGGGGACGATGGCTGCGCTTCAGGCGCAGAACCGGGCGGCGGTTCACTTTCGGATTGATGATCCAGCCAGGGCAGTAAGGATACTGTCGGAGCACGGGTACCGGCCCAGAATGCAAGAGGGGCAGCTGGTGTTCAGTGCCATGCCGGACTCTGAGGTGGCGCGGATCAATGAGATCCTGGTGTCAGGCCAGCTTGCTGTGAGCCGGATCGTGGAGTCGAGGAAGAGCCTGGAGGATATCTTCCTGGATCTTACCGGAAAGGAGCGGAGCCTGTGACGAGAGCCTTGTTCCTCGAATATTACAAAATCCGGCGGAGAAAGGTGTGGGCGATGCTGACGCTCTTTCTGGCCGCCGAGCTGGGCTGGGCGGCCATGTCCATAAGCATCTCGATCTCGCGGAGTGCAGACAATGCCGCCTGGGAAGCGCTGATTTTCAGCCTCTCGTCCATGAACGGGCTGTTCCTGCCGATTCTGTCGGCGATTGTGGTGTCAAGGATTTGCGACATGGAGCATAAAGGGGATACCTGGAAAATGCTGATGACCACCTCTGTCGGACGCCAGGCGGTCTATGCCGCCAAATTCGTCTGTGCCGGAAGTCTGATTCTCTACGGCATTCTGGCCCAGGTTGTTTTTATTGCCGGCCTTGGCATGTTCCATAGACTCGCAGAACCGCTTCCGGCAGGCCTGCTGCTTCAGTTCACTGCGGGTACTCTGATTGCCAGTCTGCTGATTATTGCCATGCAGCAATGGATATCGCTGGTGGTGAAGAATCAGGCGTTTGCCCTATGTCTTGGCATGCTGGGCGGATTCCTGGGGACGACCGCAAGCCTATTCCCAGCCGCTGTCCGGCAGATGATCGTCTGGTCTTATTATTTGGATCTCAGTCCGGTGACTTATCTCTATCAAGCTTCTGCCGGGTCATATATTACAGGGACAATACCTGTCCTTCAATGCATTACAGCTTTAGTTATTACACTGCTGCTGTATGTGGGCGGAAATGCCCATATCTCAAGACAAGCGATATAAGGAGGGAACTTATGCTCAGAAGTGTTGCTGCCGAATGGCCTAAGCTGCGCCACTCGCGGATGGGACTGGTGCTGGTCAGCCTGCCTGTGGTCAGCCTGATGATCGGCTGTGCCAACTTTGTTATGAATCGTGAGGCGCTCGAAGGCGGCTGGTTTAGCCTGTGGACGCAGGTCAGCTTATTTTACGGGGAGTTCTTCCTGCCAATTCTGATTGCCATTTGCTGCGCCTTTGTCTGCCGGCTGGAGCATGTGAACCGGAACTGGAATATGATTTTGGCTGCTCCAGTATCCGTAACCGGCATCTTTATAGCCAAGCTTGTTATTGTAGGCGCGCTGATTGCCGGAGCGCAGGCGCTATTCCTTCTAATGTATTGGGCGGCAGGACAGATGCTGTCTTTGACGGGGGCTTTTCCGCTGGACATCATCCTGTGGACCTTTCGCGGCTGGGTGGCTTCGCTCAGCATTGCCGCTCTGCAGCTCGGCTTGTCCATCCGTATCCGCAGCTTTGCCACGCCGGTCGGAATCAGCCTGTGTGCGGTTTTTGTCGGGCTGGGGCTGTATGTGCTGAAGCTGGGGCTGCTGTTTCCTTATTCACTGCTGACCATTGGTATGGGCGTGCTTACCCAGCGCGGGCTGACAGCTATGGAGAATCTGCTGTTTTTCTCCATGAGCGGAGTGTATCTGGTCATCCTGTCGGCCTGGTCTATCCGCCGGATGAAATATAGTGCAGCGGCGTAAGTTCCGCCCCAAATGCAGAACATAATGAAGGAGCTGTCTCGGAAGCCGTGAAACGGCTGCTTGGGATAGCTCTTTATGATGGAGAAGATTTAGCGTGAGCACTTGGGGGAGGGGGACACCTCGCCAATGTATGCTGTTTTCCGCATACATTCAGGCCACACGCCTGCACGTCAGCAAATGTATGCTGTTTTTCGTTCCCGCAATAAAAGGGGCTGTCAATTTTGGGACAGCCCCTAATTCTACCGGCTAATACCGGACGGAATTGGCATGACAAGCGGCTTAGACTTTTATATACGAGAATTACTCCGGATGCCCGTTGCTCATCCAGCTGTCCACGTGCAGGTCCCCGGCATAGTTCTCACGCGCGGTTATTTCCGCGAGCTTCTGCTCAGCTTCTTCACGGGTGGCAAACCCCCCGATGACAGCGGCGAAATCACCGGAGGCAGTCTTCAGGAAGGTGACATCATCCTCCAGATAGACCTCTTCCAGGATAGCCAGTGATTCTCCCTGCGGCATTCCTTCGCTGCGTACATAATAGACTTCTTTAGGTGCAGCGGCCTTGCCCTCTGCTGTCAGCTTAAGCTCAAGCGTACCCGGATTACTGAACTCGGTCAGGGTATGGCGGGTGCCTTCCTTCAGTTCAACCACGAACCGCATGGCGGAGTCGTCCAGGATGATATTTCTGTAGACATCGCTGACCAGCGGAGAGGCGATCATATCCTGCTCCAGTGCGTCATAATCAAAGCTGCGGACGCCGCCAAAAGTGAAGATCAGACGGTTCGGAGCCTCCCGCTGGTCGACAGTATAGGAAGGTACACTTGCGGCTGTATTACCTTCCTGATTGAATACGATGCGAATCGTATCCTCAGCGGTCACCGTGCTTACGGCAGCGCCGTCAGTACGCTCGCCTCCAGACCCGAATTGCAGCACTTTCACGATGCTTCCCACTACAGGAACCTTGGAGAGGGCGCTTGCCACATCCGGGATATTCAACACTAGCAGACAGGCTATGAGGGCTGCGGCCGCCGAGCCTAACCATCGCAAGCGTACGGTTCTTTTACTGCGGGCCGCTGCTTTATTCTGCGCTTCCACCAGAACGTCTCCGAGCTGTGCGGGAATTTCGATCTGTGTATAACGGTCTTTTCCTGTCATATTCCCTCGACCTCCCCATCCTTTAAGTGAGCTTTCAGTTTGCCGATGATCCGGTAGAACCTGGTCTTGACGGTGTTCTCCGGCAGCTCCAGAATATCCGCCATGTCCTTGAAGCGCAGATCCTCAAAAAATTTCAGGATAATATACGCCTTCTCCTCGGGCAATAGTCTGTCCAGAGCCTGGTACAGATCCAGCTTCTCCTCCAGTGGAACAGCATGCTCATCCCCGGCATAGCTCTGCGAGTGATCCTCCATGTAAGTAACCCGTTTGTTCCGGTTAAGATGGTCAATAGCGGTGTTGATGACAATCCGGGTCATCCAGGTCTCGAAATACTGCGGTGTCTTCATCCTTCCGAAGGCAAGATACCCTTTGTAGGTAGCCTCCGAGACGATTTCGAGCGCTTCATGCTCGTTTTTGACATAACAGTAGGCCTTGCGGAACAGGTTGTTCCGGCAGTCTTGAAGTTGTTCAGCGAATGGTTGGTATACTTGCGGCTGGGCTTTCAGTTCTTTCACTCCTTTATTGGCTTCTTGAAGCATTTGATTGACTATTAGACCGTCAAGGGGTGAGAATAGTTTCAACATCCTGCAAAAAGAATAAACCTGCGGGCAAGGAGCCGCAGGTTGTAGAAGATCTATTGTTTCTGCCTAAGAGTTACCTTGTCTCCAGATAGGCGATGCCCAGCGCTCCAGTGACCGGATTGCGGTAGGTCTCGCACTCCACATCGAAGACCTCGCCGATTAATTCCTTGGTCAGAATATCCTCAGGGACTCCGCTGGCGGCGACCCTGCCTTCCTTCATGACATACAGATAATCACAGTACTCTGCGGCCAGGGTGAGATCATGGAGGGCGGCGAGAATGCCGATATCCAGCTTTTTAACGATATTCAGAATCTGCAGCTGGTATTTGATATCGAGATGGTTGGTCGGTTCGTCCAGAATCATGAATTCCGGCTGCTGGGCCAGCACACGCGCCAGAATGACACGCTGCTTCTCGCCGCCGGATAAGGAGTTATAGCTGCGGCTTGTATGCCCCTCCAGATTGACCTTGCGGAGTGCTGCAGAGATAATGTCAGCATCCTGTTGGGTATCGGTTTCCAGCATCCCTTTGTGGGGCGTCCGGCCCATCGCCACCATCTCACGGACGGTGAAGTCGAAGCTCAGCTCGTTGAACTGGCCGACTACGCCCAGCTTCTGGGCAACAAGCTTCGGGCTGGCCTTGATCACATTAAGCTCAGAAAGGAAGACCTCTCCCTGACGGGGCTTGATGACCTTGTAGATGCTTTTGAGCAGCGTCGATTTGCCGCAGCCGTTCGGGCCGATCAGGCCAACGAATTGCTTGTTTTGCACCCTCAGCGAGACCTCCTGCACAATCCTCGCCTCACCGAAAGAGACACTTAGCCGTTCAACATTCAGATTCATCAGCTTTTCCCTCCGAAGGCATAGCCTTTTCTAATCAGCATGTACATGAACATCGGTGCGCCAATCAAGGCGGTAATGATCCCGATCGGCAGCTCCACATTCGGTACGATGGTCCGGGCAATGACATCCGTCCAGATCAGGAAGATCGCTCCGAACAGAATCGACGCCGGCAGCAGCCTGCGGTGGTCCGAGCCCACCAGTCCCCGCACCAGATGGGGGATAATCAGTCCCACGAAGCCGATCATCCCGCAGCTTGCTACCATAACTCCGGTAATCAGCGCGGTGAGAATCATGTAGACTCTGCGGTAGGCACCCAGATGAATGCCCAGCGTAACCGCCGCTTCATCTCCGAGCAGCATGGCATTCAGCACACGGAACTGCGAGAGGAACAGGATAACGGCGAGCAGGACGGTAACCGAGATCAGCGGCAGCTTGTCCCAGCTGGAGGCGGCCAGGCTGCCCATCGTCCAGAAGGTAACCGTCTTGATGCCTTCGGCATTGTTCGCGAAATAGACAATGAAGTTGGCGAAGGCGGTACATAGAGCGTTAATGACCATCCCGGCCAGCACCAGCTTGACGGAGGTCATTTTGCCGCCTGCACTGGCGAGTGTGAGGACCAGCAGAGAAGCGCCAACCGCCCCTGCAAAAGCCCAAAAGGCGACTCCCGACTGGCCGAGCAGCCCCATCGAGCCGAAGCCGATCAGGATGGCGAAGGTTGCGCCCAGCGAAGCGCCGGAGGAAATACCGAGTATGTATGGATCAGCCAGAGGGTTCTGCACCGCTGCCTGCATGATCGTCCCGCACAGCGTAAGTCCGGCGCCGATGAACATCGCCATCAGGACACGCGGGAAGCGGATTTTCCAGATAATATCGACGAACGAACCGGAGGTCAGCTCCTGCACATCTCCAATCTGGATGCCTGTGATGTGATGCAGCAGAATCCGGTAGGATTGTGAGACAGGAATGTCCACCTGGCCGAAGGAGACTGCAGCTCCGGCAGACAGCAGGGTAATAATGAACAGGACGCCTATAGCAGCCATGAAGCCATAACGGGAATGAATGAGAGATTGCTTAGGCTGTGAAGGTACGGCTAGATCAGTATGCATGACAATGGGAAGGCTCCTTTACATTAGAGGATTAGTATGGACTGACTCATCAGATGACACTGTGAGCAGGATATCTTAGCATGTTCTTAAATATAAGGTATACTGAGAACGATTGTCAATGATAATAATTCTCATTGACATGTTGTCCAACTTTCTATATTCTACGGAGGTATTCCTTGCAAGGCCATAGGCTTAATGCCATTCCCGCAGGGGAACTAACGTACATACAGAAAAGGGGACCTAAGAGAATGAAGAAAATATTCAAAAGATATGTACCGCTGCTGGCGGTTCTGGTGATGGCGGTTATGCTGGCGGCTTGTTCTTCCAACGCAGGTAATGAGAAGGAAGCGGCGGCAACGGCTGCACCTGCATCAGCCAGTCCAGCACCGGCGGAGACTGCACAGCCGGCCAAGACGGTATATCCGCTTACAATCGAGAACCACACGAATAACGGTGAAGGCACCGAGTGGACGGCTAAATCGCAGACCTTCGATAAAGCTCCCGAGAAGGTAGTAGCGAATACCCAAGGTGCGGCGGAGCTGCTGATTAAGCTGGGGCTTACCGACAAAATGGTCGGGGTTGCGGCTCTCTACGGTGCAGGCGATCCGGCAGTTCAGGAAGAGTTCAAAAAGATTCCTGTCATCTCCCAAGACTATGCCAGCAAAGAGCTGGTTGTAGGCAGAGGCCCGGATCTGGTGATGGGCCGCGGCGGCCTGTTCGCAGATGCGGATTGGGGAGTAGGGACGGTAGGCGGACTCAACGAGCTGGGCATCAAGACCTTCGTGCAGAGCACCAGTCTGCAAGGGGCAACGCTAGACAGCCTGTATAAGGATATTGAACAGCTAGGCCAGATCTTTGATGTGCAGGAGAAGGCCACGGCGTACATCGCAGAGCTGAAGGAGCGTGCAGCGAAGCTGAAGGAGGGAGTGGCAGCCACAGGCGCCAAGACCTTCGCTTATGTATCTGACGGAGGCAACGGCGCAATCGCTGTCTATAGCGGGAACGTGGATACTTTTGCGGGAGATGTGCTGGGATTGCTAGGACTGACCAACAGTTACGCCGATGTGACCGGTGAGATCAGCAAGGAGCAATTGATCGCCACCAACCCCGATGTCATGCTGATCTCTGTGTATACAGGCGGTATTGATGCTGACCAGTCGATAAAGGCGTTCTATGCCGATCCGTCACTACAGAGTCTGAAGGCTATCCAGAACAAAGCGATCTATAAGATTGACTTCAACCAATTCTGGGGCTACAGCTATTCCATCTTTGACGGGGCGGAGAAGCTTGCGTCTGAGCTGGCTGCTGCGAAGTAAGCCGAAGCTAATATTAGTCTGATAAAAAAACAGCCTGAGCTGTCACTCTAACGGGTGACGGTTCAGGCTGCTTTTGGTATTCTCATAGATATTCATTACGACTTGCTGGATCGGGAGTTCCTTGACGGATATATCCGAGAAGGCATGCTTGCGGGAGATGCTCTCCAGAAAATCGCTGATTGAGATCCGGGCGGTGTCTACCTCAAGCGTAATCTGGAGGTCGGAGGGGCGTTCCATGACCTTGGTCCAGTCATTGTCGAAAAGGGCGTCCCGCACAGACTCGTTAAACGTAAAGCTCACGTGCTTCTTCTCTCCGAGGAACAACTTCAGCCGCTGCAGCGAGTCATCAAACACCTTCTCACCGTGATTAATGACAATCACCCGGTGGGCTAACTCCTCCACATCCTCCAGATCATGGGTGGTGAGAATGCAGGTCATGTTCTGCTGCTTGTTCATCTGGCGGATGAATTCGCGGATTTTGAGCTTAGCTATCACATCCAGTCCGATGGTCGGCTCATCCAGGAACAGGATATCCGGCTGGTGCAGCATCGCCATCACGAACTCGCATTTCATGCGTTCGCCTAGCGACAGCACGCGGGTGGGCTTCTCCATCACTCCGAATATATCCAGCAGCGTTGCCAGCTCTTCCAGCCGGTTGCTGAAATCCGTGGCTGAGATGCCATAGATCGCTTTGTTCATCTTGAAGCTGTCGATGGGCGGAATATCCCAGATGAGCTGGGATTTCTGGCCGAAGACGGCCCCGATGGTGCGGACATAATGCTTCCGGTCCCGGGCCGGGGAATAGCCGAGTACTTCAATCTCCCCGCTGGTCGGGTAGAGCGCGCCGCAGAGCATTTTGATCGCAGTGGATTTGCCTGCCCCGTTCGGACCCAGCATCCCGCAGATTTCACCCTGCTTAATGGCGAAGCTGATATCGTTCACGGCCTGGACAGAGACCGCTTCACGCCGGAAAAAGCTCGTAAAGGTCTGCCCCATGCCTGCGCCCCGCTTATAGGTGGTATAGGACTTCGTTAAATGTTTGACATTGATCACCGGCATCAGCCGCCAACCCCCTCATATAATCTGATCATGTGCCGGTATACCCAAATGCCTGCCCATAGAAAGACAAAGCAAGGCAGAATCGCGATAAAATCACCGGCCTGTACCCGGCCAAGCAGTGCGGAGGCCGGGAGGTAGCCAACCATCCCCACGGGAATGATCAGCGTAGCTGCCGCCTGCACCGCCTTCGGGAAGATCGGCAGCGGATATTTGCCGACATGCAGCACACTGTCCGCCAGCTCGGAAATCCGCGAATTGCCAACCCATTTGAAGGACATCGCCGCCATCATCAGCGATAATCCGGCGAGTACAGCCGTCCCGGCCAGGAACATTCCGGTGAATTGCAGCCAGGCGAGGGCGGAGATGGCGCCGATATGCATAGCGGAGAAGATGAATAAGGCAGCCCCGCCCAGGAATAATCCGACACTCTCTACAGAGAAGGTAGTTGCTACAATGTAGAAGAGCGGATTCAGCGGCTTGAGCAGAATGATCTCGAAGCTGCCCTCCCTCACATGCGACATCGTTGTCCACAGCAAGCCTCCGAAGACCAGACTGGAGAGACCGCTGGACATGGTGAATATAGACTGAATCAACAGCACCTCATACAAGCTCCAGCCGGGAAAGCTGGTGCCCGCCCGGTAGATTAACAGCGTCACCAGCGGAAACAGAATGTTGCCGACGAGTGTAATCAGACTGCTGACGATGAAGTTCATCCGGTAGGCCGAAGCGGTCTGGATAGCAGAGTACATACACTGCTTGTATACATCTACATATTTTTTCATAACAGGAACGTTCCTTTCCCTCCGCGTATTCATGCGCCAACCGCCGTGAACTGCTTCATTGCCCGGCGGCGGACCAGCTCATTACAGCCGAACATCACCAGCACAGCGGCCGCCTGCATGCCTACAGCTTCGGGAAGGGATAACTCAAGACCGCCCAGTGAATAATGCCCGGTGAACACCATGGCAGGCATATAAGCAATGTACTGGAAAGGCAGGAACAGCTGGGTGACCTGAAGCCAGTGCGGGAAGAAATCAAGCGGAATCAGCGCTCCAGAGAAAATACCCGACACCAGCATGAAGGCGCTGCGAATCCCGCCGGATTGCACCAGCCAGAAGGAGGTCAGGCCAATCGTATAATTGACATAGAAGTTCATAAGAAAGGCAAGCAGCACAGATACCAGTGTCCATGGGAGGCTTGCCGGCCGCATGTCGATCCCGAAAATATAGATGAAGATCAGCAGGCAGGGCAGGAACTCAAATAAGAAGCCGAGCATCCGGTGCCCCAGCTTCTGGAACAAGGCGAAGGAACGGTGATGCACCGGGCGCAGATGGAAGGTGAGGAATTTGCCGGTGCGCACCAGCATCGACAGATTCCAGTCGGCAAAATCCATAATCAGATACCCGATTAGCGCCGTTGCCCCGAAATAGCGGATCATTTGCTGGAGATCAAGCCCGCCGAGCGTAGTCTGCCCGCCATAGACTGCGGTCCAGATGAAATATTGCACCATGAAATAGACCGGGCCGACAATAACAGAGACCAAGGAATGGGTGCGGTAGGCACTCCATTCCTTGTAGGTAACCTCTGCAACGGCCCGGCAGATGAGCCAGTTATGCTTAAGACGGTTCATTACATCAGTCCTGACCAGATTACATTGGTTACATTGAACAGGGCTTCCGCATGCCAGCTATCGTCCGTGAAGGGCACGAACCATACCGCTGTGAGCTGTTCCACCGGATCGATTACCATACAGCAGGCGCCGGCTCCTTCATGAAAATAACTGCCCTCGGAATAGAGGAATGCTGGGCCTCTCCGCATATCCAGTCCAATGCCATAGCTCCGGTCTTTGACATTGTTGCCCCAGCAGTAATCAGGCGTGTCATAGAGCGTGCGGGTGGTGAGCTTCTCTACGGCTTTGCGGCCGATAATCCGCGTATCCCCCAAGGTGCCCATGCCCAGGAGCATATTGGCGAAGCGGGTGAGGTCCGCAGTAGTAGAGACCAGTCCCCCGCCTGTGCTGGATACGTTCTTCCACAGCTTCTCTGCTGGAGGTTCTTCCGGCTGCACGCCATGGATCAGGTCTTGGAGCTGCTTTTCTTTGTGTTCATTTCTTATAATGAAGCGCCCCGCTAATTCGGGAGTCGGCTCCCACATCGTGTCCTTCATGCCGAGCGGCTGCAGGATCTGCTCCTCTATGTACTGTTCAGCGGAAATACCTGTGACCTTCTTAATAATCTCACCAAGAATACAGAAGCCGAAGGAGCAGTATTGCCATTCTTTACCGACCGGCTTGTCAATCCCGCAGCTCAGTGCAGCTGTGATCCAGTCCAGCTCGCCGTCCTCCGGCTTATACTTGTCGAAATATTCGCCAATCAGCTCCCAGTAAGACTTATGATAAGGAATCATGCTGCCCGCACAGTCAGGGAACAGGCCGGAGGTATGGGTCAGCAGGCTGTAGATGTCGATTTTATTGAACGGCTCTATGTTAAACGGTTCCAGAAAGGCACCCACGGGAAGGTCAAACCGGAGAATACCATCCTCTACAAGCTTGGCTATCGCCACAGAGGTAACCGCCTTGGTGATGGATGCGATGCGATGAACGGTTGTCGGCAACAGCGGGTCCGTCTTGTCTTTGCGGTAGGAGAGGGGGCCGATGGCACCATTCATGAACGTCTTGCCGTACCGGGAGACGCTGTAAGCGGCGGCCTGGATTTTGTTCTCGTCGATCAATTTCTGAAAAAGGGTATGGAGTACTCCGATTCTTGAAGCGTCATAATGAACCTCTGCCGGTGAGCAGTCGGTAATGCCAGGAGTGTGCAGCATAAGTAGATGATTCCTCCTTTAAGGTTAGTAGCTAATTGAAAGCGTCCTCACTTATTAGTATATATTCCATATAGTGGATCGTTCAATGGGAAGTTTATTTTATAGTCAATTTATCCGGCCAAAAGCAGGGGAGTAGAGGCGCTGTAGAGAAGAAATACAAGCATATACATACTCATAGAATGGAAGGACAAGGAATGAAGCGATGACAACGAAAACGGTAACCAAAAGTATTACTTTCCTGCAAGCCCTGGCCCTGGTGGTCGGGATGATTATCGGTTCGGGGATTTTTTTGAAGCCCGGAATTGTATTGAATAATGCGGGTAGCCCGTGGATGAGTATTCTGGCTTGGGGTGTTGGCGGGATCATTACCCTGGCGTCGGCGCTGAGTGTGGCGGAGATTGCGGCCGCCATTCCGAAGTCGGGAGGTCTATATACTTATTTAAGTGAATTGTACGGCGGAGTGTTCGGGTATCTGCTCGGCTGGGTGCAGGCGGTAATCTCCTATCCGGCTTCTGTGGCGGCGCTGGCTATTGCTTTTGCAACCTATTCCGGTTACTTCCTGCCGCTGAATGCATGGCAGCAGAAGCTGCTTGCGGTGGGGATTCTGGCCTTCATTCTGCTGATGAATGTCATCGCGACGAAGTTCGGCGGGATCATTCAGACGGTGGCCACGGTCGGGAAGCTGATTCCGGTAGCGGGTATTGTGGGCGTCGGGCTGTTCTCGGATCTGGCTCCCGGCTTCGGCGGCATCGGTACAGCGGCTGCGGGTGCAGGCTTCGGGGCTGCGGTGCTCGGTACACTCTGGGCTTATGACGGCTGGATCAGCGTGACCAATATGGCGGGTGAGATCAAGGACCCGGCCAGGACGCTGCCCAAAGTCATTTCGATCGGTGTTGTTTTTGTCATCGCCGTGTATGTGTTGTTCAATATTGCGGTGTTTCAGGCGCTGCCCTATGACCAGATTGTGTCATCCCAGACTCCGGGAGCCGATGCGGCTGAGGCTTTGTTCGGGAGCGGAGGAGGAGCCTTTATTACGGCAGGCATTATCGTCTCCGTGCTGGGGGCGCTGAATGGTTACCTCATGACCGCAGCGCGGGTTCCGCAGGCGATGGGGGAGCGGGGACAGCTTCCGTTCTCCCGGGTGCTGAGCAGCATTCATCCGAAGTTTCGTACACCGGCGAATGCGCTTGTTTTTCAGAGTGTGCTGGCGGTGGTCTACATCTTCTCGGGAACCTTCAATACGCTGACGGATCTGCTGGTGTTCGTGCTCTGGATCTTCTTCACCATGGGCGTGTTCGGTCTGTTCCTCCTGCGCAGGAAGCTGCCGCCCGTACAAGGCCGCTATCGCGTGCCGCTCTATCCGTTTACCCCGATTCTTGGCGTAGCAGGAGGCCTCTATATTCTGGCAAGCACGATCATCAGTGATCCGATGCGCTCGCTTATAGGGATTGGCATCACGCTTGCCGGACTCCCGGTGTATGTGGTGATGATGCGGAAGAATCGCGTGTAAACAGCAGTTCATAGCTGAGTGTGAGAAAGTTTTAATAAAACAGTTGACAAGCGCCCGTTCAAAAAAGTATACTATGAAAGTACTTTTGAGCGGACGCAGTCAGCTTAGAGATTATCGTCTAGAGAATCATACATAGACACCATACGGACTCTTAGCTCAGTTGGTAGAGCAGTAGACTCTTAATCTATTTGTCCAGGGTTCGAGCCCCTGAGAGTCCATCCCTTAAGAAACGGCAGAAATGCCGTTTTTTTGCTGTTTTGAGAGAGATGTGCGGTAAACCGAATACACTGGGTCGTGTGTAGGCGCGAGGCGCCAATGTAATCGAAAAACCGATTACATTGAGCCGTGTGTAGGCGCGTGGCGCTAATTCCGCAAGTAGGCTTACCTCTATATATGCTCGGCAAGCTGCACCTCGAAGCCGTCGGGGTCCAGGATATAGAAGAAGCGCAGGCTGGGATTCGGCGCGATGGGACCGCGGGCTACCGGAATTCCTTCCTTACTAAGCTCCGCCATAGCCTTGTCCAGCGATCCGACCTCGAAGCCTACAGACACTCCGCATTCCGGCTTCAACGGCGGGTCACTACCCTCTATCAACTCAAGCTTCGGCTGCCCCTCTACCCCCAACATGACGATCTGCTTCCCTCTGCTCTCGAATCTGCGCTCCACCGGAAGCCCTAGAATTCTGTGATAGAAATCAAGGGAAGCCTCCAGATTGCGTACCCTGAGTGTAATCCAATTCATCGTGAGCTCCATCATGATCCATCCTTTACTGTACAATTCAATCGTTGCTAATATTAGCTATCCGCATATTTTAACATATTCGATAAGGAGGTTATAGTAATGAACATAACAACTATAGAAGCTGGCGGTACAATCATTGCTGTAGTGAGCGGCAACGAAGCCGTGGTGTGTGATGTCCGGAGTGCGCTGGATCTGATGGCAACGGTACGCTATGAGACGGATTGCGACCGGATAGTGATCCATAAGGCGCTGCTGAGCGAGGAGTTCTTCGACCTCAAGACAAGGCTGGCCGGTGAGATTCTGCAGAAGTTCATTAACTATCAGGTAAAGGCAGCCGTGGTTGGTGATTTCAGCAGCTATACCAGCCGCAGTCTGCGTGATTTCATCTATGAATGCAACCAGGGGAAGGATATATTTTTCGTAGCGGATGAGCAGCAGGCAGTTGAGCGGTTGAGCCGGGTCTAGATTCTCGCAGCGTCAGAGCAGGGTGCTGCATCCCGTAGTCCAAGCCTCTATGCAGCTCATACTGGAACCGGAAACCCCGGATATGATAAGCTCATGGAATCAGGGCAGCCCTGAACTAAGGAGGGAAAAGTTATGAGCAGCTTAAAAGCAGGTGAGGTCTATTCCGGGTTTCAAGTGATACGCAAGGAGTACATACGGGAAATCGAATCCTCCGTATACACGCTTGAGCATCAGCAGAGCGGCGCACGGCTGCTCTATGTACAGAATCAGGATGACAATAAGGTGTTCAGTGTTACGTTCCGGACTCCGCCTGCGGACAGCACGGGCGTGTTTCACATTCTGGAGCACTCGGTTCTGTGCGGCTCGGACAAATTCCCGGTGAAGGAACCGTTCGTGGAGCTGCTGAAGGGCTCGATGAAGACGTTCCTGAACGCCTTTACCTTTGGCGATAAAACAATGTATCCGGTAGCCAGCCAGAATGACCAGGATTTTGCCAATCTGATGGAGGTTTATCTGGACAGCGTCTTTCAGCCGAATATTTACAGTCAGCCGGAGATCTTCGAGCAGGAGGGCTGGCATTATGAGCTGCCGGATTCCGGGGATGAGCTAATCTACAAGGGTGTTGTCTACAATGAGATGAAGGGCTCGTATTCCTCGCCGGTGACGGTGCTGATTGACCGGATCAAAAAATCGCTCTACCCGGGTACGATCTACCGTCACTCCTCCGGCGGTGATCCGCAGAATATCCCTTCCTTGACGTATGAACAGTTTCTGGAGGCGCACCGGAATTATTATCATCCGTCGAACAGTTATTTCTATCTCTATGGCGATTTGAATATCGAAGCACGGCTGCAGTTTATCCATGAGGAATACCTCAGCCGCTATACCCGCAAGGCTATGGATACTTCGATTGCTCTACAGGCACCGGCCGGCGTTACCCAGCTTACCGCGGAGTATCCCATTCTGGAGACGGAAACCGCAGCCGACAAGACATACTTGAGCTTGAATTATGTAATAGGGACCTCTTTGGACCGGGAGCTGAATCTGGCCTTTGCCATTCTGAAAAGCATGCTGATGGACAGCAACGCAGCCCCGCTGAAGCAAGCCCTGCTGGAGAGCGGCCTTGGCAAGGATGTGGTTGCTTTTTATTCAGATAGCATGGTTCAGCCTATGCTGGGCATTGCCTTGACGCATTCGAACCCTGAGGCCAAAGAAGAATTCGTGAATCTCGTCAGAACCACCTTAAGCCGTCTTGCAGCAGACGGACTGGATGAGAAGCTGGTGCTCGCTGCGGTGAACAGTAAGGAATTTGAACTGCGTGAAGCCGATTTCACCCAATATCCGAAGGGTCTCACCTACAACATGGAAGTGATGAAGGCCTGGCTGTATGACGGCTTGCCGTCCACATATCTGGAGTATGAAGCGGCGATTACGGCGATCCGTGAACAAAGTTCGGGCCGCTATTTCGAGCGGCTGATTGAGACCTACCTGCTGAACAGTAACCACTGTAGTGTCGTTGTCCTCCAGCCCTCTCAGACTCTTGCGGGGGAAAAGGATGCGGCGGTCCGCAGCCGTCTGGCGTCATACAAAGCGTCTTTGGCCCCGGCCCAGCTGGATGAGCTGGTGCTTAGCACGCATAAGCTGCTGGCCCGTCAGAACACACCTGACCCCGCAGAGGAGCTAGAGAAGCTGCCGAAGCTGACTCTCCAGGATATTAACCCTATCGCCCCGGCCGGGGTACCCACAGTGGAGTACGCGCTGGATGGGATGAAGGTGCTGCATCATGAAGTGGCTGCAGGTGCAATTGCCTATATCAAGCTGTACTGGGACACCAGCGTGCTTACAGCGCAGCAGATTCCTTATCTGGAGCTGCTGGCGAGAGTGCTTGGACAGCTGGAGACGGAAGCCTACAGTATTGAGGAACTGACCAGTGAGATCGGGATTTCGACCGGGGGCATCCGTTTTCAGAATGAGGTGTTCGGAGCCGGGAAATCTGCGGAAGGAAGTTATCAGGCCAAATTCAGCGCTCGCATCAAGGTCATGCAGGGTAACATCGGCGGTTCCCTGAAGCTGCTGCATGAGCTGCTCTACGGCAGCAATCTGGATAACCTGTCCAAGCTGCAGGAGATTGTCCGCCGCGAAGCCTCCGGGATGGAGGCGATGCTGATCCAGAAAGGCAATGAGATTGCAGCCAGCCGGGTGCTGTCCTATTTCTCGGATCGGGGGATGTATGAGGAGCAGCTTGGCGGCGTGGCGTATTACCGCTTCATCAAGGAGCTTGCCCGCAGCATTGACCAGCAGGCTGAAGGACTTGCAGATACCTTGAAGGAAATCTGCGGGTTGTTATTCAATACGGAGAATCTGACGCTCTCCGTCACCGGTACGGCGGATTCGTATGCGGAATTCGCCGCACATGTGCAGGAGCTGGACCTAAGCAGCCGGGCGGTGCATTCCCAGCCGCTCTTGTCCGCACAGGGGCAGGCGGTCAACGAAGGCTTCATGTCCGCGAGCCAGGTACAGTATGTAGTCAAAGGCTATGACTACAAGAAGCTGGGCTTCGCCTATTCCGGCAAGCTGCAGGTGCTCAAGAAGATCCTCAGCCTGACCTACCTGTGGAATACGGTCCGGGTCAAGGGCGGTGCGTATGGCGGCAATCTGCTCCTGCGCCGCGACGGGGTGATCCTGTTCACTTCCTACCGCGATCCGAACCTGCTGGAGACGCTGGAGATCTATGACCGGGCTTCTCAGTTTGCAGGTGAATATACAGCAGATGAAGCGGAGATGGAGAGGGCGATTATCGGGACCCTGGCCATGCTGGACCAGCCGCTGAGTCCCGGCGCTACAGGCCGTCAGGCGGACCGGCATTATTTCGAGCAGATTACTGCGGAGGATCTTCAGCAGGAGCGTAATGAAATTCTGTCGGCCACTGCCGGGGATATCAGGAGCTATGCCAGTCTGCTTGAGTCGGTAACGCAGCAGAATTACTTCTGTGTGGTCGGAGGCGAATCCAAGCTGAAATCGGCCGCGGGTGCCTTTGGCAGTCTGGAGGAGCTGGTGAAATAAGCGGGAGCTTCATGCAGCGGAACCGGAAGATCAACGTGAATAACTTATAATTTTAACAATATAGCAGCAGAGAATTTACATATGCCTCTTAAAGTTAAGGTATCAAAGACTAGGGAGGCATATATGAATATTAATAGTTCAAAGCGGATACTTAGTGCAATTATGGCAGCAATCATGCTGCTAATGACGTTGCCTGTATCTACATTTGTGAATGCTGCGGCAACTCCTGTATCTGTTGCGGAATGGGATTTCGCTGATCATCCGGATGCGACGAAGACCTTGACCCGCTTCCCGGCGACTGGCGGACTGGCTGCTGCCTCCACAGTGACGCTCTCGACTTATATGGGCGAGAATGGAATTGGCGGGGAAATATCAAGTTATACTAATTCCAACAGATCCATTTCAATAACCGGCTGGAATGCTGGCGCCGATACTAAGTATTGGACGCTGGCTTTTTCTGCTGCCGGATATGAGAATCTAAAGCTATCCTTCAATTCTTACGGCTCGGGCACCGGCCCGAGAGATTTCAAGCTGCAATACAGCATGGACAACATTCATTTCACAGATATTCAGGAGGGGGCTTATTCCAATGCTTCCTCCTATTCGGCAACCCCGACCAAGTCCAATCTGCCGCTGCCTGCAGCTATTGACGACAACGCGGCAGTAACCTTGCGCTTTCTGCAGACAAGCAATCTGTCGATCCGTGCTGGCACGGCAAGTTATTCCGCTGCCGAGGAAGTGGCAGCTGGAGGAACTTCCCGCTTGTTCAACATCTTCATCACAGGGGAGCAAAAAGCCGATTCCGATATTGTAGCGGCAGTTACGGCTGCTCCGGGTCAAGATTCAGAGGTTCCCGCGGGAAGCAAGGTGGAGTTATCCACTCTTACTGCAGGGGCAAGTCTGGAATACAGCCTGAACGGCGGAGCCTTGCAGACAATAGACGCTTCAACCGGTTCAGTGGTGATCGATGCTTTTAACCAGCCGGGCAATACGGCAGTCCTGAAGGCTAGAGCCTTGAAGAATACGAATAGCAGTGTTGAAAGAACGTTCACCTACACTCAGGCACAGACCAGACCGGTGTCTGCCAGCAGAACGGGAGCCATTCCCTCCGGCAGTACTATTGAACTGACCACACCAACGGAAGGAGCGGCCATCAGCTATATTTTGACCCGGAAAGCAGGCATGCCGGAAGAGATTATAGATGCAAAGGCAGCTTACAGCGCTCCAGTTACGTTAACAGCGGACATGCTTCCAGCCAAGATTGAAGCCTCGGCAGTAATGGAAGGATATAAGGATAGTGTTCCAGCAACGTACAACTATACACTTAAGGATGGCGGTACGGCGGCCAAGGTGTATTTTGGACAGCTCCATGGACATACCGTGCAGTCAGACGGCTCTGGCACGATGGAAGAGGCTTATGCTTATGCTAGAGATGTGGCCAAGCTGGATTTCTTTGCGCTCACTGACCACTCCAATTATTTCGATACCTCAAGTAGTCCTGTTGAGTATGAGGCAAGTGTTGCCAATACTAAATGGCAGCAGGGACAATCAGCAGCGGCTGCGGCGGCAACGCCGGATTTTGTTCCGTTTTACGGGTATGAGATGACCTGGGCCGGCGGCCCCGGGCATATCAATACTTTTAATACAGAGGGCTTCGTCAGCAGAAATAATAAAACCTACGCTTCTGGTGTCTCAGGCATGACCAACTACTACAAACTGCTTAAGAATATTCCCGGCTCCATTGGACAGTTCAACCACCCGGGACCAACCTTTGGAGATTTCAATACCTTCTCCAATTACGATCCTGAACTGAACCGGCATATGACGCTAATAGAAGTAGGTAATGGCGAAGGGGCTGTGAACTCCGGCGGATATTTCCGCTCCTACGAATATTACAATAATGCGCTGGATAAAGGCTGGCATCTCGCACCGACCAACAATCAGGATAATCACAAGGGGCGCTGGGGTAACTCCAATACTGCCAGAACGGCTATTGTGACCGATGATCTCAGCAAGGAAGGCGTATATTCCGCTCTCCGTGAGCTGCGTGTGTATGCCACTGAAGATGAGAATCTGGAGATTAAATACACGGCTAACGGGGAACCGCTGGGATCAAGTCTGCCGGCAGGTATCTCTAAGCTGGATATCAATGTAGATCTGCTGGACCCGGATGTCACTGATCAGATTGGTCAGGTATCGGTGATCAGCAGGGGCGGTGAAGAATCGAATATCCAGAATATCACGGCTAACCAGGCAAATTACGCTGTGACAATCGATAATCCGTCTAGCGGCTACTATTATATTCGTGTGGTACAAGCAGATGGCAACATCGCTGTAACAGCACCTGTATGGGTCGGCGAGGTAGAGAAGGCCGGAATTACTGCGGTGACCTCTTCGGTCAGCATGCCGGTAACCGGTGAATCGCTGGAGCTATCCACCGAGCTGTTTAACAATGAGGCTTCTGCGGCAACCATTCAATCGATTGATTACAGCATGGATGGTGTTAGTATTGCGGCCAAAACCCTTAATGCGCCAATCGCATCACTGGGTACATTAAAAGACAGTATCACGTACACGCCATCATTACCGGGCAGCGCGGTTGTGGTAGTTACGGCAAATGCAGTCGTGAATGGAATTAGCCGGACGTTTACCGGCTCCCTGGAATTGAATGTCAGAGATGCTGCGAAGCTCGTCAATATTGGAGTGGACGCATCGCATCTTAATGATTATGTGGCCGGGAACTATGCGAACAGCATGACTAATTTCGCCAAGCTGGCAGAGACCTATGATATCCGTCTAGTAGACATTAAGGGCGGCCTTAAGCCGGAGAACCTGAATGATCTGAAGGCGTTGATTCTGACTCCGCCGAACCGCAGAGCTTCCGTGGGTGCGCTTGGTGAATATACGCAGGATGAAATTGCGGCGGTAAAGGCTTTTGCAGATAACGGTCATACTGTTATTGTCACTGGACTGGCTGATTATAACGACGCCAAAGGTGATCCGGCTCATCACGCGGCGTACCAGCAGAATCTGATTCTGGAGGCACTCGGCGGGAAGGCCCGGCTTGTAGATGATGAATTGATCGACAATACGAATTTCGTGCCTAGCCAGAATTTCCGGCTCCGGTTCAAGAATTACAACATGGACAGCCCATATACGTATGGCGTTAATCCGGCGCAGGAATATAGCTTCTACAGCGGTTCCTCGATCTTTGTACCTGAAGCGGATAAGGCGGCGGTGAGTCCTATCGTGATTTCTCATGCCACTTCAGAGAGCCTGGATTCAGATCAGGACGGTCTGGGCGGTGAAGGGAATCCGGTGGTTAAGGGCAATATTCCGGCTCTGACGGTAGAAACACTGGACAAGGGAGCCAAGCTATTTGTGGCTGGTTCCGTGTTCATGTCCAATTTCGAAGTGCAGGCAACGCTGGATAATGCTGCGGATCTTGGCTATAGCAACTACAATATCTCTCAGAATATTCTGAAGGAGATCGCACCCCGAACAGTAACACCTATTGCTGAAGTCCAGGCGGCAGCCACAGGGACGAAGTTCACCATTCAAGGCACGGTGACTTCGAGCGCAAGCGGATATGATCAGAGCACGGCATTCTTTGATTCGATCTATGTACAGGATGCTACAGCCGGTATTAACCTGTTCCCGGTCTCGGGTAATTTCCGCGCAGGACAGAAGGTGGAGGTTACCGGAACCGTAGGCGGATATCAGGGAGAGAAGCAGCTTACAGTAACAGAAATACAGATCATTGACAGCAGCATTCATGAGCTTGTCCCGGCCCGGGTCTCTACAGCGGCAGCAATAGCGGATTCTACCCGGGGCAGTCTTGTACAGGTAGAGGGTACTGTGAAGGCTGTAAATCTCGACAGTGGAAAAGTAGGGGCAATCATCGTGAATGACGGCTCCGGGGACGTAAGAGTATTTATAGACGGATACATTACCCCTGACGTACAGCTTGAAACGATTCAGCCGGGAGAGCGAATCTCTGCCATCGGCCTGTCTTCAGTGGATACGGTCGGTAAGCGAATCCGTGTGCGGGACAGAAATGAGATCAAACGGCTTAGCGGATCGGTGATGCACAAAATCGGCAGCTATTCCACGGGCTTCTCGGATCTGGAAGGCGGAGTTGCAGAAATTGTGAAATACAACAGTGACAATCAGAAGTTCTATCTGGTGAACGGCAAGGAGAAGAGCATTGATATTGTCAGCTTGAAGACGCTGGTCCCGGGCCAGGATAATCTGCTTACACTGGAGAAACGGATTGACGTAAGCAAGATGATTGACGGCTTCAGCTTCGGGGATATTACGAGTGTAGATATCAGCACAACACTGGATACTGTTGCTATAGCAGTACAGGAGGCGGATTACAGCAAGCCAGGTGCTGTGCTGCTGCTGGATTATAACGGGAAATACCAGACCCACTATATGACAGGGGTTCAGCCGGATATGGTGACCTTCACGCCGGATAACAAGTATTTATTGACGGCTGATGAAGGTGAGCCAAGACAAGGCTACAAAGAGCCTGCGGTTGATCCCAAGGGTTCGGTTACTGTGATTCATCTGCAGGAGCATACCGTCAAGATTGTTGATTTCACCAGCTTCGATAGCACGGAGGCTAGAAATGCACTGCTGGCGGACAATGTTATTCTCAAAAAACAAACTGCACCGTCCGTAGATTTGGAGCCTGAATATGCAGCGGTATCGGCGGATAGCAAACGTGCCTTCATCTCCTTGCAGGAGGCTAATGCCATTGCTGCACTTGATATTGAGCAGGGTGTATTCACCAGCATCAAGGGACTGGGCTTCAAAGACCACAGTGTGTCCGGGAATGGGCTGGACATGCGCAGAGACGGCAAAATTCAGATTCAGCCGGAGCCGAATGTATATGGAATGTATAATCCGGACGGGATTACCACCTACACTGCCGGGGGAAAGACATATATCCTTACTGCCAATGAAGGGGATTCCAGGGACTGGAACGGATACACTAACGAGAAGGATATCAAGCTGGGCAAAGGGCAGGACGGAAATGCTGATAAGGACATCAAACTGACAACCTTCGATCCTTCAGATTATGAAGTGGGTGCGGGCGGAACCGGATTTGTCAGCGGCAAAACCTATCTGTTCGGTGCGCGTTCCTTCTCCATCTGGGATGCAGACAACATGTCCCTATTGTATGACAGCGGAGCAGACTTTGAGCAGATTACCGCCAGACTGCTGCCGCAATATTTCAACTGGTCCAATGATGATTTCGTATTCGAGAAAAGAAGCGCAAAAAAAGGTCCCGAACCTGAGGACGTTAAAGTCGGCATCGTGGACGGTAAGCCGTATGCTTTTATCGGCCTGGAGCGGGTCAGCGGCAATATGATGTACGATATTTCGGATGTGAACGCCCCGGTGTTCTATGACTATCTGAATACAAGAGACTTTGAACATTCAGTGGATCAGTCGGGTTCCAAGCCGGCTTACCGGGTGGCCGGAGATGTATCTCCGGAAGGACAGACGTTCATCGCAGCCGATCAGAGTCCGACACGCTATCCGCTGCTGCTTGTGGCTAATGAGGTGTCTGGTACGGTATCCGTGATAGAAATTCCTAGAGGCTATTATACACCGCCGGTTGTTGAACCGACACCGACAGCGACGCCAACTACGAAGCCAACACCAACACCGACGACAAAACCGGATATACCGGCAGTGACGCCAACGATTAAGCCGGAGACCCCAACAGCAACCCCGGCAGCTACACAAACACCGGATCAGGTGTTTGTGCCCGTCAAAACAATTACTCCAACTTCTGCTCCAACGGCTACACCGTTAGCTGTGCAGACAATCATCACTGATACCGTTGCTGTATTAGCACCGTCTCAGAATGCCCAGACTCAAGAAGCAAGCTTTAAGCTTACGGCTGAGGCTGCCGCGAAGCTGCTGGACAACGCAGCAATGAGTGATAAGGCCGGCAAGCGGACGGTCGTTGAACTCCGCGGGGAGGCAGTCAAGGAAGCCAGGAAGCTGACAGTAGAGCTTGGGAGCGAATTTGTCAGCAGATTATCTTCCGGCACTCAAGCGGAGCTGAAGATTAATACCGGATTCGCTATTATTACACTAAGCCATTCTGTGCTGGATGCCATCAGTAAGGCTGCCAAGGGGGAAACGCTCCGTATTAGTGTAGAGCTGTCCTCGGTTAATATAGCAGGCAGCAGTGTTCAAGCACGGGTGGGCGGCAGACCCGTGTACGATTTCACAATTGGGGATGGTACCTCGGCGATTACCAGCTTCGGCGGTGAGAGGGTCCATGTGCAAATTCCATATACTCAGGCTGCTGGAGAGAATGCGAACGGGCTTGCTGCATACTATATTGACAACAACGGTGTTGCCATTCCAGTAACCAGCCGCTACAACACAGCGGCGAAAACGGTAGAATTCAAGACAAGTCATTTCTCTAAATTTGCCGTAGGCTATTATAGCGCCGGCTTTAGCGATATCGTGAACCACTGGGCCAAAGACAGTATTGATTTTGCAGCGGCCAGAGGCTGGTTCACAGGTCTTAGCAATCATAAGTTCGCACCGGATCAGACCTTGACACGCGGAATGATCGCAACGGTTCTGGGCAAAATGGGAGGTGCTGAACCCTCTGGAGCAGCTTCCTTCACCGATGTGGCGGGAAATAAATATTACTCGCCTTATATCGCCTGGGCAGCAGCCAATGGTATCGTACAGGGCACAGGCAATAAGAGGTTTGCGCCGGATCAGGCGGTGTCCAGAGAAGAACTGGCGGTATTGATCCGTAATTATCTGAATTATATGAAGCTGAAGCCGGAACAGACCGCTGGAGCTGTCAAGTTCACAGATGACAAGAGCATTTCCTCTTGGGCAGCTTCTGCGGTTACTGATATCCAGTCGTTCGGATTCATTAGCGGTAAACCGGGTAACCAGTTCGATCCTAAAGGAACAGCGACAAGAGCAGAGGTTACTGCAGTACTGAAAAGGCTCAATGACAGCAGCTTTGCTGATTAATTCACTTGCTGCTATAAGAATGTAACGGTTTTGCCAGGGCAGGGTGCCTCACGGGCTGTTGACACAGCCGGGGCACCCTGCCCTGCTGCAGGTTAAAGTTTTCTTTGAATATTTGACTATTTAGTTTTAGAATATAAAGATTACTGACTTCTAGGAGGAACAATACGTGGAACTTGGAATAAGCACCTTTGTCGAGACAACGCCTGACGTGAATACCGGAGTGACTCTAAGCCATGCGGAGCGGCTGCGTGAAGTGGTGGAGGAGATCGTGCTTGCGGATCAGGTAGGACTGGATGTATACGGCGTGGGTGAGCATCACCGGCCTGATTTTGCAGCTTCATCGCCTGCTGTGCTGATGGCGGCGGCTGTACCGCTGACGACCCGAATCCGCCTGACCAGTGCGGTCATGATTCTGTCCTCAGCCGATCCGGTGCGGGTATTTCAGGATTTCGCTACACTGGACGGAATATCGGGTGGCCGTGCCGAGATTATGGTGGGCCGGGGCTCGTTCACCGAGTCGTTTCCTCTGTTCGGCTATGATCTGAAGGACTACGAAGAGCTGTTTGACGAGAAGCTGGACCTGCTGCTCAAGCTGCGGGAGCCCGGCAAGGTGAGCTGGAGCGGCAAGCACCGTCCAGCCATAACGAATCTGGAGATCTATCCGCGTCCGGAGCAGAATCCGCTGCCCGTATGGATTGCGAGTGCGGGAACTCCGGAGTCTGCGGTCCGTGCGGGTACTCTGGGTCTGCCCTTTGCCCTGGCGATTATCGGCAATGTGAACCCTTCCGATTATGCCATGCATGTACGGCTCTACAAGGAGGCAGCAGCCAAGGCTGGTCATGATGTGTCCAAGCTTCCGATTGCCTCACACTCTCATGGTTATGTTGCGGAGACGGACGAGCTTGCGGTAGAGGGCTTCTTCCCGTCTACACATGCACGGACGAATGTCCGGGCGGTGGAGAAGGGACTCCCTTCTTATCAACGTACGGATTACGATGACGCCCGCAGCTTTGACGGTGCTCTATATGTGGGGGACCCGGACACAGTTGCCCGCAAAATCATTCACCTCTACGAGCATGTAGGGATCACCCGCTTCTTGCTGCATGTCCCGCACGGCTCCATGCCGCATGCCCAGGTGATGCAGGCCATCCGTCTCTTCGGGACAGAGGTAGCGCCTAGGGTGCGGGAGGGCATTAAACGGCTTACGCAAGCATAGCTCCTGCTAGGGCAAGAGCATTACTGCTATGAAATTCTGCCTGAAATACAACATTCTCTCCACTAACCAGGACTTGATCCAAGATTGTTGCAGGAAAGGCAGCATTTCCCTCTCTTTTGTGCGGATTAGCTCGAGAAATCCTGTATATCATGCAACATCTCTCCTGCATACCCAGGTATACAGAGCTGAAAGTTGCAGATTCTGCAACACTTTAGATTTGTTGCGGTGACAGTAGCGATCAGCCGGTGATTATCAGGAGTAGTTTTGAGTTCTGAACTTCTATTCGGAATATACAGAAGAGGACCCTGCGGCACTAGGCCTGGGGTCCTCTTCTGTATATGAAGCTATGAGCTTAAATGAGCATGGATCTGATCAAGTAATCGAAGCCTCATAGATGGCCTGGATCGACGCAGCCAGGGTGCTACCAAATTCCTCTTCCGTCTGCTGATCGCTGAGACCCTGGGATAAGGCGCGGGAGAAGCTGGCAATCACTCCATGCTGGCGGGCCAGCTTCTCGTTGGCTTCAGCCTGGGTATACCCTCCTGAGAGGGCTACGATCCGAACCACATGGGGATCTGCGGCGAGCTCGCTGTATAAATTATCCTCTGTCGGGATCGACAGCTTAAGCATGACCTTCACGTCATCTGGCAGCTCAGACAAGCGTGCGGCCAGTTCCCGCTTCAGCAATTGCTCTGACTCCTGCTTGTCCTTGCTGAGGATATCTACTTCCGGTTCAATAATCGGAACCAGTCCGAAGGCGGCGATCTGCCGGGCCAGCTCGAACTGCTGCTGAACGGCCTGCCGGATACCCTCCGGGTTCGCCTCATGGATCACGGAGCGCATCTTGGTGCCGAAGATATGCTTGCTGACTGCCCGCTTCAGCAGGGCATCGAGGGCGGGAATAGGCTTCATGAGCTGGACTCCATGCTGAGGAGCGGCCAGTCCCTGGTCAATTTTGAGAAAAGGCACGACGCCCTTCTGCTCCCACAGATAATCGGCGGTATATTGCCCGTCTATAAGGCGGTCCATCGTGTTCTCGAACAGAATTGCACCGAGAATATGCTCGCTTGTAAAGGCGGGACTCTGAATAATGCGTGTTCTCATGCTGTGAACCATGGTGTACATCTCTTCGTCCCCTGAATAACGGTCTTCCTTAATACCGTATTGCAGCAGCGCTTTGGGGGTGCTTCCTCCGCTCTGGTCCAGAGCAGCTATAAAGCCTTGGCCAGTGTGAATTCGGTCTAATTGTTCGGTATTCATGGTTAGGGTCATTCCCTTCTACAAGATGAGATGGTTACTGTACCCTGTCTAGTATAGCACTTGCGCATAAGGACATACATCCGGGTCCGGCAGACCTTTCCATTTGTGCCTGAGAGATAGGGTATGTTACCTTGTTCAATAGGATGGTATGATAGAAAGTGGGGTGAATTTAACAATGACAAACGAAACAACCAATGACACCACGAATGAGCCGGTGAACGGTGAAGCGGAAGCTGCCGAGAAGGCCATGACCGAAGAGAACTGGAATGAGCTGCTCAAGGCTGTTTTTCATAACGGCATTGTAGCGCTCAAAATGAGCTTCAGCGATGTGGAAGGACAGGTGCTGAACCTGGACAACTACGGCCCGGTATTTGTATTCCGTGTAAAGGATAACGATAACGCTGATTATTACTGCGGCTTCTTCCTTCGTGAGCTGGCTGGCCGGTTCCAGTCCGGCAACAGTCCGGAGATCTGGATGGCGTCCTTCTTCCACGAGCTGATGAAGACCAAGGGAGGCAACTCCATGCCTAAGCCGCTCGCCAGTGAAGAGGAAGCCAAGGCCGCTGTCGACAATGTGCTGGTTCCGATGTGTATCGCCGCTGTAACAGAGGAGTTCGCACCGGAGCAGGTGCATGCCGGACTGGCCTGGAACGAGGAGCATGGACCGGTCTTTGAAGCAGGCTTCCCTGCAATCACGGACGGGAATAACGTATGCGCTATCCCGCTCCATCTGTTACTGACGCATATGCAGCTTAACCGTGATCCTTCGGAGCTGCTCGTACAAGGGATGTATAAGATCCGCGAAGAGCACGGACTCGAGTAGTACGGCAACAACTCTTTGCAAAAGCAGGAACCGCCTCCGCTCGGGAGCGGTTTTTTGCTGTGTTTGGGGCTGATGAGGCAGTGTCGTCCGAAGGCCAGCTGCTCCGTTCCGCCGGGTTCGCTAAATTGTCAAATTTCTGGTTCTTCCGGGAACCAAAAGCGATATATATGGGATGTAGCAGAAGAAGGCGCTACCATATTCATGTCCGAAACCGGTTGGGAAAGGTTTCAACTGCGCGAACGTACGCGTGCATTGAAATAAGGCTGGCAACTTTGAAACGCCAAAAGAGGAGGACGAAGATGTTTAAAAGAGGTAAAGTCTTAAGCTTGTTCATGCTGTTCGCGTTATTAATCGCACTGGTGCCTGCAGGGAGCGCAAGCGCAGCAACCTGGAATCTGGCCTGGAGCGACGAGTTCGACGGTTCTTCACTCAATACCGGGAACTGGACAGCCGAGATTGGCACAGGCACCGGGGGCTGGGGCAATAATGAATTGCAATACTATACTAACCGTTCACAGAATCTGAAGGTGACAGGCGGCAATCTGGTCATCACTGCGCAGAAAGAATCCTATGAAGGCATGAACTATACCTCGGCGCGGATCAAGACGCAGGGGCTTAAGAATTTCACATACGGTAAAATCGAAGCCAGAATCAAGCTGCCGTCCGGCCAAGGGTTATGGCCTGCGTTCTGGATGCTAGGCTCCAATATTAATACCGCCTATTGGCCGGCCTGCGGCGAGATCGATATTATGGAGCGGGTAAACAATAACGCTGCCGTTAACGGCACGGTGCACTGGGATGCAGGAGGCCATGCCGAATTTGGGCGGGTGTCAGGCAATCTGGACTTCTCTCAATATCATGTGTACAGCGTAGAGTGGGATTCCAAGTACATCAGATGGTTCGTGGACGGCAACCAGTTCAATGAATTCTATATTGAGAACGGAACCGGAAATACGGAGGAATTCCAGAAACCGTTCTTCCTGCTGTTGAACCTCGCGGTGGGCGGCAACTGGCCGGGTGCTCCGAATGCCTCAACCAGCTTCCCGGCGCAGATGCTCGTGGATTATGTGCGGGTATATCAGGCTGGCGCTCCTTCGAGCGGCATTGTCAGCGGAGGGGTCTACACCTTGATGAACAAGGCAAGCGGCAAGGTACTGGATGTGACGGATGTATCTACAGTAGACGGAGCCAAAATGCATCAGTGGACTAATTACACCGCTGCCAATCAGCAGTTCAGAGTGGAGAGCACGGGAGACGGCTTCTACAAGCTTACAGCGATGCACAGCGGCAAACTGCTTGATGTGCCGAATGCTTCCACGGCCAGCGGAGTCCAGCTCCAGCAGGCGAATGACAACGGCAGCAACGCCCAGCGGTGGAGCATCGTCGATGTGGGCGGCGGATACTACAAGCTGATCTCCAAAGCCAGCGGGCTGGCCATGGATGTCTCGAACTCCTCTACCGCAGATGGAGCCGTCGTGCAGCAATGGACAGATAACGGAACCGATGCCCAGAAGTGGCAGCTTACCAAAATTAATTAGGGAGTGGAAGTTCCAAAGTCCAGATAAATAAGCAAGAAGCCCCGTAAGCCTGTCGGCTGGGCGGGGCTTCTTGCTGTAGTCTATTTCTTTGAGAACAGCTCGATGCTCTGCGTCTCCATAATTGGATTCCAAATGCGCGATACCGATAGGGTAAGCGGCTGCGGATAATCTGCAGCTTGACTGTCAAAAGATAAACTCATCTCATCAATTCCCGTACCGTCTCCAGAGATCATGGTGCCGCCGAAGTTGATTAGTGGCGTTTCCCGATTGGCTCTATCATGCACCTGGCCGTTCGCATCGGTGAATTTGTCGTCCAGCCCTGCACCGATGTACTCTGCCTGTACTGCCCCTTGCGAATCAGTATAATAAAACATGTTGGTCACCTTACGCCGGAGCAGAATCTCTTCCGCCGTTGCATTATGTTCTTTTTTGGAGGTGACCATTTCCCAATCGTCTGCCGGTGCTTCAATCACTTGCTGCTTGTTCAGATCGACCACAAATTTCATATGCTCCGGCTCCAGCGCCGAGATACCGGCAATTTTCAGCGCGATGGAGTCCGGCTGGTTGAGCCCGGTATACCTGAACACCAGTGTTGCCTGCGAGGAGTCTTTGTACACCTCGGAATTATTGGACGTGATTCTACCCGGATACACCAATTTCTCGGTTTGGCTCCCGGTTGTTGCGGTCAGAACAGGATTCAGCAGGCTGAAAATCTGTTTGGTGTTCGCCTTGTCATACTCCAGATCGACATAAGTATTGAACGGAGTATACTGTACTTGGTGCACTATAATCTGTTGACCGTCCACTGTAAGCGTGCGATTCACAGGCAGCGTGCGCACCTGGTCTTTGAAATCGTCTGGATCAAGCTGAAACGATACCTCCAGGCTGGTCCGATACTTGCTGCTGCTGGAAGCGAGCGCCTGTTCGGACGTTCCGGTGAGAATTAGAGTGAACTTCAGATCCTTGGAATCAGTGATGGAAGCAGGATAGTTGGTGGAATAAATAAAATTCTTGTTTTCGCCAGGCTGAATTCTGGATTCGCCACTGTTCGCTAATTCCAGGGCTGCGCCCCGATGTGGATATGGAACCTCGAAATCACCGAATTGAATTTTCGTATCCGCAGGAATAACTTCTTGATCCGTACCGTTGTGCACATTGAATAGGATATACACTTTACGGCCATCCGTGACGGCGCCATCCACATCCATACGGTATCCTTTGTTTGATGCGCTTTGACGGACCGGCTTTACCAGATTTCGTTCCAGGATGCCGCCAACCAGCCGGTTCGTTAATGGCTGTCTGCGATAGTCTGCAAAATCATTCCAGCTTGTGGTGCTGACCGCCTGCACTGAACCGCCGAGGACGGAATCGTCTGTACCTCCGGCCGGTAAGCCGATGGATGAGACAATCACAAAAATAGCTGCGGCCGCGGCTAATACAGCGCCGGCCCCATAGGAATAGAAACGCCGTTTGCTGCGTTTTTTCCCTTGTGCCATTCCACTGCGCATTGCATTATATATTTTCAATTCCTTAATCTCCTTTGCATGAAGATGGACCTCTTGTGCATCCTGTTTTAGGACACGCTCTTCTTTTGCTAACATTTCCTTCACCTCCTATTTACTCATAGATATTTCCGCAGCTGCATGAGTCCTTGACGCATCCAGGTTTTGATCGTGCCTTCGGGCTTATTCAGTACCTTGGCAATTTCGGTGGTTGTCATATCCTGGTAATATTTGAGCATCACGGCATGCCGGTATTTCGGCTTTAGCCGGCTCATGGCGCGCTCCAGATCGAGACGATCGCTGCTCTTCATCTCCTGGGTCTCCTCCTCCGGCCTTTCCGTCAGCACAACGCGTTTTTTACGCCTTAGCTCATCCATGCAGCAGTTGATGGTAATACGGAGTAGCCAAGGTGTGAAGGCCTGCTCGTTCTTAAGCTGTTTGCGCTTCATCCAGGCCCGGCATGAGGCTTCTTGCACCGCTTCCAGGGCATCTGCTTCTGAGCGCAGATAGCTGTAAGCGAGCGCATACAGTTTACGGTGCTCACTTGCTAGCCGCTCATAGAACACCTCTTCATCCATCAGCGACAGATCTGCTGTATTGGTTTTGTTCATTGTCTTCCCCCCATTCACCATCCCCTCTTCCTTATTGTGTTGGTCTATGGAAGAAGTCGTCCTCGAAATATGTTTTTATAAGTAAGACGGAGCTGACCGGAAAAACGATTGATTTTTATTAAAACACATAGAAGATAGGCCAACCAGTAGTTTCTGGCTGACCTGATAATACATAGACAACATAATTGTCCTACCATTAATATCCAAATCCATGATATTGTTTAATGTAAGCGCTACGATTGTAGCGGAGAACGGGAGGCGGCCGATATGAAAGGTTCTCGAGGCTTCAGGCTGTATCTGTTTCTGATCATACTGTGTATAATGCTGGGAGGTTGTTCACGGAACTCAGGCGAAGCGTCTGAAGAGGCGGCAGACAAGGTTGAGATGGCACCCTTGCAAAGCCCTGGGGTTCATAATCTGGTTTTTCAAAGTGAGGCCCTGGACCGGGAGATGCGGCTCAGTGTCTATCTTCCTACAGGTTATAATGCCTCTCAGCGTTATCCGGTCCTCTATTTCATCCATGGCTACGGCAGCCGGGAGACGGATATGTGGGGAGGGCTGGAGCTTCAGCAGAATGCAGACCGACTGATAGAGGCCGGTCAAATCGAGCCGCTCATTATCGTCGCTCCACAGATGGACAACAGCTATGGGCTGAATGCTGTAGCTAATCCAGGTAATCCCGCAGCGCTGGGCGGTGAACGCTATGAGGATTATTTGGTCAAGGATGTTGTGGAGTATACGGATACGCATTTCAATACTCTGCCTGAGAGCGGTTCCCGCTATATTGGCGGCATATCGATGGGTGGTTTTATCAGCCTGCATTCGGCGTTTTTGCATAGCGATATCTATAGTAAGGTTGGCGGGCATAGCCCGGCGCTGTTCCTGGATGACTGGTCTCTTGCCGGAGGCGAGAACGGCCTGGTCCAGCTTCTCTATCCGACGGAAGCGCTGCGGCAGGAGCGTGATCCGCTTCTTTTGGCGCAGAACAGGGACTTATCGAAGTTGAGTATCTACCTGGACTGCGGGGCGGAGGACAGCTACCGGTTCTATGAAGGCACAGAGCAGCTGTATACCCTGCTTAAAGGAAAGGGCGTGCCGGTGGAATATCACCTCAGAGCAGGCCAGCATGACGGGGACTATTGGAAGAGCCATATGGACGAATATTTGAAGTTCTATGCCGGGAGGACGAAGGGATCATGACGCTAACGAATTACAATTTGAATTTTGAAAAGCTGTGTGCTACATATAAGTTGGGCTTACTGAGTGGGGTGCCGGAGCAAATCTCCGGCGGTTTCCTCCACCGGATGTATCGTGTGACCACGAATCAGGCAGAGTATGCAGTGAAGGCGCTCAACCCGCAGCTCATGCGGAAGGAAGCTGTGATGAACAACATGATAGCAGCCGAGAAGGTAGCCGTGCAGGCCCGCAGGCAGGGAGTGAGCGCACTTCCTGCACTTCTCCATGAGGGAAGCTGTATACATGAAGCGGACGGGCAATATTATCTGCTGTTCCCTTGGATAGAAGGCCGTTCCGTCTCTGCGGCTGAAGCGGGGCTGGAGCACTGCATTCTGATCGGACAAGCTCTGGCTGACATCCATGCGGCGGATTTCACCCCCCTCCATAACGAGCTCCAAAGGGACAGCACAGCGGAGGAATTGCGGACAGATTGGCTGGGGTATGCCTTGCAGGGTGAAGCAATGGGCCTCTCGTGGGCTGTACCCCTTAAGGCTAATCTGGACAAGCTAAGCTGTTATGGCAAGCAGGTCAACGCCGCTATGACGGTCCTTGGCGGGAACAGAGTCATCAGCCACCGGGATCTGGACCCGAAGAATGTATTGTGGAGCTCTGAAGGTCAGCCCGTGATCATTGACTGGGAGGCCGCAGGCTGGGTTAACCCGGCGCAGGAGCTGATGGAAGTAGCGCTCTATTGGTCAGACTTTGAGAGTGGTCACATCCGTATGGCAGATTTCTGTGCAGTGATTCATGCTTACCGTAATCAAGGGGGAGAGATTACTGATCCCTGGCCAGAAGTGCTGAGCAGCGGCTTCCACGGTAAAATAGGCTGGCTGGAGTATAGCATTCGGCGGTCTCTGGGACTGGAAGGGCCGGATATTTCCGAGCGGGAGCTTGGAACGAGCCAGGTACTGCCTACCCTGCAAGCGCTGAATGACTATGCCGGTTTCATTCCGGTATGCCTGCAATGGCTTGAAGATCTATGAACCAACCCAAGGGAGATGAAGCCGAAGTGGACAAGAATAAAGTTACCTATGAATCGGTTGACCAGTATATTGCGGACTTTGCGCCGGAGGTCCAGGAGCTTCTGCAGACCTTGCGTAAGGTCATTTCGGAAGCTGCACCGGAGGCAGTGGAGAAGATCAGCTACCAGATGCCGACCTGGTTCCTGCATAAGAATCTGGTGCATTTTGCCGCCTTCAAGAATCATATTGGGTTCTATCCTGCACCCCGGGGAATTGAAGCCTTCAAGGAGGAGCTAGCGCAGTACAAAGGAGCCAAGGGTTCGGTACAGTTCCCCCTCAAGGAGCCGCTCCCCTATGATCTCATTGCCAGAATCGTCAAATTCAGAGTAGAGGAGAATCAGCAGCAGGCCGCAGAGAAGGGGAAGAAGAAATAAGAGAGCGTGCTCATATCGATCCAACTTAAAATTAGGGGCTGTCCCGAAGCCATGAACCGGCTACTTGGGACAGCCCCTAATAGTTGACGCTGTGCTTGATGGTGAATGTAACTTAATTGTATTCGGTGTATGAATCCTCGCCCCTACAGCGCCTTATCGTCTATGCTGTTCAGCCAGCCCTCAATCTCACCGATGACAGAGCCGATACAGCCATCCTCGAACGGGGAGGTTAAACCGGCAAGCTTCACCAGCTCCGTGAAGGAGCGGCTGCCTCCGGCCTGGCAGAGCTTCAGATAATCCGGCCAGGCCGAGGTGAAGTCCTCATTCGAGCGTTTCCAGAACTGGAAGGCGCAGAGCTGGGCCAGGGTATAGTCAATATAGTAGAACGGAAGACGGAAGATATGGGCCTGCTTGTGCCAGAAGCCGCCTTGCTCCAGATAAGCATTGCCGTCATAATCACGGTGGGGCAGATATTTTCGCTCAATGTCCCGCCAAGCCTGTTTGCGTTCCTGCGGTGTAGCTTCGGGATGCTCGTACACAAAATGCTGGAATTCATCCACAGATACGCCGTAAGGAATGAACTCCAGACTGTCCGCCAGGTGGTTGAAACGGTACTTGTCCGCCTCCTCCTTGAAGAACAGGTCCATCCATGGCCAGGCGAAGAACTCCATACTCATCGAATGAATCTCAGCGGCTTCGGAGGTCGGGAACGTATATTCAGGAACCTCCATATTCCGGCTGGAATACGCCTGGAACGCATGCCCGACCTCATGGGTCAGCACATCGATATCCCCGGAGGTACCATTGAAGTTGGAGAAAATAAACGGAGCACGGTAGTCGCTGAAGAAGGTGCAGTAGCCGCCGAATTCCTTGCCTTTTTTGCTGACCAGATCCATCAGCCCGTTCTCCTGCATGAAGCTGAAGAATTCACCGGTCTGCGGGGACATCTCCTGGTACATCTTCGCACCATTCGCCACGATCCAGTCCGGGTCGCCCTTAGGGGTAGCGTTGCCGGAATTGAACTTAATACCCTCATCGTAAAATTTCAGTCCGTCCAGCTGAAGGCGTTCGCGCTGGCGCTGCTTCAGCTTCCCCGCAACCGGCACGATATGCTCATGCACCTGCTTGCGGAAGCCCGCCACCATCTCAGCATTATAATCGGTACGTCCCATCCGGTCATACCCGAGCTCCACGAAGCTCTTGTATCCCAGCTTGGCAGCGATTCCTGCCCGGACCTTCACCAGCTCGTCATAGATCCGGTCGAATTCGGGTTCATGCTCTGCCATGAAGGCATTACGGGCCTCGAATACGCCTTTGCGAACTTCACGGTCCGTGGAAGAATCGAACGGAATCAGCTGTGCCAGCGTGCGTTCTTCGCCCTGGAACATGATTTTGGCGGACGCGATCAATTGGGAGTATTCGGAGGACAGCTTATTCTCCAGTTGCAGATCTTCAATTACTTCAGGACTGAAGGTGCGTAGTGAGATCTCGGCCAAGCTTAGGAGCTGTGTTCCCCATACCTGCTCGAACTCGGCTCTGTACTTGGAATTGACAAGGGCTCTGTAGTAATCCGTGATGTATTCCTGGATCACCGGTCCGGTCTCGTCCATATAATCCTGCTCTGCCTTGTAGAATGCATCCTCCGTATCGATGGAGTGGCGGACACTCACGAGGGTCTCCATCGTATCGAAGCGGCTGCGCAGCTTATTGATTGCTGCCACGGCAGCCTTTTGCTCCTCCAGATTGCCTGTCTCCAGGTCCTTTAGCAGAGTGGTGAACTCCTGCTTGAATTGCTCCACATCCGGCCGTTCGTATACATATTCTGAGAATTTCATTTGCTGTATCGCATCCTTTCTTTACCATATAGTTTCTATTATATAATCGGCGCCCGCAAAAAACTAATGTTCTTCCGGTAATATTTGATTATAGCTAAATGCTATACTTCTGGCACAGTGCACATCCGTTGTTGAACCAATATGGAAATTATTCTAGAATAGAGTTAATCTGCACCAATTCCAGAATCCCGGGAGGTGATGGCCATGTTTCGGATGAGTCAGTATGTGAACGGCACGCTCCATGCAAAGCCTGTGAAATAACTAAGGCGAAAGCTTGGCATGGAGCGGATTTATTCGCCTGAAGTATGTTTTAAGTAATACAGTTATTTACACAGGCTTTGCCCTTAAAAGATTAATAAATTTTAAGGAGCGAGCCAGATATGCAATGTGTAAATGCAGCAAAGCTGTTGCCAGACCACCTGCTGAAGGAGATTCAGCAATATATTCAAGGGGAAGCCCTGTATATCCCAACCTGCAAGAGTAAACGCAGAAAATGGGGCGAAAGCTCAGGGGCAGCCGATTACTATAAAGTCCGCAATGCTGAGATCCGTAGCCGCTTCCAAAAAGGTGCAGAGTTGGACCAATTGTGTGAGCAATACGGCTTATCTATCGATAGCATCCGTAAAATTGTATATTCCAAGAACCCGCAGAGCTGATCTGCGGGTTTTTTGCTGCTTATATAACACGGCGTCGTCGGCTGAAGCCTGCAATTAGGCGGACCAGTTAGAGAGCCAACCAAGGAATTGAACCAACCAAACCTGCAGCTTGAACCCGCCAGAGTGCAGCTTGCGCAAAGGCCATTGTATAAGTCTTTTGACAAAAATATACTGTAGTTGTAGGGAGAGAATGCAGGAGGCGGTGGCGGTGAAAATCACGATTGAGCAGGTTCCGGAGGGCGGTGAGCCTGAAATTATTCTGAGGTGCAATGACCCGGATGAAGACTTGCTGGCGCTGATCCACTCGGTGAACACAGGCCCCAGGAAGCTGATTGGTATGACCGGGCTACAGATGCACATCATCCATCCGTGTGATGTCTATTACTTCGAGGCGGTGGACCATAAGGTGTTCATCTACTGCCAGGAGAAGGTGTATGAGTCGAGGCTGAAGCTGTATGAGCTGGAGACGGAGTATGAGTCTGGTGATTTTTTCAGGGCCTCCAAATCCAGCATCCTGAATGTGGCCAAGATCGAGTCGCTCCGCCCGGTGCTCTACGGAAGATACGAGGCGCTGCTGCACAACGGTGAGAAAGTCCACATCTCCAGACAATATGTCCCGGTGCTCAAACGGAAGTTAGGGTTATAGCTGTGCTGTCAAGACTTGAATAGGAGGGAAACTCATGATTACAACCAGAAAGTATGTATCTTTGTTCGTGAAGGATCTGCTGGTGGCTTGCGGGGGGCTGATGGTGCTTGCGGCGGTTGTGCTGGCTCTGAATGCTACGGAGATGATCCGGGGCTCGCTGCTGGTGCAGCTGTTCCTGGGGGCGGCTGCTTTTACCTGCTTCCGGTATGCGCTGGTGAATACGTATGAGGTAGATCCCAAAGTGCAGACCATCAGCTTCTATCTCTGCTTCATCCTTGCGGATGTGCTGGTAATTCTCTGGCTGTGGCAGTTTGCGGACGGCCCGCTAATGGATAAGGGAGTGCTGGTACCGTTCGTCATTGTCATTCTGGTGGTCAAAACTATGGTGTACGCAATGATGCACATCGACGGGAAACGGGAAGCCAAGCAGCTTAATCAGAAGCTGAATGAGTATAAGCAGAGCGGAGATCAAGGAGACAAAGAGCTTTAGGAAGCTCTTGTGATAGGGAACATGAAAGCCATCTTGGAGGGGAGGCGGCCCGGGTGGCTTTTTTGGCGCTGAGAAAGCTTGGGAATTTCTGTTACCTTATGCAGTCTGAAACGTAATAAGCCAAATGCTATACATAATATTCCATGGAGATGATCTAATGTTGCTTCACAAGGTATCCCTGACAGAAATGATGAGCCGGATGGATGAACCCGGATATTCACCCGGAACTGTACTTAACCAGTACTTGGAGCGTTACAGACAGCTTGAGCCGCATATCCATGCGTTTGTCCCTGAGGATGAGGTTGAAGTGCGGCTGGATTCGGAACAAGCTCTGCTGCAAAGTATGTACAGCGGAGATGAGCGTAACCCGGCCTTATTCGGCATTCCTGTAGCCATTAAGGACCTGCTCCATGTGGACGGTCTGCCGACCCGGGCGGGATCGCAGCTATCCGCTGAGCTGTTAGCCGGTGCCCAGGGGTCTCTGGTCACTAAGCTGCGTGCTCTCGGGGCCGTGATTGCAGGCAAGACGGTGACCGAGGAATTTGCCTACAACGGACCCATTGCTACGCGTAATCCGCATAACACCGCGCATACTCCCGGCGGGTCCAGTGCAGGCTCCGCCGCAGCGGTGGCTGCGGGGCTCTGTCCGCTGGCAGTGGGCACACAGACGCTGCGTTCGGTGATCGCCCCGGCGTCCTTTTGCGGAGTGGTCGGGTTCAAGCCCAGCTATGGCCGGGTTCCGCTGGATGGTGTGCTGCTGTTCTCGCCGTCTTTTGACACGATAGGGTTCTTCACGCAAGATTTGCCTGATATGGAGGCTGCGGCAGCCTTGCTTGTCCCGGACTGGGAAGCTCCTGCTGCCCCAATCTCCCGTAAGCCGGTTCTGGGTATCCCTAAGGGAGTCTATATGGAGCTGATGAGTGCGGAAGTCAAAGGGGTGTTCCAGGCTCAGATTACAGGGCTTGAACAGCTTGGATATGAAGTCCGTTATGTCCAAATGCCGTGGGAGGATGAACTCATCTACGGCAATGCCATGCTGCGCTTCATTGAGGGTGAGCTGGCACGGGAGCATGAAGATAGATTCGCGGAGCATAGAGTAGAATACGGTGTCCCCGTGCAGGAAGCGATCCTTAGAGGACAGCAGATTCCGGAGGAGGAGCTGGAGCAGTACCGCACCCGGCAACGGGAGCTGCGGCGCGACTTGATGGAGCTTATGGACCAAGAGGGAATCGACCTGTGGGTCTCTCCGGCCCAAGGGGGGACTGCACCGAAGATCGAGGAGCGGAATACGGGCTGGGCAGGGATGCCTGCGGTCTGGGGCTTCGCGGGAGTGCCCACGGTCACTCTGCCTGCGGCAACGCTTGAAGGGATGCCGCTCGGCTTCCAGTGTATAGGGAGATATGGAGAAGACGAGATACTGTTAGCCTGGGCGCGCCAGCTATGGCCGCAGCTGTCTGAGGAGTAACCGCTCCCCGAAGAATAAGGAGCGGTTACTGTACCGGTTATTTTGTTTTGGGGAGCTAAAGTCTCACTTTGTGGGGTTTCTTGGGGGAGCAGCGCCGTTTCAGGAATCGTACGTCGATCTCCCCGCTTCCGCCGGTATTAGGCTTCAGGCGGAGAGGGAAGGCGTTACGCTTCAGCAAGAGCTTCACCTGGCGCGGCGTAAGACAAGGCGCAAGCTGGAGCAGCTGTGCGGCGGCACCGGACACGATGGGCGTGGAGATGCTGGTGCCGGACAGCTTGAAATACCGCTTGCCGACCTTATTGCGCGGCAATTCACGGACCAGCTGGGAGCCGGGGGCGCGCAGCGAGATCACTGAATCGCCGGGGGCGACCAGATCCGGCTTCACTCTGCCGCCGGGGGCGGGCCCGCGGCTGGAATAGACAGCGATCCGGTCATCCTTCTGCGTCAGCGTCCGGCGGTCATTGACAGCACCGACGGTGATCACGGAGGGGCTGATCCCTGGGGACTCAATGGTCCGGCGCCTAGGGCCGGCATTGCCGGCGGCGATGACTACGGTGAGGCCGGCTTTGACGGCTTTTTCAACGGCCTGAACGAGAAGGTCATCCTTGATATGCGGAGCCACCGGTCCGCCGAAGGACATGGAGAGGATGCGCAGCCTCAGCTTTTTGCGGTGGGTAATGCAGTATTCAATGGCCTTGATAATGGTGGAGTCATAGCCGTCCCCATACTTATCGAGCACCTTGATTCCGACAATTCCCGCTTCCGGCGCGGGTCCCCGGTACTTGCCCCGGCTGGACCAGCCGTTACCGGCGGCATCCCCGGTGATATGCGTGCCGTGTCCGTTGTCATCATACGGGCATTTCCGGTGATTGATATAATCCTTGAACGCCAGAATGCGGTTCACCGGCCGGGTCAGGTCGGGATGCGGATAGACTCCGGTATCGAGCACAGCGATGTTGATGCCTTTGCCGGTAAGCCCTCTTGAACGTCTAACTGCTGTAGCGCCTATGGATGGAGTTGCAATGTTGAGCGTAGCTTTCTTAATGCCGTCCAGATAGACTTTATGGACTCCGTTCCAGCGGCATACATACTCCAGACATTTCAGGGATACCTGTGAAGCCACGGCCTGATGAAGCCGCAGATGATGCTTGACCGGGAGGACATGCCGTCCCAGATGCTTCCTTAGTTCGCGGAGCCGCGCCGGAGTAAGCGGTTGTCTGAACTGTATGATCACCGGTATAGCTGCTTTTGTAGCAACAGTGGAATAAGCTCTGCGGATCTTATGCTTTAGGGGCCGATTGAGCTTGGCGGCGTGACGCCTGGCCCATGATGGTTTACTCTTCATAATGTAATCACCTCTATGAAGCAGTGTATGCGGCCAGCTGCCTCGTGGGTACGAAACCAGGAATGAGTACAGCGATACATTTATGCAAATAACAGGCAATAACGCGTTTCGGCTGATTCTTCTCTTGCATTTACTACTGTATTCCAATAGAAAGTGGTGAAGCAAATGAAAGAATCAGAGAAGAAGGCATTGCTGGCAAAACGTCAACTGATGGCTAAAAAAGCAAGAGCAGCGGCGGTAGTAAGACCCAAGAGACGGCGGATCAGACAGGTGCTTAATAATTTCATCGTGCTTGCCGTGAACAATAACAATGTCCCATATGAAACGCAGGACTGGAAGGCTACACTGACCCGGAGCTCCGGCACTGTGATCACGGCTCAATTCGATGAATTCGGCGTCGCCCAGTTCAATACGATCAGTACGCTGACAACGGTCAGCTACACGCTCCGGATTATCGATGCGGATAATGTGCAGCGCACACAGAAGTTCGTCCCGTCGAACCGCGAGTTTTTTGTAGCACGCTTCTAACTAACAACAGCGCGCCCGGATTCATTGAGGGCGCGCTGTTGTCTTAGTGTGTCTGAAATAATAGATACTATAGAGGATCACCGGAATGATCAGGAAGTTGGCGGGCTGGATATAGAGCAGGAAATCGAGCAGTTTGCTGACGCAGCTTATCATTGAGAGCACGGAGCTTGAGCTGATGGGGACGGCTCTTTTTTGCTGATACGCGTAAGATAATATTCCATTTGTCAAGCGTTAAGGGGAGCTGACGTTGAAATGTTGGCTTAATGTACAATCCCGTCCACTGAATTCAGCTCTTATGACAATAAACCTTCCATCGATATTCAAAAGCGGGGGCATACCCTATATAATATCGCCATAGATGTATATCAGGGATTATGGAATAGAATGCAAAGTGAGCAGCAGCTATGAGCTGAAGATGCCCCGGAAAGGTCTGAGGAATGATGAGCCTGGAAGCCTTGAATGAACGTGTGAACACGGATCTCTCTTACCTCGCCTATGGCGGCGCGGACTGGGTTCGCCCTGTGGAGCATGATGAAGGCCATGTCTATGATGTCGTGATTGTGGGCGGGGGCCAGAGCGGGCTTGGTGCGGCTTTTGGATTACTGCGTGAACGGATCTCGAATCTGCTGATTATCGACGAGAATCGTGACGGGCTGGAGGGGCCTTGGGAGACCTATGCCCGGATGGTGACGCTGCGTACGCCCAAAGCTCTGACCTCGATTGATCTCGGCATCCCGTCGCTGACCTTCCGTTCCTGGTGGGTGGCTCAGCATGGGGCGGAGGCCTGGAGTGAGGTGGATAAAATCCCGCGCGGGCAGTGGATGGAGTATCTGCGCTGGTACCGGCAGATTCTGAAGCTGCCGGTACGTAACGAGGTGCGGCTAATGCTGGTCGAGCCTGGTGACGATGGAATCTACCGCCTTCAGGTTACAAGAGCGGGTGCGCAGGCCGAAACACTGCTGGCCCGTAAGGTGGTGCTGGCTACCGGCATTCAAGGCGGAGGGCAGTGGCATGTTCCGCCGATGATTGCAGATCATCTGCCGGAGCACCTGTACGCCCATACCTCCCGGCAGATTGACTTCGCTGCCCTTCGCGGCAAGCGGGTGGGGATTCTCGGCGGCGGGGCGTCCGCCTTCGACAATGCCAATTACGCGCTTCAGGAGGGAGCGGCTGAGGCCCAGGTCTTCGTCCGCCGGACGCAGCTTCCGGGGGTGAACCCGATCCGCCAGATGGAGGGCTCGGGCATGATTGAGCGGTTCCATACCCTGGCGGATGCGGACAAATATGCGGTCATCTCGCATTTCTTCCAGTATAATCAGCCGCCGACGAGCGATACCTTCCGCCGCGCAGCGGCATGGCCCGGCTTCCAGCTGCACCTCGGCTCGCCGTGGCTGAAGGTGGAGGCTTCAGGGGAGCAGGCGGTGGTGACTACGCCCGCCGGAGAGTTCAGCTTCGACTATCTGATCGTCAGCACGGGCCTGCTCAGCGATCCTGCCCTGCGGCCGGAGCTGCGGCAGGTGGAGACTCATATTGCCCGCTGGAGCGACCGGTACACAGCGCCTGTGGGATCGGCGAATCCGCTGCTGGATGCGCACCCGTATCTTAGCCCCGGCTTTGAACTTCAGAGCCGGGATGAAGCAGGCCGCAAGCTGCTGCATGGCGTATTCGTGTTCAACTATTCCGCTCTGGCCAGCTGCGGGTTATCGGCATCGGCCATCTCGGGCCTACGAAATGCGATTCCGAGACTGGTCAGCGGTGTGGCCGACCAGCTCTTCCAGGATGACCGGCAGCAGATCCTCCAGGCTTATTATGATTACGATGAGATTGAATTTACAGGCCAGTAAGACGGCCGGAAGAGGCTGTACCTGAGGCGGGCAATGACCTCTGGTGCAGCCTCTTGGCGTGCAGAGCGAATAGATTGGCCTTGCCTGAGAGCTGACTGGCTGACGGGTCAGGCAGTAATCCTGGCGTACAGTGCGAAGAACAGCGCCAGCTCGCCCATGATCAGTACATTCGGTACATGGACTAGAAGATCAAGCACATAGAAGCAGGCCAGAATGAGGGTCAGTAGTGCCAGCGGCTTCATTCCCAGCTGGTGCTGCTTATGCCTGTAGACCTGAAAGACCAGTGCCGTGGAAGCGAAATAGAGCAGCACGGAGCCGAACAACAGGTTCAGCATCTGCCCATAATGAAGCTGATCCAGGAACAATAGCTGGATTGACGCAGCAAGCATACACAGCGACAGATAAATGAACAGATGCCCGTAGATAATCGTCTGCCCGGCAGTCTGGATATGCATATCGACCTTCTTCTCCAGGTTGTCGTAATACTGCCACCATATGGCGATGATCAGCACAAAGGTGAGCGCAGCGAAGCCGACAGATGGTCCGGTCCAGCTGCTGGATTGCAGCACGGCGAGGATGCTGACCACGGATTCGCCGAGCAGGATCAACGCGAACAGCGAGAAGCGCTCCAGCAGATGATGGGTATTGGCGGGAGTCTTCACCAGAATCCGCCGGCCGGTCAGCGGGAGCATAATATCCAGCACAATCCCGGCGTACAGCACGGCATACCGGAGCCAGGAATCGAAGAACAGGGAGCAGGCTGAAATCGTAAGCCCAATCCAGAAGCGCGATCCCAAATAGCGGGCCGTGTTCCGCAGGTGCCCGCTTTCTCCGGAATGGACATAATGGTACTGGACAGCGGTCATGATGCGAAGTCCCAAGTAGCCGATCAGAAACGGCAGATAGTTGGCATCGAAATCCACAGACAGACTGGCCGTCATGATCAATACGAAGAACAACTGGACAATAATAAATACCCGGTGCATCACCGTATCCTGACCATAGCGGTTAACGAAGAGCGTCTGCCCGACCCAGGCCCACCAGATCGGAATGAAGATCAGTACGAATTTGCCCAGTGTCTCAAGGGACAGGGTCTCGTGTTCTACATGCAGCAGCACATGGCTGGCTTTGGAGACCGCAGCGACAAACAGCAGATCGTAGAAGAGCTCCAGCCAGGTTACCTTTTTGATGATCATTGCGTTAGTCCCCTTTGCCGTTTGTATGCCCGGAGCCGTCCGGTTTACAAGTATAATAATGGCTCTCCACAGAAGAAGGCAAGAATATTTGTGACAACTGGAGAGGTTGCCCTGGCTGGCAATTGACCTGACGGACACACTCATTGATAATAAAGAGGTTCATATTCTTGAGAGAATGGGAGTAGAAGCATGTCATATCGCAATATGGAAGAATGTATTATTGACCTGGAGAAGCACGGGCATTTAATTCGCATACATGAAGAGGTGGACCCGCATCTGGAGATGGCGGCGATACATATGAAGGTCTATGAGGCAGGCGGTCCTGCTCTGCTGTTCGAGAATGTCCGGGGCTCGAAGTACCGTGCAGTCTCGAATCTGTTCGGAACGATCGAGCGCAGCAAGTTCATCTTCCGCGACACATGGGAATCTTCGCAGGCGGTCATCGCTTTGCGCAGCAATCCCATGAAGGCGCTCAAACAGCCTTTAAGGTATATCGGTACAGGCCTTGCCGCCCGCAAAGCGCTGCCGATCAAGAAGGGCAGCGGCGTGCCTGCCGGGTTCGAGGAGATTCAAATCTCCGATCTTCCGCAGATTAAGCACTGGCAGGGCGACGGAGGGGCGTTCGTCACGCTTCCGCAGGTGTACTCCGAAGATCCCGATAAGCCGGGCATTATGAACTCCAATCTGGGGATGTACCGTATCCAGCTTAGCGGCAATGAATATGAGCTGAATAAGGAAGTGGGCGTCCATTACCAGATTCACCGCGGCATCGGCATTCATCAGGCCCACGCGAACAGACGCGGCGAGCCGCTTAAGGTCAGCTGCTTCATCGGCGGTCCCCCTGCGCATACGCTCTCGGCGGTGATGCCGCTGCCGGAGGGCTTAAGTGAAATGACCTTTGCCGGGCTGCTCTCGGGGCGTCATTTCCGCTACAGCTATGTAGACGGCTTCTGCGTCAGCAGCGATGCCGACTTCGTGATTACCGGAGAGATTCATCCCGGGGAGACGAAGCCGGAGGGGCCGTTCGGCGATCATCTGGGCTATTATAGCCTGACTCACCCGTTTCCGGTGATGAGAGTACACAAGGTTTATGCCAAAAAAAGGGCCATCTTCCCCTTCACGGTGGTCGGCCGTCCACCGCAGGAGGACACTGCCTTTGGAGAGCTCATCCATGAGCTGACCGGCGGGGCGATCCGCTCGGAGATTCCCGGCGTGAAGGAGGTACATGCGATAGATGCTGCGGGCGTGCACCCGCTGCTGTTCGCGATCGGCAGTGAACGGTATACCCCGTATCAGCAGCTTAAGCAGCCTGCAGAGCTGCTGACGATCAGCAACCGGATTCTCGGAACCGGCCAGCTCAGTCTGGCGAAATATCTGTTCATCACGGCAGAAGAGGACAAGCCGGTCAGCACGCATGATATCGCCGGGTTCCTGACTTACATCCTGGAGCGGATCAATCTGCGCCGCGATATTCACTTCCAGACGAACACAACGATCGATACGCTGGATTATTCCGGCACCGGGATCAACAGCGGAAGCAAGGTGGTCTTCGCAGCCGTAGGGGAAAAGAAGCGGAGCTTGTGTACGGAGGTGCCTGAGGTTCTTCAGCGGGTAGACCGGGGCTGGGGTCCGGCGGCCATGATTATGCCGGGCATCGTTGCCATGCAGGGGAAGCCGTTCCGGGATTACTCCTCGGCGGCAGAGGAAATCTCCGCTCTGAGTGCTGCCATTGCAGCGCAGGGGGCGCTTGATTCCTGCCCGATGATTATTCTGTGCGATGACAGCAGCTTCATGTCGGAATCGCTGAACAACTTCCTGTGGGCGACCTTCACGCGCAGCAATCCTTCCCATGACATCCATGGGGTGAACAGCACGGTAGAGCATAAGCACTGGGCCTGTGATAATGTGATTATCGACGCCCGGGTGAAGCCGCATCAGGCGCCGCCGTTAATTCCTGACCCCGAGGTGCAGCGGAGGATTGAGCGGGTATTTAGTGAAGGAGCAAGCTTGGGTGGACTGCGGCGGCCGTAGGGAGTGAAGCAGCACTTCTATAACTGCTGAAACCGCTGAAACCGCTGAAAAGAGGGGTTGTATGGCTGAGCTATTCGGGGTGCTTTTCGAAGTTATGCTGGATCTCCTGCTCTACCGAAAGGACCGTAAACGGAGAAGAGAACGAAGAAGACAGAGAAGAATAGAGCGGAGAATGAAAAAGCAGGGGCGTTTGTAGACGCCCTGTCTTTCATTTGGTGGTTGTTAAAGGTTAGGCGTATAAACGTCATTGTTTGTTGTGATGACGTTTATATGTTTTTTGTCGTGGCCGAAAAAATGTATGCGAAAAACCGAGCTCATTCGAATGTAAAGTGTAGCGGCTCAGTTCTGGCTGCCTGGCCATGTGTAGGTCTTGATGATGTCTGGGCTGCCGTCTATTCTATGAAGGTTGAAGGTGAAGACATTGTCTGTGCGTCCGGTGAAGTAGATATAGTCCCCCGGGAACATGGAGTCGGGCTGCTCTACCTCGCGCTGGCGCTCCGCACTGAGCAGTTGCTTGTATAACACAGTCTGCTTACCGGTAGTACGATCAACAAGGGTCAGGAATGCGGTGTCTGTAGGGCGGACCAGCAGAACATCCGGGTAGACGGCTTCGACATTATAATAGACATCTTTGGCTACAGTGGCACCCAGCAGTTTCGGTATATCTACCGTCTCGCGGACTGCTCCGGTTCCATCCTCAATGAGCCTTAGCGTGCGGCCATCATTGAGTACCAGCTTATCGCCGGCCCAGACCGGGGCTGTGCCGAAGGAGGTGTGGATATTCGTATGCCCTGGCGGATTACATTGTTGTTCTTCACCAGGTAGGTATAATACTCCGCATGCACATGTGGTTCGCCATAGGAGTTGACAACTTGAAGCAGTGTCAGACCGGCAGGTGTGCGCTCGAAAGTAAAGTCCACTACATCCAGTCCTCTACCGAGAACAGCAAGCTTATGCTTAATGTTCTGCACCGTTGTCAGATACAGCTCGCCGCTGTCCAGCGACTGGGAGTACACTCCGCCGTCGAACACTTCTGAATAACCGCGGTACATATGCAGACCATTGGCCCGTATCGTATTCATGGCGGCATCCCATCTTACGGGTCCGGCTTCAAGGGCCGCTACTACAAATTTGACAGGCACATACAGCTGCTTATCAGCCATATAAGGTGTGCCTCCAAGGGAGACCTTCTTCCCGTCCAGTACGCCGGTGGATTGACCAAGCTTCACACTGAAGCTTTTGTTCCACCCGCTGAAGGCAGCAGTTTTGTCCAAATCTAAGAATGTATAGGTTGCACACGATAACTTATCCTTCTATTTCTCGCTGAAACGATACCATCCTTTAAAAGGACGGCAAAGCCGTTTCTACTTGGCATGATTGCACTTGCCCTCAAGTCCCATGATTGTGACCAGGTTAGCCGGCATATAAGAGACCCCGTTCTTGATCTGTGCAGTGCCTCCGGCCATGCCTGATAACCCGCTTCCGTTACTGTAGGTTAATTGGAGCTGCACGCCCGGGGCAGGCTTGGCCGAAGCCGGCCAGAGCCAGTGCGAGTGCGGCGAGGACTAACATCCTCCGGTTGATCTTCATGTTTCTCATCCTTTCTTCGGGTGTGGCCACTGCTGGATCAGCCGTCCCCCGTCCCGTGACCCATAGGCTGAACCACGGATTGTAAAGTAGCTTCTGTTACAGATTCATAACCCCCCAAGGGGTGAAAAACTATAACTGCCAAGCTACACGAAACTAGAAGCATAATCATTTTTCTTATCATTGGATTCTTGCACCTCTCCAATCAGAAGTCTGTATTGTTCTGTCTGTTCCTCAGTGGCTTGATGCCGGAATTGTTCAAACAGATTCACACATTTAATGATTATGCTATCACTCTTTATTTTAGCAGAGGATTCCAGACTTTGGAGCAGGAAGCCCATTCCTTCCAGGCGGTGATTGCGTAAATAATAGTTGGCTAATTCCGCGAGAAAGGTAGAGTACTGGTCAGCCAGGATCTGCTGGTTGTGAAGCTCCCCGAAGTCCTTCAGGTTGGTCCGGTAAGGAATATAGGAAGGGAACTGTTCAAGCACTTCATCGACATTCCAGGAGAAACGGTTGGCTGAGATCATAATATGGTACAGGGCTACAAAGATCTCACTGGCATGCGGAGCAATATAGGCCACATATTCAGGCAACACTTCATAGTCGCCGGACATCATCCGGTAGAGAAGGGTATTGGCCGTACCCCACTCCTGGAATTGGTCCAGAATGTGCCGGGTTTCTTCCCCTTTTTCGCGTATCCAGCTCCTATCCATATATAGAGCTACGTATTTCAGCGCCGATTCATAGTCCCGGAATTCTTCGCACACACTTGCCCGCATCAGATGCGAATACAGCGCATAGAAGAAAACCGGCTTCTCAGGACATTTATCCTGGCGGTCCCTGCGCTGCGACCGGTGCAGATGGTGGTAGCTGAGCATGGCAAGACGGTGCATCTCCTGGGCCAGCGCGTCCACCTTGTCCCACTTGTGCAGCGAGTAATAGACATGCATCAGATGCTTCAGCCCGTCGAGCTGATCCGGCACTTCAAGCCGTTCAAGATAACATTCGAATAAAAGAGCAGCCTGGAGGTTGAGTGTCTGGCTGTCTCCGAGGGTGATGCGGAACAAACGGTACTGGCAGAGGGCCAGCCGCTCCGAATGCTGATACTTCTCGCTTGTGCTGATATTCTTGTAGAGCACGGCCGCCGCCTGCCAGTGATGCTCCTGGAACAGGTCCTCGGCCACTTCAAAAAGCATCGGAGCGTAGGTTAGGTTGTCCAGCAGATTTTTGGCTACAAGCTCAATACAGTCCAGCCGCCCCAGCTCCGCCGAATTCAGGATGAAGGGGCGCAGCCGCCGCCAGGTTGGTGCCGAATATAAGAAGCACTCATCGACATACATGCTATAGAAATGATCCTCGGGCAGTTCCATGCCCCGGGTAATCAATTTCAGATGATTCATGGCAATCGGCTGCTGGCCGCTAAGGATACGGCTTAAGGTGCCGGAATTAATGCCGGACTGAATGGAGAACTGGTTGATGGACAACTGCTGGGAATAGAGATAAGCCTCAAGATGACTGCGAATCGTTGTGAGGGGCTTCAAAGGATCACCGCCTGACTGAATTCCATTTTTTGGATTATTGTATATGTGTATAATATAAGTCATTATTCCAATGGTCAATAGAGTGATGGGGAGAAACCGTGAACAATGGAAAAAAGCATTCCCGTGGTCCCGGGAACGCTTAGTCTTCATAGGCGGGCAGACAGCGGATCAGGCGGTGTAAATCCCAGCTTCATTCTTGATCCTGCGGCGCTCGATGACTTCTTCATAATCCTTAATCAGTCTGTCGAAAATCTGCTCCCAGGAGCGCTTGAGGGCTTGGTGCCGCCCTTCGCGGCCCATTGCGCTGCGCAGCAGGTGCCCGGCGGCGGAAGTGCAGATCCGCTCTGCCATGGCTGCCGGGCTGCGGGGCTTGAACAGCATGCCGGTGACACCGGGTGCCACCAGCTCCCGGGTTCCGCCAGCATCTGCGGCGATGACGGGAAGCCCCGACGCCATGGCTTCAAGCACGACGTTGCCGAAGGTCTCCGTGCAGGAGGGGAAGACGAACAGATCCGCAGAGGCGTACAGCTCTGCCAGCTCTTCGCCGTGTCTGGCCCCGGTGAAGGTGACATTGTCCGGTGCCTGCGATTTCAGCTCGGGCAGCAGCGGCCCATCGCCGACAATCACCAGCTGAACCGCTGCACGCACAGACTCCGGCAGGAGCGGCATGGCCTGAAGGAGGGTGGTGAGATCTTTTTCCGGGGCAATCCGTCCGACATAGAGCATCATCAGCGCTGCTCCCTTGCTGTAACGCTCCCGCACTTCTTCGCTTCGTCTCTCCGGTGAGTACAAGGTGCAGTCCACCCCTCTGGACCACAGTCGCAGCCGGGTAAAGCCCTCCATGCGTAAGCTGGTTAAGGTCTCGCGGGAAGGGGCCAGGATGGCATCGCAGGACCGGTGATACCACTTCATGTATTTCCAGTAGAGCGGGAGGATTCTTCTCATTTTGTAGTATTCGAGGTAACGGTCGAAGTGGGTGTGATAGGAGGCGACATGGGGGAGCTGCTGCTTGCGGGCATACCGGAGGCCGGTTAAGCCGATGTTGAACGGGGTGGCGAGATGGAGCAGGTCGGGGGCGAAGGCAGTCAGTTCACTCTGGATGGAGGACATGCCGGGCAGGGCCAGCCTGCACTCGGGATAGAGGAAAAAAGGGATGCTGGCAACGGGTCTGACAGGATCGGGGTAGCTGCTCTCCGGGGCTGATTTTGGCGTGAACAGCAGATGATCGATTCCCCGGCGGTGCAGGTGGCCGGTCAGCCGGCCGAGTGTACGGGCAACGCCATTCGTCTGCGGAAGAAAGGTGTCCGTGAATAAAGCCAGACGCATCGGTATCCCTCCCAGTAATCTTGTTGCCTTGATCTTAACAACTAACTATTACTTGTAGATCAACCGCAGGTTAAACATCTCGCATGAAGGGGGGGGATTTGGAGGACAATGGAGGGGCGGGGAGGAGTGGGGAGGAGT
>NZ_ASPS01000036.1:0-46919 GCF_000517865.1 Paenibacillus sp. FSL R7-269
AACACGGACTACTATACAGAGCGGCGGGGTGATCCAAGGTGAAGCTTGCTATCATCCTGCTCTTTGCTTATATTGTGGACCGGATAGCCGGCGACCCGCGCAAGCTTCCCCATCCCGTTATTTATATGGGGAAGGCGATTAGTGCCCTGGAGCGGGGGATTCGCCGCTTCGCTGCAACGCCCAATGCTCTGAAGCGGGCAGGGATTCTTCTTCCTCTGCTGGTAGCAGGCGGCGCATGGGCGCTGACAGCGCTGGTTGTCATGCTGCTCTACCGGCTATCGCCCTGGCTGGCCGGAGCAGCCGAAGTGTGGCTGATCTCCACCACCATTGCCTCCAAAGGGCTGAAGGATGCGGGCATGGCAGTTTACGCCGAGCTGCGCTCGGGGGATCTGCCCGCCGCCCGCCGGGCGCTCGGGATGATCGTTGGCCGCGATACAGACCATCTGGATAGCCCGGAGATTGTGCGCGGTACGGTGGAGACGGTCGCGGAGAATATCGTCGATGCGATCATCTCGCCGCTGTTCTTCGCCTTACTGGGCGGCGCACCGCTGGCTATGGCTTATCGTGCAGTGAACACGCTGGATTCCATGGTCGGCTACAAGAATGATAAATACCGCGATCTCGGCTGGGCATCGGCCCGCCTGGATGATGTTGCCAACTACATACCGGCGCGGATGACTGCGCTGCTCTTAACCTTATGTGCGGCACTTCTGCGGCTGGACTGGCGCAGATGCTGGCACACGGTTCGCCGGGATGCCCGCCTGCATCCCAGCCCGAACAGCGGGTATCCCGAATCGGCAGTAGCCGGGGCGCTTGGCATCCGGCTTGGCGGTGAGAATGTATACCATGGCGTAACTTCCTTTCGCGCTTACATGGGTGATCCGCTGCGGACGATGGAGCCGGAGGATATTATTGTGACCTCGCGGATGATGATGTGGTCCTCGGCTATCTTTGTCTGCATCTGTGCAGCCGTTGCCCTGCTATGGCATGGGATCGGGGGTTGAGCAGATTGAAGAAAGTTCAAGCATTGGGTGCGGGGGAGTCTTCTCCGGCAATCCAGAAAGCTCAGAAGGTTCAGAATGCTCGAAAAACTCAGAATGCTCAGAATACACAGAATACACAGGAAACCTGGGGCAGTCAGAAGGCTCAAAAGTTGCAGAGTACACAGTCACCTCAGACCAACCCTGCGCAGCCGGAGCTGGAAGTGGTTTTAGTCCGACATGGCTATACCCAGTGGAATAAGGAACACCGTTATCTGGGCAGTACCGATTTGCCGCTTGTGCCGGGAGAGGCAGAGCGGCTTGAGAAGCTACGGACACAGCCACCGCTTGGCGGGGAGTTCCGCAGTGTCTATTGCAGTGACCTGCGCAGATGCCGGGAAACTCTAGCGGCCTTGCTTCCGCACCTGATGCCGCAGGCAGTCTATGATTCCCGGCTACGGGAGGTGGACTTCGGGGCGTGGGAGGGCTACACGTATGATCAACTTAAGGATAATCCGCTGTACCGGAGCTGGATTGACAACCCCGGGTCGGCAACGCCCCCGGAAGGGGAGGCGTGGGCGCAATTCGCTGCCCGGGTTGATCATTTCTGGATAGAGCTTCTGCGGGAGGTGCAGGCTCCCGATGCATCCCGTATATTACTGGTGACCCATGGCGGCGTCATCCGGCAGCTGCTGGCGCAGATCATTGAAGGCCAGACATTCTATACCGCAGCAGCACCGGCTCCTGGTGAGGTTACGGTCCTGCGTCTGCTGAAGGTTGGAGGAAGCTGGCAGATGGCGGCGGAGAATGCTAACGGGTGATTGCACTTTGTACATCAGAATGATCCAAAAAACGTATCCATAACTCATTCTGCTGTATTTCCTGCAACAGAATTGCAGCAATTAGCCCGATAATAGGCAAAATCCAAATTTCTAATGCACATAATGCAGCAGAATACGAAAAAGGGCCAATATACGCTTATCTGATTGTACAAAATACAATAGAACCCTCAGGGAGCGCTCAATTAGTGCCCGGGCAATACACGAAAATACCCGATAATCACAACCCGTCCGCATCCGCCCGCATCAGGTATTCCCCATTACCGGTATGCTGAGAAGACGCATGTATAAGCAATATTAGCTCCACATTCCCGCCCCTCATCCCCCACAGAACCACGTCCGGCAGAAAATCCCGGGGCGGTGGTTCTTTTTTTACGGCAAAGTCTGTGCCATGATAGCTATGGAGGCGATCGCAGGATGTTTAAGGATTTCAAGCTCATTACCGGGCGTCCGGTATCGATCCAGGTGAAGGATTATATGAAGCATCTCATCATCAAAAGCGCGCTCCAAGGCGGCCAAAAGCTCCCCTCGACACGCGAACTCAGCAGCCTGCTGAAGGTCAGCCGGAACTCGGTGATCTCGGCTTATGAGGGTCTGGAGGACGATGGCTTCGCCTATACCGTACAGGGTCAAGGCAGTTATGTCGCCCAAGGCGCGGCAGCGCAGAACGGTGCGGAAGCCGCCTCATGGACGATGGACTGGAAGGAACGGCTTAGCGGGCAGGCGCTGCTTGCAGAGGAGCTGGACATTATGAAGCGGGGGATACGCGCGGAGAAGGGCACGATTTCTTTTACCAGCATCGCCCCGGATGAGCGTCTCTTCGAGCTGGATCATGTCCGCAGAGCGTTCCTGGAGCGTATGTCCGTAGAGGGCAACGTTCTGCTGAATTATGGATATGCCAAAGGCTATAAGCCGTTAATAGACTATCTCAAGCAATATATGGAGCATAAAGGCGTGGATCTGCGCGGCAAGGATATGCTGATTACGAACGGGTTCACGGAGGGCTTCGACCTGGTGCTGTCGGCTCTCGGCAAGCGGCATGGCGCAGTGGTCTGCGAGAATCCGACGCATCATACGGCAATCAAGAATCTGAAGCTGCACGGCTTCGGAATTCACGGGGTCACGATGGAGCGGGACGGCATCCACCTCGGGGAGCTGAAGCAGGCGCTGGAGGCGCGGCCATATGACTGTGCTTATCTGGTTCCCTCCTACCATAATCCCACCGGCATCGTCATGTCCCCCGAGAAAAGACAAGGGCTAATGAAGCTGATGCAGGACTACAACGTGCCGGTGATTGAGGACGGGTTCAATGAAGAACTGCGCTATTCTGGCGCCCATGTGGCTCCGTTAATTGCGGCGGCGGGCGGCGGGAACGGCGTGGTGTATCTCGGCAGCTTTTCCAAGGTCCTGTTCCCCGGGCTGCGGGTAGGCTGGGTGCTGGCGGATGAGGAGCTGATCTATTATCTGGAGAGTGTTAAGCGGGCGCGGACCATTCATACCTCGACGCTTGACCAGTCCATTCTGTATCAATATCTGCTGGGCGGCAACCTGGAGAAATATCTCAAAAAAGCCCGGCTGGAGTATAAACGCAAATACGAGCTGACCCTGGCCTGCTGTAAGGAGCATATACCATATGCCTCCTTGTCGGGTGATGGGGGGCTGCATCTGTTCGTAACGTTCGCGGAAGGCTTCAACACAAGGAAATTGCTGGCGGCTTGCCACGCGCGGGGGGTTATTTTTACGGCGGGAGACATCTTCTTCACAGACGGTGCAGGACAGAATACGCTGCGGTTGGGCTTCTCCAGGGTGGCGGATGAGGATATTGTGCGGGGCATTGCAATCATCGGGAAGACAGCACGGACATTAATGGGAGAATGAGGTGCGGATATGCTAAGAGTAGGTGTGATTATGGGCGGGGTATCGTCCGAATATGAGGTGTCGCTGAAGACTGGCAGAGAGATGCTGAAGGCGCTTGATCCGGCAAAATACACAGGAATCCCGGTACACATTACCTCGCGTAAAGAGCTGCTGGAAGGGACGGCCGGACTGGACTTCGCTCTGCTCGCCCTGCATGGGGCCTACGGGGAAGATGGTACGGTGCAGGGAGCCCTGGAGACGCTCGGAATCCCGTATTCCGGGAGCGGGGTGCTCGCAAGCAGCTTGTGTATGGATAAAGGGCTGGCCAAGACGATCATCCGCAGCAAAAGCATTCCCACACCCGACTGGCTGTGTTGGGACAGCATGGACGACTATGCCCCGGAAGCCGTGGAACGGCTCGGTTATCCGGTGATGGTGAAGCCGAATTCCGGCGGGTCCAGCATCGGGATGACCAAGGTAAGAGGGCCAGAGGGGCTGCGGGCGGCGGTGGATAAGGCTTTTGCTAGTGCGGATGGAGGAGCGGTGCTGATTGAACAATACATCCCGGGACAGGAGATTACCTGCTCCATCCTGGGGGGAGAGTTGCTGCCGGTCATCGGGATTCAATCGCTGAGTGCAGACTGGTTCGATTATGAGGCCAAATACGAGCAGGGCGGAGCGGAGGAGCAGATTATCCGGCTGCCGGATGCGGTGCAGGAACAGGTACGGACGGCGGCGTTAACCTGCTACCGGGCGCTTAAATGCGCAGTGTATGCACGGGTGGATATGCTGCTGAAGGATGGCATCCCTTATGTGCTGGAGGTGAATACATTGCCCGGAATGACGGCAACCAGCCTGTTGCCCCAGAGTGCAGAGGCAGCCGGGATGGACTTCAGCAGCCTGCTGGATGAGATCATTACCGGGTCACTGTGTGAGCGCGGGGGCTTGAAAGGTGCATTTGGCGAGGGAGCACGGACGGATGTGGATGCAGGAGTTAAGCCGCAGGGGCAAGTCAAGGATGCGCAGCAAGCCGGTTATTCCAATCATACCCATCATGCACATCATGTCCCTCAAGCCCCTCAAGCGCAGCCTGTAGAATCTGGAGGTGTCAGGCTATGAGTACGATGAGAAGGGACAATGCTGCATTGCCTGTAGATAGAGTCAGCAGCCCTATGCACAGTCATATTATTAATCCGCGGTTACAAGAGATTCCGCCTTCGGGCATCCGGGCTTTTTTTGATCTGGCTGCGGGTAACAACGATATTATCTCACTAGGAGTAGGCGAGCCGGACTTCGCTACACCCAAGCAGGTAAGAGCAGCCTGTATCCGTGCGCTCGACCGCGGGGAGACGGGGTATACCTCGAACAGCGGACTGCCGGAGTTGCGGGAAGAAATTGCCGGCTATTTGGAGACGGGCTTCGGATTGCGCTATGATCCTGCGGATGAAATTCTGGTTACGGTGGGAAGCAGTGAAGCGGTGGATCTGGCACTGCGGGCATTCATGGCTCCCGGGGATGAGATTCTGATTCCTTCTCCGGGTTATGTCGCCTATGCTCCTATTGCCCATCTGAACGGCGGGACACTGGCGCCGGTGGAGACGAAGGTAGAGGAAGGCTTCAAGCTCACTGCCGAAGCTCTGCGTAAGGCGGTAACGCCGCGTACGAAGCTGCTGATGGTGAATTTTCCAAGCAATCCTACAGGAGCGGTTATGACTTACGAGGACTGGCTGCCGGTTGCTGAAGTGGTGAAGGAGCATGGCCTGATTGTCATTTCTGATGAGATCTATGCCGAGCTGACTTATGACAGCAAGCATGTCAGCATTGCCTCTCTGCCTGGGATGATGGAGCGGACGGTGGTGATCAGCGGATTCTCGAAGGCTTTTGCCATGACGGGCTGGCGGGTAGGCTATGCCTGCGGGAACCGCGAGCTGCTCTCGGCCATGCTGAAGATTCATCAATACACCGCCATGTGCGCACCGCTGCCGGGGCAGATTGCTGCGGTCGAAGCGCTGCGCAGTGCGCTCCCGGATATGGAGCGGATGAAGGCGTGCTTCAAAGAACGCCGCTCGCTGATCGTGGAGGGCCTGCGGTCCGCCGGATTGTCCTGCCATATGCCGCAGGGGGCCTTCTATGCCTTCGCTTCGATCAGCCGCACCGGGCTCAGTTCAGAAGAGTTCGCCATGCGCCTGCTGCAGGAGGCAGGGGTTGCCGTGGTACCGGGTCATGTGTTCGGAGCTGGAGGGGAAGGCTACATCCGCTGCTCCTACGCCGCTTCTACGGCGAAGCTGACCGAAGCGCTGGAGCGGCTGGAAGGCTTCATGAAGATGACAATGCTGCATAGTTTTGCAGGTAAAAATGTAATTGTAAGATGATTTCATATCACCTATAATCCTTAAAGGAAGAAATAGGGAGATTGAAACAGCATTCCGGCCCGCCGCCGGATCAGGAAGCCCCCTTCTTCATTTGGAGGGGGCTTTTGGGCTTGTAATGGGGTAAGGCTGGGGAGCCGGTGGGAGCTTGATGGTGCTGAAAGTTGGCGGGCAGGTAGACGGTTAGCAGCTAACTAGGTAACTGTGGCGGGATGTAGGCTGGCGGGAGGAATAAGGGGGAGAAATCCCTTTGATTGTGGTCGAAGTGGGCTGATGGGAGGAAAGAGAGGGAGAAATCCCTTTGATGGTGGCGGAAATTAGGCTGGTGAGGAAATGAGAAGGGTAAATCCTTTTGATCCTATTGTGCTGAGGTGCATAAGTGCACCTGAATTTGGCGAAATGGGGCCAGGCGATCGAATGAGGGGTATTAGTGCACTTGATTTCGGCTAACTTGGCCTACCCCGCGTTGCACCATTCCGCCAACCCTGCACACCTGCCCCCGCACCTTGCAACTTTTACACAGCATGCTCATACAGTGGACTACCTCCACAGCAGCAATTTGACTAAATTTATCCTTCTAATACAGGCAGGCTTAGACTCTTCAGTGCGCTAGTGAGCGGCATAGCCTGCAATACTTGCGGATTTAAACTTCAATGACTGATAAACAGCTTCAACGTAACCTGATCAGCAGACACAGATGTATTCTTGCAGCGGGAGTCCGCTTTCGCACTATCTAATAGGAGGCAATATCATGATCTCAGCCATTCAAGAAGTAACCGGACGGATCGCTCCGCCTGACGAAAAAGCTACACTACGCGCGGTGCTCCGCCTGAACAGTCTGACCAAGCCGCCCGGAAGCCTCGGGCGGCTGGAGGCGCTGGCTGTCCGGCTGGCCGGAATCTCCAAAGTAGAGCAGCCCTGCTACAGCAAACGAACGGTTGTGGTTATGGCCGCAGACCATGGGGTCTGCTGTGAAGGCGTCAGTGCTTTTCCGCAGGAGGTGACCATGCAGATGGCCTATAACTTCCTCAACGGCGGGGCGGCTGTGAATGTCCTGGCCCGTCAAGGCGGTGCTGAGGTACAATTCGTGGATATCGGGATCAACGGCGATATCGACCACCCGCAGCTGATTAACCGCAAGGTCCGCCGGGGCACAGACAATATGGCAGCAGGTCCGGCGATGAGCCGGGAGGATGCGCTGCGCGCGATTCTGGCCGGAGTTCATGTGGCGCAGGAGGCGGTGAAGAACGGCACGGAGATTTTTATTACCGGGGAGATGGGCATCGGGAATACGACAGCCAGTGCGGCGGTCTTGTGCGCACTCGAGGGCATTCCGGCAGAGACGGCGGCAGGACGCGGGACAGGCATTAACGATGAGCGGCTTCAGCACAAAATTTCGGTAATCGAACGTGCCCTCCAGGTAAATAACCCCGACCCCGCTGATCCGGTTGATGTGCTCGCCAAGGTCGGAGGGCTCGAGATTGCCGGGCTGGCCGGGCTGATTCTCGGTGCGGCGGCGCTGCGGATTCCGGTCATTCTGGACGGCTTCATCTCCGGTGCGGCAGCTCTGATCGCCCGGGCACTGGCACCGGAATCCACAGCGTACATGATCGCTTCCCATGTCTCTGGTGAGCAGGGGCATAAGCTGATGCTGGACCGCCTCGGTCTGGAAGCGCTGATTGATATGGGCCTGCGGCTGGGCGAAGGCACCGGGGGCGCGCTATGTCTGCATTTTATCGAAGCGGTCTGCCGGATTATGCGTGAGATGGCGACCTTCGAAAGTGCGGGCGTCTCCGGCTCGGAGAGCGTATGAGCATTCTGGTCACGGGCGGGGCACGCAGCGGTAAAAGCGGCTTCGCCGAGCGTCTGACCCGCAAGCTGGCTGACTCGCAGCGGGCGGTCTATGTGGCAACCGGACAGGCTTTTGATGCGGAGATGGAGGCGCGGATTGCATTGCACCGGCAACAGCGGCAGGCGGACGGTTTCCAGTGGGAGACGTTGGAGGAGCCGCTTAAGCTCGCAGCGCTGCTGGAGCAGCTCTCCGGCAGCGGCCAGACTGTGCTGGTGGACTGCCTGACGCTCTGGCTGTCGAATCAGCTGCTGGCTGTGGAGGAGAAGAGCGGCAGGAAGGAATTGGTAGAGGCTGCAATTGCGGAACTGGAGCAAACGGTCTCGGGCTTCGAGGGCACGCTGATTCTGGTTACGAATGAAGTGGGCGACGGCATTGTGCCGGAATATGCGCTGGGGCGGCTATACCGTGATTTAGCGGGAAGAATGAACGCCAGGCTGGCTGCCCGGTGCGGGCAGGTCTTTCTCGTGACTGCCGGAATCCCGATTGAGCTGAGAAGCCGGGAGTATCTGCTGTGAGTGCGCGGGGAAATGCCGCGGCTGCGTTTCAATTCCTGACGCGGTTTCCGGTCCGCACCAAGGAAGATTTCTCGCCGGAACTGTTGCGCGCGAGCGTGGCCTATTATCCGCTCGTCGGGGCAGCCATCGGCCTTAGCACCCTACTTGGCGCCGCCGCAGCAGGCTGGCTGCTGCCGGCCTGGCCTGCCGCTGTCGTCACCCTCATCCTGTGGGTAGGACTGACCGGCGGGCTGCACCTGGACGGCTGGATGGACAGCGCCGATGCGCTGCTCAGCTACCGCTCCAGGGAGCGGATGCTGGAGATCATGAAGGACAGCCGTGTCGGCGCTATGGGCGTGCTGGCCTGCGTGCTGCTCCTGCTGCTGAAGGCCTCGCTGCTGGCGGCATGGCTCGAAGGCGGCAGCTTCAGCCTGCTGCCGCTGCTCCTGCTGCCGCCGGTCTGGGGCCGCTGGTACATGGTGCGGGCGATGGCCCGCTATCCCCTGGCCCGCGGCAATGAAGGGCTGGCCGCCACCTTCGGCGGGCTGCCTGCCCGGCAGGAGCGGCGCGCGGGCCTGAGCGCCGTGCTGCTGACGCTGGCCGCAGCTGCTGCGCCTCTGGCGCTGGGCGCGGGCAGCGGGGCATGGCCGCTGCTGGCGGCTGCGGCCATCCTGACACCGCTGGCCGCGGCGGCCTGCGGCAGGCTCGCTGCGCGGCGGATCAACAGCCGGCTCGGCGGGCTCACCGGCGACGTCTACGGCGCGCTGGGCGAGCTGCTGGAGACGGTGGTCCTGCTTGTGCTGGTACTGCTCCAGCACAACCTGCCTTAGCGGGCCGCGAGCCACCTGCCCGCGTCCGTCTGAATAATGCGCCGTACCTACGCAGCATTTATGCGCCGCTTCGCGCTGCGCCCGTAGCGAACAATCAGTGATACATGTATTCTGTGCAACTAAAAACATTGAAACGGCAGGCTTTCTTCTTGTAACTGTAGTCTGTACAACTAAATTTACCTGAATGGGCGAAAATCCTGATATAGAGGCTGTTTAAATGCACGAAATACAGCTAAACGGAGATTCGGCGGCAGACCAAACGATTTAGTTGTACAAGCTGCGTTTAAGCCACCCTCTACACCCTAACCGGGGGACGGCGAAATTTCAGCAAGCGACGAGTTAAAGTAATGCTCACAGGTGAAAATCTGCTGAAGACTAATGCATCATCAGATTTACACTAGCGGGTGGGCATGATGAACCTTAAAAGGACTAAATATGAAATCCTTGGGCCAATCTATGCGGAAAACAGCATACAATGTGCAGGTAGGGGTGTTTGTGGCTCGAATGTATGCGGAAAACAGCATACAATGTGCAGGTAGGGGTGTTTGTGGCTCGAATGTATGCTGAAAACAACATACAATGTGTAGGTAGGGTGTGCGGGGCCCGATGTATGCGGAAAACCGAACACAATTAGCAGGTGTTGTGCCAGTGGTCCTCGTTGCGCCGTCCAGCCCATGTGCACCGCTTCGCCCGGCGCAAGAACCGGCTGTGCCGTCCAGCTCATGTGCGCCAGCCCTACACCTATACGCCGCACCACGCCCGGCGGCCAACACCTGCACCGCCGCCAAGCGCCGGGAGCAGCAAGAAAGCGAGGAAGATGAACATGGAAGATACAGCCGCATACACAGGCGCAGCCCGGGCAGCGGAAGCCGGTCAGAGTCGGCCCGGCGCTGTGCTGATGATCCAGGGGACAGCCTCCGATGTCGGCAAAAGCCTGGTCACCGCCGCCATAGGGCGGATAATGACCCGGGACGGCTACCGGACTGCCCCGTTCAAGTCGCAGAATATGGCGCTGAATTCCTATGTCACAGCGGACGGCAAGGAAATCGGCCGTGCCCAGGGGATGCAGGCGGAAGCCTTCGGCATTACGGCTACCAGCGATATGAATCCGATTCTGCTGAAGCCCTCCGGGGAGATGAGTGCGCAGATTGTTGTGCACGGGGTGCCGCATGCTGCGCTCAGCGCGAGGGAATACCGCGAGAAGTTCCTCCCGGAAGCCAAGGGTACCGTAATGGATGCACTCGGACGGCTGCGGGAGGCCTATGATATTGTGCTGATGGAAGGCGCGGGCAGTCCGGCGGAGATCAATCTCAAGAGCCGGGATATCGTCAATATGAATCTGGCCGGATGGGCAGATGCACCCGTGCTGCTGGTCGCCGACATTGACCGGGGCGGGGTCTTCGCCTTCATCGTCGGCACCCTGGAGCTGCTGGAGCCGCATGAACGCACCCGGGTCAAAGGCTTCATCATCAATAAATTCCGCGGGGATGTCTCCCTGTTACAGCCCGGACTGGACTGGCTGGAGGAGCGCACAGGCATCCCGGTACTTGGGGTGCTGCCGTTCCTGCCGCAGCTGCGGATTGAGGCGGAGGATTCCGTAGTACTGGAAGGAACGTCCGGCCGCCAGCGGGATGAGTCCGCGAAGGAGCTAGATATCGTCGTCATCCGTTATCCGCGGATCTCCAACTTCACCGACTTCGATCCGCTTCAGGAGGAGCCGGATGCTGCCGTACGTTATGTGCAGTCGGCAGATGAGCTTGGAACACCGGATGTGATTATCCTGCCGGGCACGAAAAACACCGCTGCTGACCTGCAATATCTTCGCGAGCAGGGGTTCCCGGCCGCAATCGAGCGTGCGCTGGAGCGGGGAACGCAACAGCTTGCCGGGATCTGCGGCGGGTATCAGATGCTGGGCTTGAAGCTGCTTGATCCCCATGCCGTAGAGAGTGCGGAACCGGGAGAGAGCGAGGGGCTGGGCTATCTGCCGCTCTCGACAGCGTTTCTCCAGCACAAGACTACGGTGCGGGTGAGCGGCGGGCTGGCTGCGGATCATCCCCTGCAGTTAAGCGACGCAGCCACTGGCGTAACACCGGAAACATTGCCTGTCGCCGGTTATGAGATACATATGGGAACAACCACGAACCATGACCCGTCTTCCGTGCTCAGCCTGTTTACACTGGCCGCATCGGAAGGGCAGGCAGTGCCGGAGGGCTGGGGGACCCGGGACGGCAGAGTCTGGGGCAGCTATCTGCACGGGCTGTTCCACAATGATGCTCTGCGCCGGAGCTGGCTGAACGGACTGCGTATCTCCAAGGGACTAGCACCGCTACCCGCCACCTTCTCGGCTGCTGCACTCCGTGAGCAGGAATTCGACCGGCTGGCAGATGCTGTAGAGTCCCATTTGAATATGGCTGCGGTATATGCAATTATGGGCCTGCCGGGAGGGGGAGAATAGCGATGCTGCTTGCCGTGCTGCTGTTTGTCGTAGCTGGTCTCGCTGAGATCGGCGGCGGATACCTCGTCTGGCTCTGGCTGCGGGAATCGCGCCCGGTATGGTATGGATTAGCAGGCTCGGTTATCCTGATCGCCTATGGTATAATCCCGACCCTGCAGAAATTCCCTTCGTTTGGCCGGGTATACGCCGCTTATGGCGGAGTATTCATCGTCCTGGCTGTACTGTGGGGCTGGCTGGTGGACCGCAAGACGCCGGATCTCTACGACTGGATCGGAGCCGGCATCTGCGTCATCGGGGTATCCGTCATTTTATGGGCGCCCAGGCACTGAGCAACTTTCTTCACTTTTCCCCAAAAAAAAGCAGTTCCAAAGGCCGCATCGCCTCGGGAACTGCTTTTTCTATTAGTTAATTTAGTTAAGTAGCGCTTAGCGCCCTCAAATCTTAAACTGCTGAGCGGCTTTTTGCAGCTTCACGGCCTGTTGGTAGAGGTGCTCGACGGTCAGCGCGTGGCCTTCCAGCTCCTCGTGCTGGCGTGCTGAGTTGTCGGCAAGTGTGTCTGCGTTCTGCTGCGACTTGGCGGTAATCTGCGCCGTTTCTTCTACAGAGGCACTGACTTCCTCGGTGCCTGCCGAGATCTGCTGAGTGGCGGCAGAGACGGACTGAATACTGTGATTGATGCTCTGAATGAGGATCAGCAGGTGGTTAAAAGCATTACCGGCTTCGGCCACCTTGTTCATTCCGGAAGCCACTTCCGCATTGACATGGTTCATTTCGGATACGGACTGAGTCATATCTGCCTGCAGACTCAGCAGGAATTCGCGGATCTGCTCGTTGGATTCCTTGGACTGCTCGGACAGCTTGCGCACTTCCCCGGCCACCACAGCGAATCCGCGGCCATGCTCCCCGGCACGGGCGGCCTCAATGGAAGCATTAAGCGACAGCATTTGAATCTGCTTGGTAATCTCGGTAATCCCCTGTACGACCTCCCCAATCATCAGCGAGCGTTCGTTCATCAAGCGGAACTGCTCCAGCGACTGTTCGGAGGCCTGCTCTACCTGGCGCATCTGCTCCACTGCACTCTGGGCAATATCATTGCCGCTCTGGGCCTCGGTGGAAGCCTCGCTGATCTGCTCGGTGACCTCACCGGCGGCGGAAGCAATATGCTGGATACCCATATTGATCTCATCCATGGCCCGGGAGTTATCCATGGCACTGCTGGCAATCATGGTACTGCCCTTGCCGATCTCCTCCACAGAGACCGCTGAATGTTCAGCCATCTCATTAAGGATCTGGACACGCGTTTTCAGATCATTGGAATCGGCTACTACTGTCCCGGAGGTATCCAGTACATGTCCGATCATCTCCTTCAGGCGCTCACTCATGATGCGGAAGCTCTCGGAGAGCTGTCCAACTTCATCGGTACCCTCCAGAGTCAGCGCTTCGGTGAAGTCGCCGCTTGCCAGCTTGTTGCTGTAGGCAGCAAGCTTAGTGATCGGACGGGTGATTCTGCGGCTCATGAAGCCTGCGGCAGTGACCCCTACCAGCAGTGCCAGCAGGGTAATTCCTGCGCTTGTCCATAGGATGCTGCTCATCTTGTCTTTGACGAAGTCCATATCTGCGCTTGCAGCTACAATCATGGTCGTTCCGGGAACGCCGACATAGGCACTTTTATGTATACCATGGCTATCACTATACATTTCACTAAGTCCAGTTTTTCCTTTGGAGGCTTGCTCCATGGCAGGAGATACTTCTATTACTTCATCCGGTTTGAGCTTGGCACCATGATCTGCGGTCAGGACAGTGGCCTGGCCATCCTTCAGATTGATGAGGAAGATAGTATCCACATCCAGCTTTTTACGCTTATCCTCCAGATAGAATTCGACATTGGTCCTAGCCTGCTCATTCTTGTTCAGGGTCTGCTGCGCACTGGTTGCATTCAGGTTCTTATAAGCATCCTGGGCGGCGGCACTCAGAGACTTGTCGATCTGCGGAATGACATAGCTGTTAATGGTGCCGATAGATATAAGGTAGAAGCTGATACTCAACGTAAGAGAAGTGAGTAGCAGAACGACGAACAGCAACAGCGTGAACTTGCGACTAATTGATTTTTTGAAGCCAAACATGGCATTCGCTCCTTTTTACGTGAAATGCATCTTAATCTCCATATTCTATAGAATTAACCTCCGGTTGAATAGTGAAAAATTGCTATATGCTGCATTATTTTCAGAAATACCTGAATATTTAATGACTCTATCACTATTTCGGCAAAAAGAAGCAAGGAATTGCTGCTTTTCTGAAAATTTAAAATTTCATAGCATGTTAGCTTTGTATGTGATAGAGTAGTTATGTTTTGTTTCTTGACTATTGTGATCCGCGGTTCGTAACCATCCCGCGTAACCAAAACTAGGAGGAATACCAGGTATTATGTTTAACTTGTTGTGGGGCGTTTGTTTCGTTGTCGTTAATTTTGTGTTTTTTCTGCTGTGCTACCGCTTATTCGGTAAAAAAGGGCTCTACGCCTGGGTCGGCATGGCAACCGTAGTCGCTAATATCCAGGTCGCCAAGACCATTGCAATGCCGTTCGATATCGTGATGACGCTGGGTAATACGATGTATGTCACGCTCTATATGACCAGTGACCTGCTCAATGAGCGGTACGGCCGGGCTGAAGCGCGGAGTGCTGTGTGGTTCGGCTTCTTCACGCTGCTGATGACGACCGTCATTATGCAGATGGTGCTGGTGTTCAAGCCGCAGGAGACGGACATTGCCCAATCTGCGCTGCAGACGATATTCGGCCTGATGCCGAGACTGGCGCTGGGCAGTCTGACCGCTTATTTTATCAGCCAGTTCCTGGATGTACGGCTCTACGCCTGGATCCGGAAGTATTACGGCAGCTCTAAGCAGCTATGGATCCGCTCGAATGGCAGCACGATGATCAGCTCCTTTGTCGATACGCTGATCTTCTGTACGATTGCTTTTGCCGGAACCTATGACATGAAGGTGTGGACCGAGATTCTGCTGACCACCTACCTGTCCAAGTTCATCCTCACGGCCGCCGGCACGCCGGTGCTGTATCTGGGCCGTTCCTTCAAATTTGCCGAGGAAGAGCAGAAGCCTGCTATCCGGGAGTAAGCCTTCCCATCATAAAGCCCCAGCCCCCGAAGATCCGGGTGACTGGGGCTTTTGTGTGCCGTGAAGTACAGTAGGCTCGTGCACTAACTTGAAACTTCCTGCGTTCAGCTGAATTACAGGTTAAGCACGGTCCATTCTTTAGGGAAGCTGGTCAGCGTCTGCGGACCTTCGGCGGTGACCAGCACATCGTCCTCAATACGCACACCGCCGAGACCCGGCACATAAATCCCCGGCTCTACGGTGAAGACGTTGCCGTTCTGGATAATATCCGTATTCAGTCCGTGCAGCGAAGGGTACTCATGGGTGTCCATGCCCAGTCCGTGTCCGACACGGTGCATGAAGTACTCCCCGTAACCTGCGGCGTCAATCACATCACGTGCGGCCTTGTCGACAGAACCGAAGGACGCTCCGGCCACGGAGGCGGCAATGCCCGCTTCATTGGCGGCAAGCACAGTACTATATATATCACGCAGTCTGCTGTCCGTTTCTCCCACCGCGAAGGTGCGGGTGATATCGGAAGCATAGCCACCGGCATATACACCGAGGTCGAACATTAACAGGTCGCCCGGCTGAATAAGGCGTTCGCCCGGTACGCCGTGAGGCAGGGCCGTGTTCGAACCGGACAGCACCATCGTGTCGAAGGAGGGGCCGGAGGCGCCGACTTTTTTCATCAGATACTCCAGCTCTGCTACCAGTTCAATCTCGCTGACTCCGGCTTTGACATGCGCCAGACCCTGGCGGAGAACCTCCTCCACCAGCTCGGCGGCATGCTTCATGATACGTACTTCCTCCGGGGTCTTGACCGCGCGCATGGCCCGGAGCAGATGGCCGATATCCTGATAGGAACCTGCGGCGACCGCCTCTGCGAGGAGCTCATACCGGCTGACGGAGAAGTGTTCCTTCTCGATGCCGATGCTGCCCAGAGTAACACTGCCAAAGCGTGACTTCAGCAGAGCGTACGGGTTGTCCGTGTCGCTGTGTGTCAGAATTGTCTTCACCAAGGAGGCGGCATGCGCGGCTTCGGCGTCCAGCGCCGGAACGATCAGCACCGGTTCTTCACCCCGGATCAGCAGCAGGCCCAGAAAACGTTCATGCGGGTTGCTGGCAAAGCCCGTCAGATAGTACACATGCTTAGGATCGGTTACGAGCAGGGCATCCAGGCTTGCGGCCGCCATGTCCTGCTCCAGTTGTTGCAGAGCTGCATTCATTTCAATAGTTCCCCTTTCATCTACACGCTTGAACAGCAATGTTCCTATTATAATTCATAATCCTGAAGCCTGCACATCCCGGACGAAGACTATGTTAACTCTCTGAAATGATGTAACATGAGCTTAGCGCATATACTCGGATATGGAGTAAGTTAGGCCGGTGTTTGAGCTGTGCCGGCCGGCGAGGAAGGGGAGGAAGTCCATGCAAGGCACAACCGTACTGATCACCGGTGCGAACTCCGGGATGGGACTGGCTACAACCGTAGAAATGGCCCGCAGGGGAGCAACTGTCATTATGGCCTGCCGCAGCCTTAAGCGGGGGGAAGAGGCGCTTGCCGAAGCGGTGCGGCAGAGCGGCTCCAGCCAGATCCGGCTGATGCTGTGCGATCTCGCTTCCTTCGATAGCATTCGCGCTTTTGCCGGGGAGTTCACTGCCGAATATCCGGTACTGGATGTTCTGATCAATAACGCAGGGGTGGTCGCGCTGAAGCGTGAGCTGACAGCAGATGGCTACGAGCTGGATCTGGGCGTGAATCATCTGGGGCATTTCCTGTTGACCCGCCTGCTGCTGGATAACCTCAAGGCTGCTGAGCAGGGCCGGATTGTGGTTGTGGCTTCGGGAGCCTATAAGATCGGCAAGCTCTATCTGGAGGATCATACGTTATCCCGTGGCTTCAATCCCGGCAAGGCGTACGCCCGCTCCAAGCTGGCGAATATTCTGTTCACCCGTGAGCTGGCGGAACGCTTGAAGGGAACGCAGGTGACGGTGAACAGCCTGCATCCGGGTGCAGTAGGAACGAGCATCGGCGTGAACCGGGAGACTGGCTTCGGACGCAGGGTTCTGAAGCTGATGTCCTACTTCTTCCTCACTCCAGAGCAGGGAGCGGATACAGCCATCTATCTGGCAACTGCGCCGGAGCTGGACGGGGTAAGCGGGCAATATTATTACCGCCGCAAGATCAAGGAGCTGACGCCACGGGCGGAGGATACAGAAGCGGCCGCACGATTATGGAAGTGGAGTCTGGATCAGACGGGGCTTTAGTAAAGCCGTTTCAGTAGGGTTGCTTCAGCATTGCTGAAACTGTGGAACTGCTGCGTAATAGGACCGGCTTGGAGTATAATTACGGTACGTATGCTTATACCACAATTAGGAGGAAATAGAGCATGGAATGGCAGGCTTATACCATAGAGGATGCACGAATTGAGGATTTGGATGCAATTGTGGAAATTTATAATTCGACGGTTGCCGGTAGAGTGGTAACTGCGGATATTGAACCGGTTAGCGTGGAGGAGCGGGTGGGATGGTTCCATGAGCATAGCAGCCATCACCGGCCGCTGTGGGTACTGAGACAGGGCGGCGAGATCGCGGCCTGGTTCAGCTTCCAGTCATTCTACGGACGGCCGGCTTATAATGGAACAGCAGAGATTAGCGTCTATGTAAATGAGAAATTCCGCGGCAGCGGTGCGGGAAGTATTCTGCTCGCCAAGGCAGTGGAGGAATGTCCGCGCCTTGGGCTGCAGAATCTGGTCGGGTTCGTATTCGGCCATAATGAGCCCAGCCTCGGCCTGCTGCGGAAGTTCGGCTTCAAGGAATGGGGGCTGCTGCCTGGAGTCGCAGTGCTTGACGGCATCCCGCGCGATCTGGTCATCATTGGCCGCAAGCTGTAAATATATAAATAGACAGGCCTTATTGAGGTTGCGTAGGAGGGCTGAAGGCGGAACGGCATTCCTCTTCCGTAATCCATGATTCCGACCAGACCTGAAGATCGCGAATGACGGATTCCAGCGCCCGGCCTTTGCCTGTAAGCGAATATTGGATGCGGACGGGGGTATCCGGGAACACCTCGCGCAGCACGATGCCTTCCTGCTCCAGCTCCTTCAGCCGTTCAGACAGCAGCCTGCCGCTGACAGGCAGTGAGGACTCGATTTCCCCGAAGCGCTGGGGGCCCTGGAGCAGCTGATAGATGATTAAGCCCGTCCAGCGTCTGCCGATAATATCCATGCTTTTTTGTAATCTTGGACATAACTCTGTGTATTTCATTAGGCTCACCTCTTACTGTACATTATAAACGAATTTCCCTGTACCTAAAACAAATTTGAAGGATTATAGCTGCATGAAAGGATGATTCCCATGGCAAAAAAGAAGAAGAATACACCGGCCCCGCGCCCTGCGGCAACGGATGCCCCGGCAACCCTGAAGGATATGCTGAGCGGCGAGGTGCTGGAGAAGCTAAAGGCGCAGTCCGATGCGCTCAAGGCAGAAGAACAGAACAAGAAGGAGGCTGTCCTAAAGGCAGCCGAGGATAAGCGGAAGGCGGAGCAGAAGCGGCTGGAAAATGATTTCGGCCATCTGCTGGAGAACAGCAATCAGGACTGGTCCAAATTTAAGTAAAATAATTCTTTACCAGAATAAGGGTTGACAATCTGCTGCAAGGCCATATATTATTGGGTTTATCATTTAGAGAAGGGAGGCTGATGAGTCATGATTGGAACAAATAAACGGAACAGACAGCAGGATCACCTCACAACCGCATATGTACGATCTGATCTCATCGCCTTCGTCCGGAAGACATAATATGCAGGGTATTGCTGCTGATGTCTGAACTGAATACAGGTGTGCTTTGAACGGGTGCAAGCTTCAACGGGAAGCTGCACTTAGCGCGCCGGGAGCCGCATGATCAGAACTGGTCTGCGGCTCTTTTTGTGTACCTGGAAACTCGGAATTTGCTGAACCCCTATGGAAACCTAACCAGAAACCCAACCTGAGAGGAAATGAAAATAGATATGAATAGCATGGAGCACCAAGCGGAGGAAATGTCCCGCTATAAACATGAGGTGGCCCTTCCGGGCGGCGACCTCAAAATCTACGCCAGTGAGCAATTATTCGGTACGCTGGATTACAAGGTCCTGGAGATGGCTAACAATAATCTGCAGATTCCCGGCATCGAATATATGAGTTATACGCCGGATGTGCATGTAGGCGTCGGAACCTGCATCGGTACAACCGCTGTCTGGGATGCCCAATCAGGCTATGTGTCGCCGTCCATTGTGGGCAGTGACATCGGCTGCGGGATGCGCGTGCATCTGACCAACCTGCATATGGATGATCTGCGTGAAGTGAAGCTGCGCCGCAAGCTGGTCCGCGCCATTGAGAAATATCTGCCGATGGAGGCCCAGCAGCGCGGCCACTACAGTGATATCCGGCTGGAGAATATCGTACGCAAGGGGCTGCACGGCCTGCCGAACAAATATATCCCGGACAGCTACACGCCGAAGAAATCAAGTGCGCTGTCCCATGTGGAGATCAGCAAGCTCGGCTTCGATGAAGAGATTCTGAATGAGCTGCCGGACATGGCCTGGCACCGGGGCCACCGCCAGCTTGGAACTCTTGGCGGCGGCAATCATTTTGTGGAGATTCAGGCGATTGAGATCGCAGAGGAGCAGCGGGAAGTAGCCGAAGCCTGGGGGCTGAAGGATGGGCAGATTGCCGTTATGATCCACTCCGGCTCACGGGCCTGGGGCGGTATGGTCAATCAGTTCTGCACCCCGGCGTTCGCCAAGGTCATGGGCCAGCTGGGGCTGGGCAGCGCTGATCCGCGCCTGATCTATGCACCTCTGGCGCATCCTCAGGCTCAGCGCTATGTTAATCTGATGAACTCGGCACTGAACTATGCGGTTGTGAACCGTCACCTGATTGCTTATGGAGTCCGTGAGGGCTTCCGGGATGTCTTCGGCACGAAGTGCGAGCTGCGTACCCTTTACGATCTGATGCACAATTACGCCTGGGAAGAGAAGACTTCCTCAGGCAGCAAGTTCGTCCACCGTAAGGGGGCTACCCGCGCTCTGCCGGCAGAGCATGCGGATAATCCGCGCCCTTATGCAGCGACTGGACATCCGGCGCTGATTCCCGGCTCGATGGGCACCGCATCCTATATCATGGTCGGCCAGCCCGGCGGGGAAGAGAATTATTATTCCATCTGCCATGGTGCAGGACGTATCCGTTCCCGCTCGGCCACCAAGCGGCTGGTGAGTGTCCAGGAATTCTCCCGGTCGATGAAGGTAGGAACGGAAGATGAGATTGTTGTGAACCAGCATTCCCTGGAATCTATTATTGACGAATCTCCCCAAGCCTATAAGAATGTAGATGAGATCATAGAAAGCGTTACGGGCGCCGGCCTGGCTGCCGTGGTGGCCAAGTGCAAGCCGCTCGCAGCGATAAAGGGGACGAAATAAGGATGGAGCAGGAGAACAAGAAACCGGCTGTAATCTATGAATATGATGAAGAGAGAGCCGGAATTATCAAAGGCTACGATGTGTACGCCCGTCTGGTGGACGGCATCCTTGAAGCCCTCTACACCCGGTACGGTGTCCGTTACGAGCTGTATGCCAGCGATGATCCCAACAGCGAATACTGGAAGCTGCTGGAGAACGATGTGCAGAGCGGGAATGATGGTGTGGAGCATGTGGCGCGGATTTTTGACCGTCTGGAGGACCGGACCTTCGTGTTTGATGATGAGAAGGAGCAGCCGGAGTATCATATCCATCTGTCGGTCCGCAATAATGTGCTCGCTTATCCGGCGATGGGCATTGCGCTGGCACGGGTTCCGGTGTTTCAGGAGAACGGGATCAACTTTCAGGATTATGTGTTTGCCGCATCGGATGCTCAGTTGCAGTTCTTCCTTGGCAATGTGCGCAAGCGCCAGCGGGAGCAGAATATCAACAAGGTGACGGTGTTCACCGACCGGCGCAACGGGATTTCCCGTGAGGATGAGCCGATTACGCGTGCGGTTAGGCGCGAAGAGGTGATTTTGGATGCCGGTATCAAAAAAGAGATCTACCGCTCGCTCGACCAGTTCTTCGACAGCGACCGCAGCTTCTATGTCACCTATGATATCCCGTACAAGCGGGGGATTCTGCTCTACGGGCATCCGGGCAACGGCAAGACCACTCTGGTCAAATCCATTGCCGGAAGCGTGCCGGGACCGGTGCTCTATTGGCAGATTACGGAGTACACAAGCAGTGAATCGGTGAATGAGGTATTCGAGGCTGCTGCCCGGCTGGCACCGATGGTACTCGTGATTGAGGACATCGACTCTATGCCGCAGGAGGTGCGCTCCTTCTTCCTGAACACGCTGGACGGGGCGACCTCCAAGGAGGGGATCTTCCTGATCGGCACGACCAATTACCCGGATAAAATCGACCCGGGTCTCATGAACCGCGCCGGGCGCTTCGACCGGGCCTACGAGATCAAGATGCCAAGCGAGGCACTGCGCCTTGAATATCTGCAGCTGCGCGGCTTCTCCGCCTTCGCAGGTGAGGAAGGCACGGCCACCGCTGCGCGTCTGACCGGGGATTTCTCCTTGACCCAGCTCGGCGAGCTGTATGTCAGTGCCGCACTGGAATGGCATGAGAACGGCACGGCAGATGTGGAGCTTCTGGTGCGCGGTATGCGCGGCGAGCTGGACAAGGGCCGCAAACGGGAATGGATGAAGGACGCTTCGTCCAGCATTGGATTTTATTGAGCCGCCGGGGAACAGAGGCGGAATAGCAAGTACTTGAGGGAGCCGTGAGGCTCCTTTTTGTTCGTAATGTCCAGGAAATGATGACGGGGAGGCGCATCGACCGAATGTAATCGAAAAACCGATCACATTCTAAATAAGCGTATCCATGCTACCTATGGTTCACACGTTAGAGCAAACTTGTTTAGGGTTCCAATGTATTAAGGGAATTTCCTGCAAAAGTGTAACTTTTCGCGTGCTCATACGTGGATGGAGTAAGGGGGGAGGAGATGGAGCCGAATTCGCTGGATGAACTATATGAACAATATGTTGACGACATCTACCGCTATCAGCGCTCCCTCTGCCAGGACCATCATGCGGCTGAAGATTTGATGCAGGATACCTTTTACCGGGCGTATCTGTATCTGGAGGATTGCCGGGAGGAGCGGATTAAGCCGTGGCTGTTCCGGGTTGCATATAATGCATTCGTGGATTATACGCGCAAGGAGAAGCGGAGTGTGGCGAAGGAAGGCGCTTATTTCAGCAGCCTGCCCCACCCGGAGACGACGGAAGGCACTCTGCTGAAGCAGGAACGCTGGGAGGAAGCAGCGCGGGCGCTCAGCCAGTTGCCGGAGGGGCAGCGTCATGCCCTGCTGCTGCACGATGTGCACGGGCTGAGCTATAAGGAAGCCGCTGACATTATGGAGGTAGGCTTGTCCCAATACAAGATACTCGTATTCCGCGCCAGGCAGAAGCTGCGTGAGGCGGATCGGAGGAGGAATGAGCATGAGTGAGGAATTTAAAGAGAAGCTACGCAGGTACAGTGAGGGCACCCTCCCGGAGGAAGAGCGTGAGGAGCTGGAGAGTGAGCTTGTGAAGCTTGAGGCGTATCAGCTGTATCTGGAGGAGCAGATGGAACGGGAAGAGCAGGACGGGCAGGCCACTGGGAGCTGGACCAAGACGGATACGCAAGCTCCAGGGTTCAAAAAGGCGAAGAAGAAGCGAAGAGAGAAGTCCATTATTCGCCGGGGCAAATGGAAGGCGCGGATTAACAATACACTTACTGTATTTTCGGCGTTCCTGATCTTTACGGTTATCACCAGCATCATTACAACAGTCTTCTACAACACCGGCGACCGTATGAATACCTACCGTGATGTGGTAGAATCAGCGATTGCTGTTACCCGTCCTAACACCACGGTACGGCTTTCAGCGGATGTACATTATTTTTTCCGGCTGGAGTTATCCGGGAATCTGCTGAAGCAGGTGGGCAGCGAGAGTATTCAGGTGGGCAGCTATACCCAAGATCTCCATCTGGGACTAGCTAATATTAGTAAGTTTAATTGGACGGATGAGCGGAATGGGTCTGGAAAAGTGTTCTATTATCCGTCTGCGGAGGGGACTGCCAGGGGAGGAGATGACAATAATCAGTGGAAGAGGCTTGCAAAGCTTCCTGAAGGTACGGTTGCCGAGGCGTATTTGTTACTCAGCCATTTATATACCACAGATGAGCTGCTGAAGCAGCTGGAGCCGCTGAACCTTCAACCTGTCTGGTTCGGAGCAGATACCGGGCCTTGGGAGAGGGATAACGATGTGGTCGTACACCCGCTTGGCTTCCCCTATCAGCCTATGTGGCACGCGGATGATATGAAGAGATCAGAGGTCACCAAGGAAAAAACAGGCTGGTTCAGCTCCGTATCCTCATTCAGCAGCGTGTCGCCTTCCGTTGAGTCTTACGGGAGCGGCGCGTTGCGGGATGCCAATTTCATCAAGACCCTTAAGCTGCTGCAGCAGCATCAGACACTCGCGGGCAGAGCGGCGTATATCAATCAGTTAGACACCTCTGTGGCTTATCTGGAGAAGAACGGGGTGAAGCTCTATGGGGCCGTTGTCACCGGACCGGTCAAGGAACTGCTGAAGCTGCGCGAGGCTTCATGGGTGAGTCACCTCCAGGTGGGGGAAGTGCGGCTGTGGAACTGGACGGAGTGAGGATCGCAATACAGGATAATGTCCAAGAGCCGCAGTTTACAGCGCTTCCCGGCAAGATACAAGTCAGCATCAGATGGCGATGACCTGTAGCTTCAATTTGTGCTTTTGGCATAGGGCGTAGAATTCACCAGAGATGATAGGCTGCCTCACGTACACGTGTGCCAGCAAGAAAAATTCCCGCCCGGCAATTTTGCCGGAATCGAGAACGAGCCTGGAAATTACCTTGACGGGCTTGCGCGGCGGCTGGTGCTCAGAAGCAGCGATCACCGCTTTGCGTCCGTATTCTGATCGTTCGTAATCGAAGCCGTCCACCCGGTCCGGCAGATGCGCGATCCAGTAGGTCCGTTCAACCGGGAGGCCATGATGATAGCGGACAACGGCGGGAATAAACTGCACGTTTGTGTCGGTTTGCTCCAGTAGCGCTTTGAATGCATCTGATACCACTCTTGTGCCCGTGACCGTCTCGAAATAGTCCACCTTCAAGCTGCGGACTGATGACATAAGCTCGACTTCAGCTTTTGTATCAACGGGCAGCGGGCCGTCTACAGCTATATAGTTGGTGTCCAGTTCAGGAATAAAGGTTGTGCCGCCGCTGATAAATCCGCTGCGGGGATATTGCGGTTCGAGCAAATAGTAGTCCATACGCACTATCGCTCCTTTCTGAATTAAAGGTGCGTTCATTCATTATAGGGTTCGCAAATGCAGAAGAAAAGCGCCTTGCCGGGCAAGGCGAAGCGGCGGCGGAAGCCGGGCCTCCCGCTTGCATTCCCTCTTCAGGGCATCGTACAATGATAGAACGTAAACTTGGATTTGAACATAACAATGGCTGGGAACCGCAGTTTACCGCGCTTCTTAGCCATTTTGAATAAGGAGGAGAAGGCAGATGAAGATTGGAGTTGTGTCGGATACCCATCTCTCAAGCAGGGCCAAGGGCTTGCCGTCCGTGCTTATGGAAGAATTCCGCCAGGTGGATATCATTCTGCATTTGGGAGACTGGGTGTCGCCGGAGATCTATGACATGCTGTCCGAGCTTGCCCCGGTGGAGGGGATTGCCGGAAACAACGATGGCTATGATATTATTGAGCGCTTCGGTGAGAGTAAGATTCTTACGTTAGAGGGCATGCGCATTGGAATGATTCACGGACACGCGCCATATTCCCGCAAAGGAACGGATGGGAATGCGCTGCTGGCCTTTGAAGGCCAGGATGTGGACTGCATCCTCTTTGGCCATTCCCATCAGCCGCTGATGCGCCGGGAGAACGGGATTCTGCTGTTCAATCCGGGCTCGCCTACGGACAAACGCCGGGAGAAGCAGTATTCGTTTGGTCTGATGGATATTGAGGACGGTACAATTACCGCCCGTCATGTCTTTTACGATTCCAGGGAATAAGGGGGCGTACCTTTGCTGAATTTTCGCTTTGAACGTGCGGGTCTTGAGGATGTGGAGGAGCTTGCACCGGTATTTAATGACTACCGCAGCTTTTACGGCCAAGCTGCCGACCTGGAAGCTGCCCGGGAGTTCCTGACGGCAAGACTGCAGCATGAGGAATCGGTTGTCTTCATGGCGGTTGCCGGTGAGGGTGAAGACAGGCAGGTTCATGGATTGGCGCAGTTATATCCTTCGTTCTCTTCCGTTACGCTCCAGCCGGTATGGATTCTGAATGATCTGTTCGTGACGCAGAAGCAGCGGGGACAAGGACTGGGCTCATTGCTGCTTGAAGGCGTGAAGGGCTTCGCCCAGGGGACAGGAGCCAAAGGCCTGACGCTGTCCACCATGATGGACAACACCGGTGCACAGCGTTTATACGAAGCCCATGGATATGTGCGGGACGAGAGCTTTTACAATTATTATTTATATTTCTAAAGCAGGGTTAGGAGAGTTAGTGTGACGGAGACAAATGGTAAGCTGGCTGTGTTTTTTGATCTGGATGATACGCTGTATGACCACCTGCTTCCCTTCCGGGAAGCCGTACGTGAGGTGTTGGCCCCTGAGGAGGACAAGCTGGATTACGCAGAGCTGTTCTACACGGTAAGACATCACAGTGATTTGCTGTGGCCGAAGTATCTGCGCGGGGAGATGGAGCTGGAGGAGACGCGGGTGATGCGGCTGGAGCTGGCTTTTGACGAATTTGGCTTGCCGCTCTCTCGGGAGCAGGCGGTGCAGATACAGGCCTCCTACATTGCCCGCCAATATACGATTGAGATGATTGAAGGCGTAGCGGAGCAATTGCAGCGGTTCATTAGCCAAGGGCACCCGGTAGGCATTATCACGAACGGTCCGCAGGAGCACCAGATGGGCAAGCTGCGCGGGCTGGGGATCGACCGGATCATTCCGCCGGAGATGATCTTCATCTCGGATGCGGTCGGTCTGGCAAAGCCGGACCCGGCCATCTTCGCGCATGTTAACCGTGTGACGGGAACGGTGCCGGAGAACAGCCTCTATGTGGGCGATACCTGGGCCAACGATGTGGTCGGGGCACTGGCTGCGGGCTGGCAGGTATGCTGGTACAATCCGCGCGGGCGAGAGCCGGGGACGGATCATAGGCCAAGCCATATTTTCACGAATTATAAAGAGTTCAGCGAGCTGCCGCTGGTGTGATATTCATACAGAAAAGGTGCTCTCCGTGAGTGGAAGGCACCTTTTTTGTGTATTTTACCTGGAAGCTACTTAGCCACATCAGCACCAGACTCCGTTAATTAGCGAAGCTATAAGTGGGATCGGTCAGATTCAGCCGCTTCTTCAGCTCAGAGGTGGCATAGATCTTGTTATCGTCCGTAATGAAGAAGGCCTCAACCTTCTCCGGCAGCGCTTCGAGATACTTCATGCCTTCTTCCAGGCCCATGAGGAACACACCAGTGGAAAGAGCGTCCGCATCTGTCGCATTGGGGCTCATGATAGTGATACTCTTCAGCCCGTTCTGGGAAGGGAAGCCCGTGCGGGGGTCGAGGATATGGTGGTAACGCACCCCGTCCTGCATGAAGAAGCGCTCATACACCCCGGAAGCATCAATGACCTCATCGGTAATTTTAATCGTGCCGAGCTGGGTGCCCCGGCTCTGATCGGGGTCTTGCAGGCCGATATTCCACTGGGAACCATTTGGCTTATTGCCAAGGGCGATAATGCTGCTGCCCCCGAGATTAATCATCGCGCTGTTCAGGCCCTGAGCCTTGAGATAGTCGGCGATCCGGTCAGCCGCATAGCCCTTGCCGATTCCGCCCATGTCCAGCACCATGCCTTCTTTGGCTAACTTCACCGTCTTCGCGGCTTCATCTACAATAACATCCTTATAGTTGGTCAAGCTGCGCGCCTTGTCAATCGCTGCCTGGTCCGGCACGCGCTCTCCGCCTTCGCCGATGGCCCAGAGGTCGACCAGCGGCCCGATGGTCGGATCGTAAAGCCCGTCCATTTCCTCTGCATATTTGAGGGAGAGCTTCACGATATCCAGCGTTTCGTCAGACACAGCAACAGCTTGCTTACCGGCGGCCTGATTCACTGCGTACAATTCCCCGTTCGTCTTGGTGCGGCTGAACTCAATGTCCATCCGTTCCAGCATGGCCTGAATGTCGTCCATATTCTTCTGCTTCACTGTATCGCCGAACACCTTGATATTCACGACGGTGTCATAAATATAAAATGTCTGTTCCAGGGATTTCGTATCGCCGGTTCCAGTAGCAGCAGGACTGTCTTCACTCTTGTTGTTGCCTACTGTAAGCCAGATTACCACAGCCGCAGCGATAACAACGACGAGCGCGGCCAGAATTACAACGGTTTTTTTGTTCTTAGATGTTTTTTTGATTTCAGACATATTCCACCATCCATACAATTAGTTTCGTGGTTGCATCCTTACTATCATACCCCAGAAAGAACAGCAATGGATACTCATTTGATGACATTTTGTGCGAAAGCGCGGCTTGCCGAAGGGGGAGGCTTGTGATATTTTCAAAAGATAAGGCTATACATTATCCTTCTATTTCCCGCTGAAACGGTACCGTTCCTTAAAAGGACGGCAAAGCGGTTTCCACTTGTTTACAGTAAAGGAGCATGACCTATGTCTATTGACCGTAAAGCTTTAATCCTGCAGGCTGCAACCCTGTCTTTTGTACAATTCGGCTATAAAGCTACGACGATGGATCAGGTATCCAGAATCGCCAATGTGGGCAAGGGCACGATCTATACCTTTTTCAAAACCAAGGAAGAACTGTTCGAGGAAATTCTGGGCAAGGCCACAGCTGAATTAACATCGGTGATGAGCCGTGTGGCTGCGCAGCAAACTTCCTTCGTGCATAAGCTGCTTCATCTGCTGGACTCCATTCTGGAGTTCCGCCTGGACCATGAGCTGTTCGTGAAGCTGGCGCAGGAGGTACGGGATATCGGTACGGCCCAGGCGCTCGAAGGCGTGAAGCGGATGGAGGGTTATGCGCTGGAGTTCCTGCAGCAGCAGATCGAGGAGGCCATCGGGAACGGAGAAGTGAAGGCCTGCGATGCCAGTGTGGCGGCGTTTATGATTCTGCGGATGTATCTGGCGCTGACCACGGAATGGAACAAATCCCATGAGCCGCTGGATCAGAACAAGATCAAAGAGCATATGATTCTGTTCATCTCCACCGGAATGCTGCAATAGAGACAAACTAACGAATTGTTGTAATAACTAAACAGAGTTTCAGGTTGTACGTTGAGCTGCTCCAGACCCCAGGCTATAATGAAATCGTTAATGCAGACTATTATGGCGCAGCTGAAGTCAAGAGCGGGCATGGCGGCGGATGAGAGCTGTCCTGCTCCTGATGAGTGAGAGCGCCTTCAGACAAAGTGAGGCTGATGGATATGGAAAAGTATAGCAACAGTACCGGGCTTGGCGGGCAGGAGGGTCCGGCGGCACCCCAAGATCCAGTGGAGCGCCGGGACGGCTTCTTCGTCATGTTCGAGACGGCGATTGAGGCAACCGCCCGGGCGGAGGGCAAGCCCTCGCAGGAGGTCTATCTGGAAGGCAATTATCTGATCGATAAAGCCAAATACATAGGCGGGGTTACGGATGAGCAGATGCTGGCGATGCTTAGAGACTGGACCGGCTTCCGCAAGCTGGTGCACAGCATTGGTGTATCTGTGAAGACGGGGGAGGAAGGGACAGCGGTCACTTTTCTCCTGCAGAATTGGGGCAGAACCAGCAAATATGAGACTGGCACGCAGCTGCGGGTCCCCTGCCCTGGCGATGGAACGGAAATCCTAGTGAAACTGGAGGAGACCGAATGGTCTGAGGAGGATGTGGCTCCCGGCAAATATGCCTTTGAGTTCAACAACGAGGGGGAACTGGCGACAGCGAGCATCGTTCTCTACCTTAATGACGGGTACACGGCACCTGAGCTGACAGCGGAACCTCCCGTAGACTTCGATTCGTCTGCTTATCGTGCAATGATTGCGAAGTCCCTGCTGCATGCGGGCAATAACCGGCGGCTGAAGCGGGCTATGGACAAGGCTGCAAGCGGCGAGGATGTGACGATTGCTTATATTGGCGGGTCTATCACACAGGGTGCAGGAGCCAAACCGATCCATACAGAATGCTATGCTTATCAGTCGTACTTGAGATTTAAGGAGTTATTCGGCAAGGACGGAGGAGAGAACATTCATTTCATCAAGGCCGGGGTTGGCGGGACGCCCTCCGAGCTGGGGATGATCCGCTATGAGCGGGATGTGTTGAGGGATAGTGTAGCCGCTCCTGACATCGTAGTGGTGGAATTTGCTGTGAATGATGAAGGGGACGAGACGAAGGGTAACTGCTTCGAGAGCCTCTGTCTCAAAATTCTGTCTGCCCCGAACCATCCTGCTGTCATCCTGCTGTTCAGTGTCTTCGTGAATGACTGGAACCTGCAGGACCGCCTCTCCCCGGTAGGCAGACGCTATAATCTCCCGATGGTCAGTGTCAAAGATGCAGTAACAGAGCAGTTCCGGCTGAGCAAGGCCGAAGGGAATATCATCTCCAAGCGGCAATTCTTCTACGATATTTATCACCCTACGAATGATGGGCACCGCGTAATGGCGGATTCCCTGGGCTACCTGTTCTCCGAAACCGCCCGGGCGGGGATGGATGAAGAGGGTGAGGATACGCTGACGGGTGCGCCTGTGCTCGGCAATGATTTTGCCCATGTCCGGCTGCTGGACCGCATAAGTGATCTGGGCAGCGCAGGTGCTGCGATTGCTATTGAAGCAGGCGGCTTCGACGGTACGGATGAGGAGCTGCAGCAGGTGGAGATGGATGCCAATCCGTTCGGCACTCCGCAATTCCCGCATAACTGGATGCACACGGCTGCGTCTGGTGAGGATCGCTTCAGGCTGACAATCACCAGCAAGAATCTGATCCTGGTCTTCAAGGATTCGGGCAGCCCGGATGTGGGCAAGGCGGAGGTCTATGTGGACGGCAAGCTGGTTCTGACGGCAGATCCGCATGTGAATAGCTGGACCCACTGCAACGCTGTGATTCTGTATAAGAATGAGCAGAGCGAGGAGCATGTGGTGGAGATCCGGATGGCGCCGGAGGATCAGGAGAAGTGCTTCACCATCCTGGGCTTCGGGTATACGGCCTAAGAACCAAGTAGGTAAAAGGGTGTCATCGGGGCAGCACTAAGCTGCTTCGGGGGCACCCTTTTTGCGATTTATCATTCGGATAAGGAGTAATGAGAGGTGGCGAGGGAAGTGGGGCGAATGTATGCGGAAAACCGAATACGAAGTAATGTGCTGACCAGAAGGTGTATGAACCGGATGTATGGGGCATAGGGCCTCATAACATCCTTGAACTGTTTGGTTCTGTGCACACTAGCGGTTTTTCGTGGAGTTCTGTGCCTAGTCCAGCATAAATTCCCTGTATTTATTCTTGCGGGGATTAAGCACGAACAGAATGCCGCTGGCGTAGCCGGAGACGGCATTGAAGTTCCGCTTGAGCGTAGACTTGACGGCGAGGTAAGACAAGGTCCAGAGCAGAGCTGCATAATTCTTCACGGGTGCTTTGCGCAGATTCAGCAGATAATAATGATTGACTGCGGTCGCCCGTGCGACCCGGCCTGCCTTGTCGCGCGAGCTGGGCGATTCATGATGCATGATTTTCAGCTCCGGGTTAATCACCAGCTTGCCGTATCTGCTCGCCAGATGGCACATATAGATATCGTCTGCTACTGCGTAGCTGGTCATCCAGGGGTACGGCTTCATATCCCGCAGCGCCGAGCTGCGGAAGGACATATTGCAGCCATGGAAGAAGTCCGTCTCAAAAATATTCTCCGTCTCCCCCCATAAGAGAAGAGACCCGGCCAGTGTGCTTGCCGACAGTCTGCCTGGCGAAGCCGACATTTGGCAGGTCAGCCTGCCGAGCAGCTTGCCCGATTTGCTGCTGGAGAGACCCTTGGCGATTCCGCCGACCCCGACAATGGACGGGTCTGAGGCATAGGTATCGAGCATCCGGCGGATATAGAACGAATCGTCCAGCTCCGCATCGTCATCGAAGCTGAGCAGAATCTCCCCGTCGATGAGCCCGAGGGCCTCGTAGCGGGAGAGCCAGACGCCGGGCTTGGTTTTGCGGTAATAACACAGGCTGGCATCTGGAAGACGCCCGAGCACCTCGCGGAAATACTCCAGCACCCGTTCTCCGATCTCGCCGTCGTCCACGATCAGCAGTTCGATGGAGACATCCTCCAGGCCGGTCTGCGCGCCGATGGATTCAATGCAGAGGGTCAGATCGCTGATCCGGTTACGCGTGGGAATGACTATAGACAGGTCATGCATACCGTTGACTCCTTTCGGGACTTCTTAGTTGCTCTAATTTTACCTGTCCGCCCGGGCGGACGTATATACCTCTTTCGTTTACTTTTCTCCCGGAAGCCAGCAGGGGAGAGAGTGTGCGGGGCATTTAGCGAGCAAGGATTGTTCAGAAAGTTTGTTTGTAATTTTCGGTTTTTAACTATATAATAGTAAGTGAATTGCAATACAAATACCATTACCATTCAGGAGGAATTCCCATGAGAATAGATATATGGTCTGATTATGCCTGCCCGTTCTGCTATATCGGCAAAAGACGGCTGGAGCACGCGCTGAGCCAATTCCCCGGCCGTGACCAGGTAGAGGTCGTGTTCCGCAGCTTCCAGCTGGACCCGAATGCACGCACCGATGAGACGAGAGATATCCATGAGCTGCTGGCCGGTAAATACGGCATGACCCGTGACAAGGCCAAGGAGATGAACGCACAGCTGGCCGAGCAGGCGCAGGGTGTGGGTCTGGAGTTCAATTTCGATACAATTCAGTCCACGAATACCTTTGACGCTCACCGCTTGAGCCATTATGCCGCTACTCAGGGCAAGGCTCCGCAGATGACCGAACGGCTGCTGCGTGCGTACTTCACCGATTCATTGAATCTGGGTGACCGCCAAGTGCTGGCTGAGCTGGCTGCCGAGGCCGGACTGGATCAGGCCAAAGTGGCTGAGGTGCTCGACAGTGAGGCTTATGGCGACCGGGTAGAGGCTGACATTGAAGCTGCCCGGCAGCTGAACATCACCGGCGTTCCGTTCTTCGTCTTCAATAATAAGTACGCAGTATCCGGCGCACAGCCGGGTCCGGTCTTTACTGAAGTGCTGGACACGGTATGGGCGGAGGAGCAGAAGGGTCCAGAGCTTCAGGTGGTCGGCCAGCCGAAATCCGGGGCTGCACCGTCTGATGACGGCTGCGATGACGGCTCCTGCAGCATCTGATTGTGATCAGAGGCAGGCTTGAAGTAAGCGTTGCTGCGTGCTGTGCCTGGACGAACGAGTCTGGTTACGGACTACAGTTCCGCTAATCGCGCCAAAAGGCCATTTTGGGCAGCTTGCCGGACTCTGAGGACGCTATGCAGAGGTTTTTTAAGCAAAATTGCAGGATATTCGGCACTTAAGCGCACTTGTGTCCGCAACGCTGCCGCAAAAGATGATTTGGTACAAATAAGCGCACTGGAGTCCGCCGCTGGAGTCTGTGTAACGTGATCCATCCAGTCAGGAGGCTTCGGCTAATCGGAAAAGGCTGTAAAATATGGAATTCCCGCCGTCACTGGACCTTCTTAGCAAGGTTGCAACAAATGGACGCACGAAACCCCCGCCGCATGAAATTCATGCAGCAGGGGTTTTTGTTGCTTACAGAGACCACAGGCCTGGCGCGGGAAACCGAACACAATCGCAGCTACGTGGGCAAGTGGTCCAAATGTATGCGGAAAACCGAACATATTTGGACCGCCGCGGCTGTACATGTGTGAATCCGGCTGCCAGTCCGCGCGCCCAGCCCGCCGTCCTCAGAGGGCGGGCTCAACGTCCGGGCGGGCAACACCGCAGTAGCTGGATCAGGCCGTTACCGGAATGAGGTTATTAGACTGGAGAACAGTGTGCGGACATCGTTCTGGTACGCATTGATCGGCTCTACCGGGCGGTTCACGCCGAACAAGGTGTAGACGGCGATACGGGCGGCACGGACTGAATATTCTTCCGTGAAAACGATATCGTCCGGGATCTCGCAGTATTGGCTGATAAAGGCCAGGTTGGTGGAGCCTTCAGGCACTACCTGCGGCCGGTCGCTATTCAGGCGCGGCATGAACTGGGAGGTGATATATGGCATCATGCAAGGAATACAGTTGGCGGTAGCCATGATCTCTTCCTTATGCGCCTCGAAGTGCAGATGTCCGATCAGCTCCTCCATAATTTCTTCGCCGGTACAGTCGCACATTTTTTTGTATACATAATCGCCGACCTTGTCCGGGTACAGGCCATATCCCCAGAAGACTTTGACATGCTCCGGCTGGTTGCGGAAATGTGGCTGGAAGGCCAGCACGACCGACATGAACCAACTGGAATCCTTGAACGTTACGAGTGCGCCGGTACCGGCCCGGTTGCGGGTGAACTTCTCCATCAGGTCGAAGAACTTCGAGTCCTGGAAGGTCACCGTGAAGGATTCCCATTTGGATTCATCCACATGATCGTCGAAGGAAGAAGGATTACCGAGACCTGGCTTCTTCGCGGCGATCGTCTCCCACAGCTTCCATGAGCTGCCCTTACCGTTCATCCCGGGAGCGGAGGTCATTGATCCGAGGCTGGAGCCTTCGGTCATCGAGCCGTTCGTCACAATGACCCGGTCACCTTCATTGACAGTAATGACATCCTCCACGCCATCGCGGACGACCTTCATCGCGGTTACTGTAATGCCGTCGCCATCTTTGAATTCCAGATCGGTTACCGTACATTTCAAGGTGAAATCTACGCCCAGCGGCTCCAGATATTGATGCAGCGGCAGAATAATCGAATCATATTGGTTGTATGGGGTGCGGGTTACGCCTTCAAGCGTTTGAATTCTAGGGAACTCGTGCATGAAGCGGAGCATATACCGCTTGAACTCAACCGCACTATGCCAAGGCTGGAAAGCAAAGGTGGTTGCCCACATGTACCAGAAGTTCGTCGTGAAGAAATGCGGTCCGAACCAGTCGTTAATCCGCAAGGTGCCCAGGGCTGGCTCCGGCGTAATGACCAGCTTGCCCATGGCCAGGCGGTCTGCCATATCGAAGCCCATTGAGGTGACATCCAGAACCTCACCCTTGCTGTTGATTAGCCGTGCCTGGCCGCGGGTTGGATTGGACTCGTCAAATTGAACGATTTCTTCCCGCAGCGTCATCCCCGGCTGGTCAATGGACGGAATGGTACTTAATAGCTCCCACAGGTTCTCATAGGTCTCATCGTTCAGCATGCGGCCGCCGCGAATGACATATCCATGCTCTGCATCGCCGGCTCCGTCATTGCTGCCGCCAAGGATCTTCATCTCTTCAATAATGTGAATGTTCTGTCCGGGAAAATTGCAGTCTCTAACCAGATAGGCCGCACCCGCAAGGGATGCAATGCCACCGCCTACGAAATATACCTGCTCGTTACCGTACTCTTTTTTCACTGATTACCGCCTCCATAGATTTGCTTGAATACTGGACCTGAACCGAGTGTAATCCAGTCCCGCCCTGGAGGGTATCATCAAAGCGTATGATCTGTATAAAATTTGGACATATGGAACAAAGTGTAACGTTTTTGGGCAAAAAAAAAGCCGTAACCCTGAGGTTACGACAAAATGTTCTCATATTTATACAGCGCCTTCAGGAAGTTCCCTTCGATCAGGACGCTCAGCTTCTCAATCATCGGCCCCGGCGGCTCCTGCATCCCGTCCTGCATCCACTGAATGATCAGTCCGGTGAAGGCCAGTGTGTAAAAGTTGGCGATGAACTGCTTATCCGGCGTCCCGACATTCAGCCCGGCGGCCAACTCGTTGATGACGCCCATGACGAGATCACTCGTCACCTCATACAGATACGCATCCAGATGCCTCCGTCCGAGGGAGTCCAAGGTGTTGCAGCAGAAGGCCTTATTGTTCTCGATGTAGCAGAATATCCGGTAGAATCCGTCGGTCCACGTGCTGTAGCTGCGGTACTGGGCAATGCTCTCGACAGCCTCCGTCTTGTAGATCCAGCCCAGCAAATCATAGATATCCTGAAAATGATAATAAAAGGTCTGCCGGTTCACGCCGCAATCCTCAACCAGATGCCGGACGGAGATTTTGTTCAGCGGAAGATGGGCCATCAGGTCCTTGAGTGAGCGTGCGAGCGCATTTTTGGTCAGCAGGGAATTGGACATAAGGGTCATCAGCTCCTAACAGGAATCAGCGTTTGCGCCAATAGTGTATCAGCAGGCGGCCGCCCTCGGCGATAAGACCCAGAGCGAAGCCGCCTGCTGTAAACAGGCCGAAGGACAGAAAGCCTGCAAGATCCTCGAAGCCCGACATTTCACGGTAAGTGTACATGTACATCAGGAAGAGTCCCGCCACAGTTCCAGCGCTTGAGAAAATCCACACAAGCTGCGCACCCAACCAGCCGAATCCGTTGACTATACCGGAGATTACAATGGCAAGGAGGGCCCAGCGTAGGGCAAGAATAAAGTTGAAAGGCTCACCTAACCACAGATACCGGTGCAGAATCAGCAATAGCCATAGCAGCAGCGCGTAACCGGCAGACCATGCCAGCCAGCGGCCCGTCCGGGCAGGAGGCAGGAAATTCATTATCAGCTCACCCCATGTATAGCGTTATACCTCTTCCAGTTCTTCGGCGCTCTGCAGCAGGAACTTCAAGAGGTTCGGAAGGTCTTCCATTTGCTCTTCGGTAATTTGCCGTTTGAATTGCAGTTCAACACAGTTATTGTACGTATCGCCCGTCTGTCCATAGCGGAAGCTGAGCGATTGCACAGGCTGAAATTCAGGTCTCCAGATTCGGGTCAGAATCTCTTCAATCGTGGGGCACTGCTCATTCACATCTTCAATCTCCAGATAAAAGCGTAAGAAAAGACTGCATCCCGGATCGCTGCCCGGCGTCTCCAGAATCTCATCGCCAAGGTCCTTCACTGTAGACTGGAGCAGAATCTCGGACGTCACATTCAGGCCTCCGGTCAGCTTGAACGCGAGGCTGAATTCACGCGACATCAGCGCGAGATTGAGCAGATCAGACCGGTCTGTTACAACTAGAACCCCATCCAGATTGTCGTAGTCATAGATCTGGTTCTCCAGGGCGATTTTGATATTGTCAAAAACAGTAGGGTGGAACAAGAGCGGCACCTTCTATCGTTTCTCTATATTATATTATGATCTGCTGTCGGCACTCACAGCTTAGGGATTAGTTCGTAGGTGCCGGTGCTGTGTATTTCAGAAAAGTCTTCGGAATCGCGCTCTCAAACGTCAGAATGTCGCCTGTGGTCGGATGAACGAATGAGAGCACACGGGCATGCAGACCGAGACGGCCGACTGCCTTAGTCTCTGCGCCGTACTTCTTGTCCCCGGCAATCGGATGGCCGATGTCGGACATGTGAACACGGATCTGATTCTTCCGTCCGGTCTCCAGATGCACCTCCAGCAGGGAGAAGTGGCGGTTCGCCTGGATCAGCTTATAACGGGTTACGGCATGCAGCCCGTCTCCCTCATGCGGACTGGAGTACATCTTCAGCGTGGAGGTCTCCTTCAGCCAGGAGCTGATCGTGCCCTCGGATCTCTTAACGGCGCCTTCCACCAGAGCCACGTAGGAGCGTTCCTTGACGGTCTCCTTCCAGCTGTTCTGGAGGGACTGCTGAATCGCCTCGCTTTTGGCAAACATCATGACGCCCGAGGTATCACGGTCCAGCCGGTGCACCACATAGACGCGGTTCTTCGGATTGCTCAGGCGGACATGCTCCATCAGCTGGCGGTAAGCCGTCAGTTCATTATCTTCTCCAGTTGCGATGGACAGGAGCCCCGCATCCTTCTGAATCACGATAATATCGTCATCCTCATGGACAATGGTCAGTCCCAGCATCTCCTTGGCTTCAGCAGGCTTCTCCTGGTCAATCGTCACGGTCTGGCCTGGATGGAGCAGATGGTTATGCTTGGTCACCGGTTTGCCGTTCACAGCAACCTGTCCGCGGGAGAGCATGGATTTGATTGAGTTGCGCCCCTTATTCGTAATCGTCTTCAGCAGAAAAACAAGCAGCTCCGCAGGTTCGGCTACCGTATAGGATTTGGGTGCAGCTGCCGGCTTGGCCGGGGCTCCGGATCTTGTTCCCTGTTTATGGTTAGAGGTTCTGTTCCCCTGATTTCTGGTTCTTCTTGTATTCATGACCGCATTCTCCGTCCTTTAATAGGTTACTCCTCAATATACCATGGGCCGTGAAGAAATACTACGGAAGGGATGGGGTCCCGGCAGGAGAGCGATGATATCTGCTTCAGGCGGTTGCTTGGCAGCCGGTTGCCCGGTAAACTAAAAGGTAGAAAGCCTTAAGGAGTTTGAATAGACATGGAGATGCAAGGATCATTAATGGAGCAGGCTCAGGCCGAGCTGCAAAAATATTACGGTTATCCCGATTTCCGGGACGGCCAGAAAAAAATTGTGAACAATCTGCTGGAAGGCCGCGATACGCTTGGCATTCTGCCTACCGGAGGCGGTAAGTCCATCTGCTATCAGGTTCCGGCGCTGCTGCATCCGGGGCTTACCCTGGTCGTCTCCCCGCTGATCTCCCTGATGAAGGATCAGGTGGATGCTCTTACGACAGCAGGGATTCCCGCTGCTTATATCAACAGCACCCTGAGCGGCAAAGAAGTGAATGAGCGCATCCGTGCGGCCCGCCGCGGCGACTTGAAGCTGCTCTATGTAGCTCCCGAGCGTCTGGAGCTGGACTGGTTCCGCCTGGAGATGGCGGGACTGAATATCTCCTGCGTAGCTGTCGATGAGGCGCACTGCGTCTCGCAGTGGGGCCATGACTTCCGCACCAGTTATCTGGCGGTCTCCCCGTTCGTGGAGCAGCTGCCGCAGCGTCCGATTCTGGCGGCCTTCACCGCTACGGCTACCCCGGAGGTTATGGAGGATATGGTCCGGCTGCTACGCCTGCGCGAGCCGGGCGTCTTCATGACCGGACTTGGCCGTGACAACCTGGCGATGTCCGTGCTGCGCGGAGAGAACAAGCGAGAGTTCGTGCTGGATTACGCGGCTCAGCATGCCCATCAGCCTGGCATCGTGTATGCCGCCACCCGCAAGGAGGTGGATGATCTCTACCAGCGCCTCCAGGCCGCAGGCATCACGGCGGGGCGCTATCATGCCGGAATGAACGACCAGGAGCGGGCGGACAGCCAGGAAGGCTTCCTGTATGACGATATCCGTGTCATGGTCGCTACGAATGCCTTCGGGATGGGGATCGACAAGTCTAACGTGCGTTATGTCATTCATTACAATATGCCGAAGAACATGGAGGCCTATGTTCAGGAGGCGGGCCGTGCCGGGCGTGACGGGGAGCCGAGCGATTGTATCCTGCTGTTCAGTGCGCAGGATATCATGACCCAGAAATTCCTGATTGAGCAGAACCCGCAGGACCCGGAACGCAAAGCCAACGAATACCGCAAGCTCCAGCAGATGATTGAATACTGCTATACCACCCGCTGCCTGCGCAGTGCACAGCTCGACTATTTCGGCGAGAGCCATGACGATGATCACTGCGGGATCTGCAGCTCCTGTACTGATGAGCGTGAGCTGGTGGATATCACCGTAGAAGCGCAGAAGATCTTCTCCTGCATCCACCGGATGCGGGAGCGTTACGGCGTGGCGCTGGTCTCATCCGTGCTGAAGGGCTCGCGTAACCAGAAGGTGCTGCAATACGGCTTCGAGCAGCTGCCAACTCACGGCGCTATGTCCAGCCGCAGTGAGAAGGAGATTACCGAGATCATCAATATGCTGATCTCGGAAGGATATCTGGCCTTGTCCGAAGGCCAGTATCCGGTGGTCCGGCTGCAGCCGCTGGCAGCAGAGGTGCTGCGCGGCCAGCGCCAGGTGCATCAGCGCGTAGCCCGCACGCTGGTCACCTCCGGCACGCGGGACCGCAGCCGCTCGCGTGATACTTCACCGTCTGCGGTCAATGAGACGGTGTTCGAACAGCTGCGCCTGATCCGCCGCGAGCTGGCGGGGCGCGAGCATGTGCCGTCGTACATCATTTTCAATGATGCGACGCTGCGTGAGATGAGCGTGGTCTGTCCGCAGACGGAATCGGAGATGCTGAGGGTGAAGGGTGTCGGTGAAGTGAAGTACCGGAAGTACGGCAAGGCCTTCCTGGAGTTTTTTCAAAATGACATGTAAAGAAGGTTATAAGGCATGAGAATCATCCTGGCCACATTAAATGCCAAATATATTCATACGTCGCTTGCGATCCGGTTGCTGAAGGCGTATAGCGAGCATGAGTTCAAGGATATCCTTTTGGCGGAATATACCATCAAAGATCCCGCGATGAATATCGTGTCTGACCTTTTTCAGAAGCAGCCGGATGTGATCGGCTTCTCCTGTTATATCTGGAACATCGAGGAGACCATCAAGCTGGTCGGAATTCTCAAGCAGGTCATGCCGGAGGTCAAGATTGTGCTGGGCGGGCCGGAGGTATCCTATGAGCCGCTCTACTGGATGAAGCGGGAGGCCGGAGTAGACTTCGTCGTGAACGGTGACGGGGAAGAGACCTTCCACCATCTGCTGCAGGAGATCCGGGATGAACATAAGTACCATTTCGTATATGGTGCGGCTTACCGCAAGGGTGAAGAGCTGATCGTCAATCCTCCCCGTCCCAAAAGCGATCTCAACACTCTGCCGACCCCGCACCGCTTCGCGGAGGATCTGCCGGAGCTGAGCAAGCGTATCGTTTATTTTGAGACGAGCCGGGGCTGTCCCTTCAACTGCCAATTCTGCCTGTCCAGCATTGAGGTGGGCGTGCGTTATTATGATATCGAACGGGTGAAGTCCGATCTGCTCTATCTGATTGAGGGCGGGGCCAAGGTGATCAAGTTCCTGGACCGCACATTCAATATCAACCGCAATTATGCGATGGAGATGTTCCAGTTCCTGATCGACAATCATCAGGGCTGCGTGTTCCAGTTCGAGATTACCGCTGATATTATGCGTCCCGAGGTGCTGGATTTCCTGGCGCAAAACGCCCCGCCGGGCGTCTTCCGCTTCGAGATCGGCGTTCAGTCGACGAATGATGAGACCAATGAGCTGGTCAAGCGCCGCCAGAACTTCACCAAGCTGTCGCGCACTGTGATGAAGATTAAGGCCAGCGGCAACATCGACCAGCATCTTGATCTGATCGCCGGACTGCCGATGGAGGATTACGCCACCTTCCGCAAGACCTTCAATGACGTCTTCGCCATGGAGCCGGAGGAGCTGCAATTAGGTTTCCTCAAAATGCTGCGCGGTACCGGGCTGCGCGCCCAGGCTGCCAAATATGACTATACGTATATGGAGCATGCACCATACGAAATTCTCAGCAGCCATGTTATGCCGTTCGCCGATATTATCCGGCTCAAGCGGCTGGAGGATGTGCTGGAGAAGTACTGGAACAGCCAGCGGCTGGCTCATTCGGTCAAGTATTTGATCCGACATGTGTTCCCGTCTCCGTTCGACTTCTTCCAGGAGTTCGGGGACTACTGGGAAGAACGGGGCTGGCAGAAGATCGGGCATCAGTTGGAGGATCTGTTCACCCGGCTGCAGGACTTCCTGACGGACCGGGGCACGGCCTCCATGGACATTGTCACCGGCCTGATGAAGCTGGACTACTTCCTCGCCCACAAGTACAAGCCCCGCAAGATCTGGTGGGACGATGTGCTTGATAAAGCGGAGTGGGCGAAGCACCTGAAGCAGATCGCCAGTCAGCCGGAGCTGATCTCGGCCAAGCTGGCGGAAGCCGGACTTAGCGAGCGGGAGCTCCAGAAGTTCATCGTGCTCGATGAGCTGCCGTTCCGCCTTGCGCCGGTGCTGGAATCGATCAGCGGGCTTCGCTATGACGGGGAGCTTGGCGCTGAGGCGGGTGCCGAAGCGGGTGCTGATGCCGGGAACGGGAACGGGAACGGGAACGGGAACGGGAACGGGAACGGGAACGGGAACGGGAACGGCCGGGAGATACACGCGGCGGTTACAGCATCGGCCCCGGCAGAACGCGGGGGAGCTGGAGCGGGCGGCGTGGCCGCTACTGAGGCAGATCTTCTGCCTACTGTGGCAGCAGTGGCTGGTGGTGTGCCAGCGGCGGTCCTTAACGATCCGCACCCTGGGGCAAGCGATGGCCGCACGCTGCTGGTCATTCTGTATCAGCAGGACGAGAGCCAGCGGGCGCAGTATTACGCTTTGCCTTTGTAGGTTAGGGACCCTGGTTGCACCGGACATGGGCTGATGTGTGCGAAAAACCGACCACATTCAGCGCTGCGTGGGTGCGTGGACCAAATGTAATCGAAAAACCGACCACATTCGGCGTCGCGCAGGCACGTGGACCAAATGTAATCGAAAAACCGATTACATTCAGCGCTGAGTGGGCACGTGGGCCAAATGTAATCGAAAAACCGACCACATTCGGCGTCGCGCGGGCACGTGGTCCAAATGTAATCAAAAAACTGAATACAATGAGCGAGATTACAGGTGCGTGTTCCGATAACCTGCGCAAACTGAACTTTTGCGGAAAGAAGGACTTCTGAGTTAGTTACCTACGGGGGGAATACAGTTGAGTCAGGGGCAGCACATATCATTGTTTAGGTACGGTGACGAGTATGGGGAGCAATTCAAGGACCAGTTACTTGGCTTTAAGCTTCCAGCGGAGCAGTTGCAGTTCACTGGACTGCCGGAGGAGACGCTTCAGGATATCAAGGAGGATACCGGTAAGGAGGGAGTGGTCATTGCCTGCGGAGAACAGGCGGTGGGCTTCTTCATCCTCCACACTGGTGAGGGCATAGCCGATTTCTTTCCTGACTATGCCGATGCAGTTCTGCTGCGCGCTTTCCTGATGGACCATGCCAGCCAGGGCCGTGGGTTCGCTAAAGCAGCAATGTTGCTGCTGCCGGATCTTGTCCGCCGCCACTACCCTGAAGCCCGGCAAATTGTGCTGGCTGTGAATGAATGCAATACCGCCGCCAGTCAGCTATATCTTGGGGCCGGATTTCAGGATCATGGTCTGCGGCGGAGCGGAAGCAAAGGAACACAGCTGATTTTGCAATATCGGCTATCCTCTGAGCCTGTTGAGGCTTCTGCTGATGCATGAGGGGGATGTACTGCATAACCGTCTTATGGAGCTATTCACCCGAGATACACTGCTAATGGATATTTTCAAGCGTGCCCAAGGTCTGGCTCCAGTTCCTTACTACATTGGCGCAGGATGCCTGGTGCAAACAATATGGAATGAATTTACCGGACGGTCGCCGGGATACGGAATCAGTGACATCGATATTATCTACTATGATGCAGCTGATCTGAGTTATGCTGCTGAGGATAAGGTGGTTGCGAAGGGCAGAGAGCTTTTTGACGGCGTTCCCCTTCCGGTCGATCTCAAGAATCAGGCCCGCGTTCATCTGTGGTATCCGCAGAAGTTCGGTGTGGAAATCCCACCCTACCTCTCCCTGGAAGCAGCAATCGACAGTTGGCCGACTACAGTGACCTCGCTGGGAGCAAGGCTTGAGCTGAATGGTGAATGGAAGATTTATGCCCCATTTGGTCTGGAGGATTTATTTCATTTAATTCTACGGCCCAACAAAGCACTGATCAGCGAGAAGATCTACGAAGCGAAGACGCAGAAATGGAAGTCCAAATGGCCGGAGCTTACAGTGGTTCCTTGGTAGAATATATGTAAAGTTGGGGGGGATATAAGTGACGCAATTTTATCTTATCCGCCATGGTGAACCACAGTAGGATGTTAATGGCAGCCTGACTTAACCTCTGAATATGATTCATTGGAGCGGCTTGCAGAGCTAGCGAGCGATTATGATGCTCATCGTGGAGTCTATCCTCCCGGTGAAACTAAGCTTTGGGAATCTAAGGAATTGCTGAGGAACCGTGTGGGTGAACACCTAATTGTATTTATCCTTCTCCAGTGTTACGATCAATAAAGAGATGCCAGTAAAGGAGCATAAACACCATCATGTGGATTACTTTGTAAGTGTGAATGAACTGAAGGACGAGCCGGTAATAGTGGGGATCACTATGCTATTAGGCATGTCTTTCTGTCAACTTACAGGGTATGCAGGGTGAATGGTTCGTATACCGACTTCTGCGGATACCTAGGGGTATCCTTTTTTGTTGCCGGAAATAGCATCTATATGGCTCTTTACCTGCCTATCCTCCTAATGAGTGAACGGGGGAACGATATATGAAACAACCGAAATTAGTCTTAGTCGAGGGTTTACCCGGCTATGGGAAGTCCACAACGGCACAGCTGGTTTACGAAATTCTTACGGAGATGAATGTGAGCGCTCAGCTTGTCCTGGAAGGGAATCTGGATCATCCCGCTGATTATGATGGAGTTGCTTGCCTTACCAAGCAGAATATGATGAGCTGTCGAGAATCTGCGGCGGGAATTCGGGGGAAGTATTAAGCGCGCACACTACCTGTCAAGACAACAATTATCTGGTCGGATACCGGAAAATAATAAATGCTTACGGTCCTCTCCTTCCGAAGGAATGGATGGACAGATTGACCCGAAAGGATGTATATGAACTGCCGCTGGCTCAGCACAGGAAGCTGATTACAGCAAGGTGGAGGCAGTTTACGGAGAGTGCCTTACGGGGGCCGGATACGTATGTGTTTGATTGCTGTTTTATTCAGAATCCTGTGACTATGGGGATGATCAGGCACGATGCAGCCGAAGCTGAGGAGTACATGATAAGCTACATTCAGGAGCTGGAGGCCATTATTAAGCCATTGAACCCGCTACTGTTTGTTATTGAACAGGACGATCTGGAGCAGGCTTTCCGCAAAGCTGTCCACGGGAGACCCCTGGAGTGGTCGGATGGGTTCATCGAGTATTACACCTCACAGGGATATGGCCTGAGACAGGGATTCCAGGGCTTAGAAGGTACGCTGGAGGTACTTAAGAGCAGAAGCAAGCTGGAAGATAACATATACAACCTGTTAAGCTTGAATAAGACAAAAGTAAATAATTCTGCGTATGCGCTGGGGGTCTATAAGCAAGTTTTGAAGGATAGGCTGGTCGCCTGGCGTAATCACTCTGCAGGTTCTTAACCTGCACAATCCAAAGAGAGGCATCCCGTACCTGACGGAGTGCCTCTCTTTGGTTAAGATATAGAATTTCTATGTTTCACACGACAACTTATCCTTCTATTTCCCGCTGAAACGGTACCGCCCTTTAAAAGGCGGTGCTTACAACTGAATACAATGGCTGGTACAAGGCATATGGACCAAATGTATGTGGAAAACAGCATACATTACGCTCGCAAGCAGGCACACGGCCCAAATATATGTGAAAAACAGCATACATTGTGTTCTATGCCATTGAACCTGGTGGGGACTGTAAAAATTAATCCGCCGTAGGCTGAAGCCACATGGATTCGGCAGGCAGGTGGCGGGCGAGCCAGTCCAGCACATCGGCCGTGACCTCATCCCGGTTGACCTCGTTCAGCATCTCATGCCGGCCTCCCGGATATAGCTTGCATTCTACATCCTGAAGCCCCTGCTTCCGATATAACTCAGCCAGACGCTTCACCCCTTGACCATTCGATCCCACAGGGTCCTTCTCACCCGCGAACAGGTAGACCGGCTTGTCGCTGCATAAGTGCTGAAGAGTGGACCTGGTATGAAGCTCCCGCAGCATATGGAAGAAATCACGGAAGAAGCGGGTAGTGCAGATCGCCCCGCAGTACGGGTCGGCAATGAAGTGGTCCACCTCCTCCGGGTCGCTGCTGAGCCAGTCAAAAGCTGTCCGGACCGGAGAAAAGGAGCGGTTATACGTACCGAAGACCATTCCGTTCAGCAACACGCTGCGGTGGTGATCTCCCTGGAGCCTTAACTGCACCTTCGACAGGGACTCCGCCAGCCGCAGCATACTCCGGGGACCGTTGGTGCCGCTGAGGATGAAGCCGCTATAGATCTCGTGGCCTTCCTCGCACATCAGCTTCTGAGCCAGAAATGAGCCCATGCTGTGCGCGAACAGGAAGATGGGCACATGCTCATGCCGGGAGCAGGCGAGCTCTGCAAGCTCAAGGAGATTGCGCCGCATCCAGTAGAAGCCGTTCTCCCCGCTGTCGCCGAGCAGGTTGACTCTGCCGGCAGTAAGGCCATGTCCCCGGTGGTCATTGGCATATACGGCATAACCGGCTGCGGTGAGCGCCGAAGCGAACCGGGCATACCGCGCAGCCGTCTCACACATACCGTGTGCGATCTGCACAATCCCCCGGATCTCCGTTCCCGCGTCCGGCAGCCATTCATAGACATGGATTTTGACATCTAAGGGATCAGTCATGGTAAAAGTGTTCTCAGTCATCGCCTGTCCTCCTGAAAGTGAAATTCAGCATTCTTAGCGTAAAGAGTACCTGTTGCTTCTGATCCAAGTAACGCAGTCCGGCTGGTTAAGGCAGATAAGAGCGCAGCACTGTAGATTGTCCTTCAATGCTGTAAGCGCCGAGGCTGGACGGAAGCAGATAGCATTCGCCCGCTGCATATGGCTGGGAGCCGCCCTCCCAGATCAAATGGCCGCTGCCCTCGCAGATTACCAGAATGGTGAAGCTGTCATCCGTGGTGGCGAGCTGCCATTCGCCGGACACCAGTCCTTTTTCCACGATAAAATAAGGCGAGGAGGCAATTCTAAGCCATTCCCCGGCCACAGCACCATCTGTCTTCATCGAAGTCGCGCCTGCTCCCTCATAGGCAGTCACATTCAGGGAATCCTCGATATGCAGCTCGCGCGGCTTCCCGTCCAGACCCGGACGGTCATAATCGTAAATCCGGTATGTAGTGTCAGAGTTCTGCTGGATCTCTGCTACAACGACTCCTGCACACAATGCATGTACAGTCCCGGCAGGGATATAGAAGGAGTCACCGGCAGCTACAGTCACTTCCTGCAGGCTGTCCATAACCGTTCCATTCTCCAGCGCGTCCTTCAGCATCTCGCGGGTGACGCCTTCCTTCAGGCCGTAGATGATTTTGGCGCCCGGCTTGGCGTCCAGCACGTACCACATTTCGGTTTTGCCCAGCTCTCCCTTGGGAAGTCCGGCATAATCATCCGTAGGGTGAACCTGTACGGAGAGGTTATCGTTGCAATCCAGCAGCTTGATCAGCAGTGGGAATCTTCCGCCTTCTTCCGTAATTCCCTTGCTGCCGAACCACTCGTGCCCGAACTGCTCACGGATGGCATCAAGGCCTTGTCCGGCAAGTTCGCCGTTGACTACAGAGGAGGTGCCGTTCGGATGATCGGCAATCATCCAGCCTTCGCCGATATGGCCTTGCGGCAGATCCAGGCCGAATTTCTCCAGCGCCCGGCCTCCCCAGACACGTTCTTTGAACTCCGGCTGAAATTTCAGAGGATATGGTTTCGTCATTACAACATCTTCCTTCCTGATAATAAGATGATCTTCAGTTACAAGGGGCTCACTGTCTTCAGGTGTTAGCCCCTTTGTCTCTTCTCTACAGCTACAACATATGGTGCAGACTCGCGCTGAAGCTGCCGGTACACGATGGTCTGCGCGTCCTGCTGGGCCAGTCCGGCGGCCCAGGCTTCGACAGCGGCGGCTTCGCTGCCGCCGCCTTCGTGGCCGGGATACAGCACGGCCGTGATGATCCCGCCCGGGCGAAGCAGCGCAAGCGCCGCCTCCAGCGCGGCCAGCGTGCTCTGCGGCTCGGTGATGATGGTCTTATCGGCATCGCCTGCAGGCAGATAGCCGAGGTTGAACATCACCGCCGCAACCGTTCCGCGCCAGGCTGGCGGAACGGCTTCAGCCATGGCTGCATGGCTCTGCAGCAGCAGCGTCACGGGAGCCAGCGCAGCCGGCGCTTCCTCCCGGGCCAGCCGCAGGCGCTCGCCGGCAAGAGCCAGCGCCTGCGGCTGGATGTCGAACCCGTACACCCCGCCGCGC
>NZ_ASPS01000037.1:0-52237 GCF_000517865.1 Paenibacillus sp. FSL R7-269
GTGTCGGCGCCGGTTCCCACGGTGGCGTCTATAGCCAGTCCGCCCGTCGAGAGCCGCTCAGCGGTCAGCTTATGGGCGAAGCTAAGGACAGACAGGAAGCCCATCAGCCCTTCCTCCAGTACTTACCCTGCCAGGTGTCCCTGGCAACCAGTTCCTGGTCAATGGCATTCAGCACTTCCCATTTCTTGAGGCTCCACATCGGGCCGATCAGGGCATCGCGCGGGGCATCACCAGTCAGCCGGTGGACGATCATGTCCGGCGGCAGAATTTCCAGCGAATCGGCGATGAGCTTCACATATTCATCCTGCTCCAGGAATCTCAGCAGCCCGGCTTCGTACTGCTTCACCATCGGCGTTTTGCGCATGAGGTGAAGCAGGTGAATTTTGATTCCCTGAACCCCCATATTGGCTACAGCAGCTACAGTCTCCAGCATCATCTCATGTGTTTCCTGAGGCAGCCCGTGAATGATGTGAGTACACACCCGGATGCCGTGACGGCGGAGCTTGGCAACAGCTTCAGTATAGCAGGCGGTATCATGTGCGCGGTTAATCAGATCCGAAGTGGACTGATGAATGGTCTGAAGCCCCATCTCCACCCATAGATAGGTGCGCTGGTTCAGCTCCGCGAGATACTCCACTACATCATCCGGGAGGCAGTCCGGGCGGGTGGCTATGGCTAGGCCGACAACCCCGGGCTGCTGCAGAATGACTTCATAATATTCCCTTAGCTCCTCGACTGGAGCATACGTATTGGTATAGGCCTGGAAGTAGCCGATATATTTGGCATTCGGCCATTTCTGATGCTGGCGGTCGCGGATATGGTTGAACTGGGTGACCAGATCATCCCGTCGGCTTCCGGCGAAATCGCCTGACCCTCTGGCACTGCAGAACGTACAGCCTCCTTTGGCGATGGAACCGTCACGGTTCGGACAGGTGAAGCCCGCATCGAGCATGACCTTGAACACCTTGGTATCCATCTGCCCGCGCATTTCGTAGTTCCAGGTATGGAACCGTTTATCCCCCCACAGAAGCGGAGAGGAGGCTTGTTGAAGATTAGACATGTGCAGCTCCTTTCGTTAACCTTCCCATTGTATCAAAAATCCGTGATGAACGTAACAATCCCTCCCGGAATTCCGCCGAAAAAAAAGCTGAGAATAGGCTGTGATTTACCGCGAATTGGCTTGAAAATGCTTACACATTATGTTATATTTAAAGTGTTAAAAAAGCCGCTGCAGCAACCACAATCATCTGCTTGAATTCATAATTTCGTGTCGTCCGGTCCATACTAAACCTTAGAGGTGATAACGATGAATTCTCCAACGGTATTTGCTGATAACAAAGGTTCGATTGATGTGCAGCTGACTCCCGATGAAGCTCTCGCCCTGACAGGCGTAGAATTCAACGGCAACCACAAGATCAAGACAGAAGCGCAGCGGAAGATCCGCAATGCGTTCGAGAAGACCTTCGAGTTCGATAAATAAATGGCAGTCCGCTGAACGGCGGGCCGGTAATGCAGATACAAGACGCACGGAACTTTCGACCAGTCCAAGCAGGGGCGGGATGGAGGTTCCTTTTCTTTTGTTGAAATCCCTTTACTTTTGCCGGTAAGTTCGGCACAATATTGCAAGTGGCATTTATCCTATTCACAGATAAGGCAATAAGAGATAAGCGGAGGAATACCTATGCGTTTACGCGGAAGAAAAGGAATACGTGAAAGTCTTGAGGAGCAGACCGATCTGGTCATCCTGGAACCACGCAGCCTGAAGGGGCGCTGGTCCGAATTGTTCGGCAATGACCATCCGATTCATGTGGAATTCGGAATGGGCAAGGGGCAGTTTATCAGTCAAATGAGCTTCAAATACCCGGAGATTAATTTCATCGGCGTAGATATGTATGACGAGCTGGTACGGCGCGCAGCCGAGAAGGCCCGGAATGTATGGGAGCCGGCAGGCGAAGAGACACCGCCGAACGTGAGAGTGGCGCTGGCCAATATCGATTACGCAGAGGAAGTGTTTGCTCCGGGGGAGCTGGAACGGATCTATCTCAACTTCAGTGATCCCTGGCCGAAAAGCAAGCATGCCCGCCGCCGTCTGACGCATCCGCGTTTTCTTGATAAATACCGCGGACTGCTCAGTCCGCTCGGCGAAATCCATTTGAAGACGGATTCCCGCAGCCTGTTTGAATTCTCGCTTAATGCCTTTGCGGACTACGGTCTGCAGATGAAGAATATTTCCCTTGACCTGCATGAGGGCGGCGTGATCAACGAAGAGAATGTAATGACCGAATACGAGACCAAGTTCTATGGACGCGGCGTGAACATTCACCGCTGCGAGGCGATTGTCGGAGATGAGGCGCTGAAGCAATATCAGGCCACCCGTCTGGACAAGTACCGGCTCTAGACTGCATTACCGGTTATTACAGCAAAAGGCAGTCCGGTTCGTTCATACCGGACTGCCTTTTGCGTTCTAACTTGAGTTCTCTACTTTCCCTGTTCTGCGCGCGGTTTATCCAGCATATCAATAATGCTTTGGGCGCTTTGCAGCGGGTTGTACCTGGAGATGGCCTCCAGATGAGCCTTGCGCGCCGCACGGACATTCCCATAATCATTCAGCAGCCGCTCCATCCACCGGTCAACTACTTCGAGGGAGCTGATCGGCTCCCCCAAGCCGGCGGCAGTGAAGTACCGGCAGTTCTCTTCTTCCTGGCCCGGCAGGGGAGAGTGGAAGAGCATTGGAATGCCCTTGGCCAAGCCTTCGCTGCAGGTCATGCCGCCCGGCTTGGTCACCAGCAGGTCGGATACCTCCATCAGCTTGTCAATCTCCCGGGTGAAGCCCAGCAGCCGGATGTTAGGGTGCCTGAACCGCGTATCTTGCTTCATCAGCTGCAACAGCTTGTCATTCTGGCCGAGGCAGAACACAATCTGCACCTTGTCCCGCCATCCGGCGAGAGCTGCGTTCACTACTTCGTCGTTCATCATGCCCCATCCACCACCCATGACCATGACCGTCGGAATACGCTGCAGCTTGAACTGCTCTTGAATGTCTTCCCGGCCGTGCTGCTCCCAGAAGTTCGGGTGCACCGGGATGCCGGTTACCCGGATCTTGAAGGCGGCAACGCCGCGGCGGCGCAGCTTCGCCTTGACCTCAGGGGTGGATACCAGATAGCGGTCCACCTGCGGGCTGATCCAGCTGGCATGGGCGTCATAATCCGTAATAACCGTAATCAGCGGGGCCTTCAGCGACGGATGAAGCCGCTTCAGGCGTGAGATAACAGCGCCGGGAATGAAGTGGGTACAGACGATAATGTCCGGCTTCAGCTGCTTTACAATATTTTGGGCATGCGTATAAAACAAGTGGTGCAGGGCAAGTGTGGTAAGACGATTGAATGATTTCTGGTGACGGTACACGTAGCCCATCAGCCGGGGCTGGGAGGTGACCGTCTTGCGGTAGGCCGAGACAATGAGCGGGGCCACCTTGGGATTCAGGAAGCTTCCCAGCTCCAGCACCTTGGTCTGCACCTCCGGAGACAGCTTCCGCAGGCTGCTCGACAGCGCATATGCAGCCTGGGTATGCCCGGCACCGAAGCCCTCCGACAGCAATAATATTCTTTTTTTGCGCAATGTATAGTTCACCTGTTCCCTAGAGGTATTCACTAGCCGGACGCCCCTCAGGCATCATATCCAGAGGGCAAGCGTACCGGCTGCGACTCCAGACCCAATGACCGCTCCAGCCAGGACATCAGACGGATAATGCAGCCCGAGGTAGATCCGGGAGAAGCCGACTGTGCAGGCCAGAGGAAGCAGAACCGCAGTCAGGACAGGGTAGGCTATCATATAAGGAACCGTTGAGGCGAAGATAGCGGTCGTATGGCCTGAAGGAAAAGAATGATCCTTAAGCGGATTACGGAACGTATTGGTGTCCGGCAGGGCCAGATAAGGCCGCAGGCGCGGGTAGAGCTTTTTGGCGATAGCGACGGGCACATGGCTTATCGCCAGCGCGGCCAGCGCTTGCAGTCCTGTAGTTCTCCATGGCTGCGGGCATACTGCCCAGACCAGAAGATTGATACCGATCGCACTTGTTGCACCTCCGAGATGAGTGAGGTAGAAGAGCCAGAAGTTCAGAAACGGATTATGCATCCGTCCGTTAATCCATTGAAACACCCGCTGCTCCAGGAGATGCAGTTTCTTGAATAAAGGTCTCATATCATGTCCCTCCGATAGTCCGGCTAAAAGAGTTCTGGCGCAGCTTAAGCAGCAGATTTCACGGCCTGAAGCTGTCTTTATCATACTTTTTTAAGGTAGCCCGTTCAAGAAAAAGCTCAGGTCCGCTCGAAAAATGTCTCTTTTGACTTGGGAGCCCCAAAGCGACTACAATGATTCAAGCAGGAAGATCGCGTTTATAAGGTAACAGAGAAATAAGGAGCCAGCCAGTACACTGGAATCCATATTCATATCTTGTGTAACGTGACATAACAAAATCGGAATCCTGCCCGAAACTAAGGGGAAATTCCTAAGTCTACAGTAAGGGATGCAACAAAAGGGTCAGATAGAACGTTAACAAGCCAGAGAGAGAAAGAACATCTAGACTTGGAAAAAGGGGGCATCAAAAGATCATGACAGACGCATTATTTGTTTCGCTCCAAGTGATCTTGGCGGCAATTGCAGTTTATCAGTTTGCATTCTCACTGTTTGGACTGCGCAAGAAGAAGAATAAGGTTAAGCATGCGCCGCAGAAGTCATTTGCCGTGCTGGTTGCCGCGCATAACGAAGAAGAAGTGGTCGGCGCCCTGATGGAAAACCTGAAGCAGCTTAATTATCCCCAGGAACTGTACGATGTATTTGTCATCTGTGACAATTGCACGGATAATACAGCTGCGATTGTACGGGAGCACGGCATGAATGCCTGTGTACGTACCAACAGTAACCTGCGCGGTAAAGGCTATGCTATCGAGTGGATGCTGAAGGAACTGTGGGCGCTGCCGCGCCAGTATGACGCTGTTGTCATGTTCGATGCCGACAACCTTGCACATACAGAGTTCCTGACAGAGATGAACAACGATCTGTGTTCAGGCGGACAGGTCATTCAAGGGTACATCGATACGAAGAACCCGGAGGATTCGTGGATCACGGCTGCTTACGGCGTATCCTATTGGTACATCAACCGGCTGTGGCAGCTGTCGCGCCATAATCTGAAGATGGCTAACTTCCTCGGCGGAACAGGCATGTGCTTCGAGACGAACCTGCTGAAGGAAATGGGCTGGGGCGCAACCAGTCTGGTGGAGGATTTGGAGTTCACCATGCGCAGCGCCTCCAAAGGCGTATATCCAAGATTTAATTATGATGCCAAAGTATTCGATGAGAAGCCGCTTACCTTCAAGGCTTCCTCCAGACAGCGTCTGCGCTGGATGCAGGGTCATTTCACCGTGGCCCGCCGTTACTTCTTCCCGCTGCTGTGGCAGGGGATCAAGGAGCGCAGCCTGACGAAGTTCGACCTGGCACTGTACGGAGCGAACGTATACATTGTGTTGCTTACGTTCCTGATGACTGCCGTAATGTTTGTGGATAATGCTGTGTTCGACGGTCCGCATATTGCGAATATTTACGGACATCTGCCACTGTGGCTCGGGTACTTTGCGGTTGGGGCGAACATTCTGACCTTCCTGCTGGCTATGGCGCTGGAGCGGGTGAAGTTCAAGAAGGTCTATCTGTACCTGCTGGTATTCCCGGTCTATCTGCTCTCGTGGTATCCCATTACGTTCTATGCGTTCTTCACGCAGAACAACAAGCAGTGGAGTCATACCAAACATACGCGCGTAGTCCGGCTGGAAGAAGTACAGAGCAAGCAGGTTTCATAATTCGCACTGTAAATTAATAATTTCCGAAAGTGTTGACACCTTCGGTCTGATGATGTATAGTATTCAAGTGTGCAAAACATAGGGATTGCAAGCAGAAGCACCGGCTTCTCACCTGACTGGCTAACAGCCTGCTGGTTTTGATCTCAATGCTTTATGAATGGTTACAATTCATGAACGTTGATCAAACGGGGTGTCGGGGAATTACCGGCATCCCTTTTTTATGGAGAACCGTAATATATTATCTGAAAATTATTCGGAGGTGGAGGATTATCAGTAAGGAACATATGATCAATGATGAAATTCGTGCCAAAGAGGTTCGGCTGGTCGGAGCAGAGGGTGAACAAATCGGGATCAAGCCGATCCGCGAGGCGTTACAAATGGCGATCGATCTTAATCTGGATTTAGTCAACGTAGCACCGCAGGCGAAGCCGCCGGTATGCCGCATCATGGATTACGGCAAGTTCCGTTATGAAACGCAGAAGAAAGAGAAAGAAGCCCGTAAGAACCAGAAGATCGTGGATCTCAAGGAAGTCTGGTTCCGTGCAAACATTGAGGAACATGATTATCAGACCAAGTTCCGCAATGTAATCAAGTTCCTGGGTGAAGGCGATAAAGTGAAGTGCTCCGTCCGTTTCCGCGGCCGTGAGATTACCCACGCTAGTATCGGCCAGAAGATCCTGGAGCGCGTGAAGAGCGAAGTAGAAGAAATTGCTGTTGTAGAGCGCCAGCCTAAGCTGGAAGGCCGCAGCATGATTATGATTCTGGCTCCGAAGCCCCAATAATCATGGAGTCACTTGCATAGCAATCTGGCGCCGCATAATATTCAAGGAGGAAACACCATGCCTAAAATGAAAACACATAGCAGCCTGAAAGGCCGCTTCAAGATCACTGGAACTGGTAAAGTATTGCGTTACAAAGCTCACAAGAACCACTTGCTGTCCCACAAATCGAAACGTGCAAAACGCGTATTGAACGGCAATCCGGTAATGGCCCCTGGGGATGTAAGACGTTTGAAACAAGGACTCGCTAACTTGAAATAGTTAATCACACATTTTTGGGAGGTTTATTAATATGGCAAGAGTTAAAGGCGGATTTGTAGTTCGTCGTAGACATAAAAAAGTATTGAAGCTGGCAAAGGGTTACTTCGGTTCCAAGCACCGCATTTTCAAAACAGCTAAAGAGCAAGTAATGAAATCGATGGTTTACGCATACCGTGACCGTCGTCAGACTAAACGTAACTTCCGCAGACTGTGGATCGTTCGTATTAATGCTGCAGCCCGTTTGAACGGTCTGTCTTACAGCAAGCTTGTATACGGCCTGAAATTGGCTGGTGTAGAAGTGAACCGTAAGATGCTGGCTGATCTGGCAGTGAACGATCTGAACGCCTTCAACTCCCTGGCTGTAGTTGCCAAAGAGAAGATCAACGCGTAAGACGATATAAATCGAAAAGCACCGCCTGCGGGTTCTCCCGTGTGACGGTGCTTTTTTGCGCGGTGGGAACCGCAGGATGGACAGCTATTCCCAGTATTTCGTAGTGCTGAGCAGCGAAGCGAGCTTCTTGCTGCTGGAGCGTCTCAGCTTGCGCAAGGCGGACCGCTCGTCCGCAGACTGGCAGATCAACTTCTCTTCGTCGGTCTGGGCCACGATGGCCGGAACAGGGGCTGTAGTGCCGTCTTCATTCATGGCTACGAAGGTCAAGAAGGAAGTAGCGGCAACGGCGCGTTCGCCTGTATAGAGATTCTCAGAGATAATCTTGACGAATACCTCGATGCTGGTGCGGCCCGTCCAGGAGACAAAGGATTCGAAGCAGACGGAGTCCGTCGGCCGGATCGGCAGGAGGAAGTCTACAGAGTCAGCGGAGGCTGTTACCACGTTGACCCGGCAGTGGCGCATAGCCGAGATGGAGGCCACTTCATCAATGGTGCTCATCAGCTTGCCGCCGAACAGTGTCTTGTGATTGTTCACATCATTGGGGAAGACACGGCCGGTTTTGAATACGCGGGATTCGTGACAGTATTTGAAGTCGGGTGCAGCTTGTGGTGTGTGTTCTTGTTCCATTTTCAGTAACTCCCTTTGCGTACAAGATGTAATCATACATGATAATAGAAAAGCCTTCCCTGTGCAATAATAATGTTAATGCACTTGGAGCCATAAGCTACATTTTTAGGTTTTCTAACACATAACAGACATAAAAGTGACATATCGTGTCAAGGTAAGCGATTTCTTGTTGAAAAATGCAAATTATTATTGACCTGAGGTCATTAATAGACTGGATTTTAGCTTTTTTTGCAGGTATAATTTGTACTAATGGTATGTCCAAAGCAGAACACAGAAGACATCCAATTTACTAAGGGGGATCACTTTCGATGAAGAAGTTTTACCAACTATCTTTGGTTATGGTTATGGCCTTCACTGTCATTCTGGCAGGATGCGGTAACAATAACAGCGCTAACTCCGGCTCCAATGCTGGAACATCAACTAATGCACCAACAGACGCAGCTGCAACAGAAGCACCGGCACCAACCGAGGCTCCTAAGGCTGTCAAGCTGGGCCTTGTAACTGACGTAGGCGGAGTTAACGATAAGTCCTTTAACCAGTCTTCTTGGGAAGCACTGCAGGCTATGGAGAAGGAATTTGGCGCTGAGATCAAATACCTGCAGAGTAAATCCAATGCAGATTATGAGCCTAACCTTAACCAGTTCGTTAAAGGCGGCTATGACCTGACTTGGGGAATCGGCTTCGACCTTGGCGATGCAGTGCTGAAGGTTGCCAAAGAGAACCCGAATGCTAACCTTGCGATCATCGACAGTGTAGTAGATGCCCCTAACGTTGAATCTGTAACCTTTGCCGAGAACGAAGGCTCCTTCCTGGTAGGTGTAGTTGCAGGTCTGACAACCAAAACCAACAAAGTAGGCTTCATCGGCGGTATGGAAAGCCCGGTTATCAAACGTTTCGAAGTGGGCTTCAAAGCCGGCGTAGAAGCGGTTAACCCTAATGCAACTGTGAAAATCACTTATGCAGGTGCGTATGACAAGCCTGATACTGGTAAATCCTTGGCAGCTACCCTGTATAATGATGGCAATGACATCATCTTCCCTGCTGCAGGCGCAACAGGCAACGGCGTATTTAACGAAGCGAAGTCCCGCAACAAAGCCGGCGGTTCCAAAGTATGGGTTATCGGCGTTGACAAAGACCAATCCCTGGAATTCGGTGATGATGTAACGCTGACTTCCATGATCAAACGTGTTGACGAAGCGGTTAAGAAGGTTTCCCAGCAGGTTGTTGATGGTACTTTCAAAGGCGGTACTACAACTGTTCTTAGTCTGAAAGACAACGGTGTAGGCCTTCCTGAAACATCCAAAGCTAACGTTAGCGCAGATATTCTGGCTAAGGTTGACGAATACAGCAAGCAAATAATTGATGGAACAATCGTTGTTCCTGCCGAGTAATTCATTGCTTCAGCTTTACCCGATTTAACATAACGACGAAGCAGGGCCGGTTCAAGTACTGGCCTTGTTCTCTGTCAGCATCTGTTATAGACAATCACAACTGTACCGTCCTTGTGTGGGGCGGTACAGCCGTGTCTTGAAGGCAATATTATATCTATTCTGTGATGAGGGTGATTCCATGAGTGCTGCGGCTCCTGTCGTAGAGTTGAAGCAAATCACAAAACGCTTTCCCGGTATCGTTGCGAACGACTCTATTAGTCTGACGCTGGAAAAAGGGGAGATCCATGCGCTGCTTGGTGAGAACGGGGCAGGCAAATCAACCTTAATGAATATCGTATTCGGACTGTACCAGCCCGATGAAGGCAGCATCGAAATCGACGGGAAACCGGTTATTATTGATAACCCCAATAAAGCTATTGAGCTTGGCATTGGTATGGTTCACCAGCATTTCAAGCTTGTTGATCCTTTTACGGTCACCGAGAACATTGTTTTGGGTATGGAACCGAAGAAAGGTCTTAAAATTGACTATAAATCCGCTGCGGAGCAGGTTCGTAAGCTATCTGAGCAGTACGGGCTCCAAGTCAATCCAAATGCCAAAATTCATGACATTTCGGTAGGCATGCAGCAACGGGTAGAAATTATGAAAACCCTGTACCGCGGAGCGGATATACTTATATTCGACGAGCCTACCGCTGTACTTACGCCGCAGGAAATTACGGAACTGATGGCGATTATGAAGCGGCTCGTTGCTGAAGGTAAATCCATTATCCTGATCACGCATAAGCTGAAGGAAATTATGCAGATCTCCGACCGTGTCACCATTATCCGGCGCGGCAAGGTAATTGATACTGTGAAGACCTCCGAGACCAATCCTAATGAGCTGGCTGAGAAGATGGTCGGACGCGGGGTTACGTTCAAAGTGGACAAGCAGACACCTCACATTGGCGAGAGCATCCTGAAGCTGTCTAATGTGAGCAGCAAGAGCAAGGATGGCGTGCCTGTGCTGAATGGCCTGAGCTTCGAAGTGAAGGCAGGGGAGATACTCGGAATCGCCGGAGTGGACGGTAACGGCCAGAGTGAGCTGATTCAGGCCATTACCGGGCTGCGCAAGATTGACTCGGGTTCGATCCAGGTCTCCGGCAAGGAGATTGCTAATCTGTCACCGCGTAAGGTATCTGAAATGAATGTCTCCCATATTCCGGAGGACCGTCACAAGCATGGTCTGGTGCTCGACTTCACTGTGAGTGAGAACATGGTTCTGGAGACGTATTATAAGAGTCCATATAACCAGAACGGATTCTTGAACACAGATGTGATTAACAAGCATGCTGAAGACCTGGTAAGGCAGTTCGATGTGCGTACACCGTCCATAGAGAACAAAGCCCGCTCCTTATCCGGCGGTAATCAACAAAAAGCGATTATTGCGCGGGAAATAGACAAGAATCCGACTCTTCTGATTGCCGCACAGCCAACACGCGGTCTGGATGTCGGGGCGATTGAATTTGTACAAAAGCAGCTTATTGCCCAGCGGGACCAAGGCAAGGCTGTGTTGCTTATTTCTTTTGAATTGGATGAAATCATGAATGTGTCTGACCGGATTGCCGTTATTTATGAAGGCCAGATTGTCGGAGAAGTATTCCCGCAGGATACGAATGACCAGGAACTGGGTCTGATGATGGCGGGCAGTTTGAAGCGGGGAGGTCATGCGGATGTCTAGACTCCGGAAAATATTCGCAACAGACGTCTATATCGTTCCGCTTGTAGCGATTCTAATGGGCTTCCTGGTGGGTGCTATTGTCATGCTGTTTGGCGGTTACGATCCTATCGCAGCCTACTCTGCGCTGTTCAAGCGTGTGTTCGGCAGCCCGTACGATTTCGGTGAGGCGATCCGCGAGATGACTCCGCTGATGCTTACGGGTCTGGCCGTAGCCTTTGCCTTCCGTTCAGGGATGTTTAACATCGGTGCGGACGGACAGGTCATGATCGGGATGACGGCTGCATCTGTTGTCGGCATTAAGCTTGGCGGGGTATTACCGAGCTTCCTGTTAGTCCCGCTTGCGGTCATAGCGGCTGCTGTATGCGGCGGGCTATGGGCCGGTATTGCCGGATATCTGAAGGCCAAGCGCGGAATTAATGAAGTTATTACAACGATCATGTTGAACTGGATTGCGCTCTTCCTGTCGAATTATATTGTCCGGACCTTCCTGCTTCTCCAAGGGCAGAACCGGTCGGAGGATAATCCGGCTTCTCTCTCCATGACCTTCCTCTTCTCCACCTTTGATAATGCCCGCTTGCACTGGGGAACTGTGATTGCCCTGGCGGCAGCCACCTTCTTCTATGTCTATCTGTGGAAGACCAAGCAGGGTTACGAAATGCGTGCAGTAGGCTTAAATCCGCATGCTGCCGAATATGCGGGAATGAATGTCGGACGCAATGTGGTGAAGGCCATGTTCATCAGCGGCGTGTTCGCAGGCCTCGCAGGCGCCGGTGAAGTGCTGGGCGTATTCCATTATCAATCGGTATTCGCAGCTTCACCTGGTTATGGATTCGACGGTATCGCTGTTGCCTTGCTCGGACTGACCCATCCGCTGGGTGTCATTCTTGCTGCCATTCTATACGGCACGCTGACGTACGGCTCGGCAGGGATGAGCTTTGGTGCGGATGTGCCGCCGGAGCTGATCCGTATTGTAATCGGTTCGATTATATTCTTCATTGCTGCGCAAGGCATTGTACGCTGGGTGCTCAAACCGTTTTACTTCAAGCGCAAGAAAGAGAAGGTGTTATAGATGGACTTCGTAGTCTTAGGCCAACTGCTCAATACGACGCTTGTTTTTTCCACAGCGCTAATATTTGCCTCCCTCGGTGGCATCTTCTCTGAACGATCCGGTGTCGTGAACATCGGACTTGAAGGCTTAATGATGTTTGGTGCCTTTGCAGCTGCCGTAGGCGGTTATTATGCTCAAGATGCAGGTATGGGCGAATGGGCTCCTTGGGTTGGTGTGCTTTGTGCCATGGCTGTAGGCATAATCGGTTCACTGATCCATGCTGTGGCTGCGATTACCTTCAAGGCGGATCAGACGATAAGTGGTACGGTTATTAACTTCCTGGCTGCAGGCAGCACGCTCTACATGGTTAAGCTGTTCTTCGAAGGATCAGGCGAAACTCCACTGATCGACGGCTTCAGCAAAGTGGCTATTCCTGGCCTCTCCAAGATTCCGGTCATCGGAGAGGGGATATTTAACTCCTATCCAACCACTTATCTGGCGATTATCTTAGTCATTGTCATTTATTTCATCCTGTTCAAAACTCCGTTTGGGCTTCGTCTGCGCGCAGTCGGAGAACATCCGAGTGCGGCTGACACCCTGGGGGTCAACGTTAACAAGATGAGATATATCGGTGTCATGCTGAGCGGACTTCTGGCGGGTATCGGCGGAGCTACCATTACGTTGACCACTACCGGTACGTTTGCCCACAATACGATCTCGGGCCAAGGCTTCATTGCCATTGCGGCGATGATCTTCGGAAAGTGGAACCCGCTTGGTGCATTCGGGGCAGCTGTATTCTTCGGCTTCTCTCAGGCGATCCGCAACTATGTACAATTGTTTGAATGGTCCAAGAGCATTCCGCAGGAGTTCATCTTCATGATTCCTTATGTGCTAACCATTATTGTTCTGGTGAGTGCAGTAGGCCGCTCCTCGGCACCTAAGGCGCTTGGTGAGCCTTACGACCCGAGCAAACGCTAGGGTGATCAGCAATACCATTTCTAGTGCATTACAGACAGAGCGCATTTCCGGATTCCGGGAATGCGCTCTTTTTGCAAATATGCAGGCTGCTGCTGCGGATACTTCCAGTCCGGAGGCGGGCGGATGTACAGGCAATTACCGGGTGAGGCGAATAGACTGTTAAGAAACAAATATAGGAGGGATATTATGGCACACCCGGTAACGAAACAACAGGTGATCAAACTGATAGGTAAACATATCGTGGCGGTAAAAAAAGACGGGTCCAGAGTGACGGGCAAACTGGTCCGCATCTCAGGCAACCGGTTAATCCTGCAGCGCATCAGTGGTAAAAAAGTACAAACCAAGGCACTGATTCCGCTCGTGTTGTTTGATTTGCTGGCCATCGGTACGGCCCCTTACGCTTACGGCGGGGGTTATGGCGGAGGCTACGGTGGTAACCCGTATGGGGGCGGTTACGGTTATGGCCATGGACCTGGCCCTGGCCCTGTTCCTGGTCCATATGGCGGCTACGGTCCAGGTCCTGGTTATGGCATTCCGCCGATTGGATTTTTTTAAGCCATAGAGCTTGCCTGCTCCATCAGCGGAACTGCTTTTCAAGCTCATAACAGTAATTTTGCGGTTGATAACGGGCTACGCTGTAGCCCAGTTTTTCATAAAAAGCCAAACCGGCGGTATTTCCGGTATCTACAGAGACCTTCGCTCTATGGCATGCACGGGATAGTGCAAACCGCTCCGCTCTATCCATAAGCATATTACCGTAGCGCTTACGCCTTGCTCCCGGGGCAATAGCGAGCATATCAATGTATAACAGATCGCCATGCAGCAGAAAATGCACGAACCCCAGCGGATCGCTGTCGTAGTCGGGACAAGCAACAAGTGTGACTCCCTGTCCCAGGCGGCGCGGCAGATCCTTCCTGACCTGATTAATGATCGTCTGCGGAAGATGAGATAACGGGACAAGCTGCTTTTCAATCAAGTCATAAATAATCGTGTCATCCTGCCTGGGTCTGCGGTAACGAATCATAAATACTGCCCCCTTTCCACGCATTGTTGTACATCATATGCCCCGGGCGGTGTGGGCGTTCCGGCAAGAATAGAACAGGATTTTATGAAGAATTTAATGTATAACCTGCGAAGGGGTATTGACTAACCGTGTGAGGAATCATATAATGTGTCTAAACATTTAACGAGCATACATGTATCGGCGATGATGAGGACGAAGTTTTAAGGGCTCTTTTGTTCAGAGAGTGAGAGGAATTGCTGCAACCTCCACCAGAATCCCTTATATACGAGCTCACCTCGGAGCTGTTTTCCTGAAAGGTCCATCAGCAAGAGCGGTGGAATTATTAGGGGGAATCGTTTGGTCCGCGTTAGGGACTTCAGGTTACGAAGATTTGGGCCCTGCCTACATCGATGGATTTTTGTATCCTGATAAGGCATTTCATCGCGAGATGTAATGCAAACATGGGTGGTACCACGGAAGCTAAACCTTTCGTCCCTCACGCGCTTCTTCTGCGCGTGGGAGGCGAAAGGTTTTTTTGTTGAATAGGGAGAAAATACGGCCTGTTCGCTAATATTAAAGGTTGTTGATAAGGGCGTCCTGTCACTCTAAATAATGCATGTGAATGATCGAAGGGAGGAATACTGATGAGCGCGCAATTACCGGAAGAAGTGCGGTCGATAGAACAGTTACGTGAGAAATGGAAAAATCCAGAGGTGGTTTCGGGTTCCGAAGTCCTCCTGCGCAGTCTTGTACTGGAAGGTGTAGATACTGTATTCGGATACCCCGGCGGGGCTGTACTCTATATCTATGATGCGCTTTATGGATTCGATGATTTCAACCATATTCTGACCCGCCATGAGCAGGGAGCGATCCATGCGGCTGACGGGTATGCCAGAGCAAGCGGTAAGGTTGGCGTATGTATTGCCACTTCAGGTCCGGGAGCAACCAATCTGGTGACTGGAATAGCTACAGCGTTTATGGACTCCGTGCCGCTGGTAGTGATCACCGGTAACGTATTTTCCAGCCTGATCGGTACAGATGCTTTCCAGGAAGCGGATATTACCGGGATTACGATGCCGATTACGAAGCACAGCTATCTGGTACGGGATGTTGAGGACCTGCCGCGGATTATTCATGAAGCCTTCCATATTGCCAATACAGGACGTAAAGGTCCGGTACTGATCGATATTCCAAAGGATGTATCGGCGGCGATGACATTGTTCACTCCGGCAGAACAGCAGGGGGTTAACCTTCGCGGCTACAATCCGCGCACGGTTCCCAATAAGCTGCAGCTGGATAAGCTGGTGAAGGCTATCGATGCAGCGGAGCGTCCGATTATTATTGCAGGCGGCGGAGTCATCTACTCTGGAGCGCATGAGTCTATGTATGAATTCGTGAAACGCACGGAGATTCCAATTACAACTACATTGCTGGGCTTGGGGTGTTACCCGAGCGGCGAAGAGTTATGGATGGGAATGCCGGGGATGCACGGCACGTACACAGCCAATAATGCCATTCAGCAATGCGATCTGCTGATTAACATCGGTGCCCGGTTCGATGACCGCGTAACCGGCAAGCTGGACGGCTTCGCTCCCAAAGCGAAGATCGTGCATATTGATATTGATCCTGCCGAGATCGGCAAGAATGTTGCAACTGATATCCCCATTGTCGGCGATGTGAAGACTGTTCTGGAAATGCTGATCCCGGATGTGAAGCGCGCCTCGAAGGCCGATGCCTGGAGAACACAGATTGCCCAGTGGAAGCTGGACCAGCCGTATCGCTACAAGGATTCGGAGACAGAGCTGAAGCCGCAATGGGTTATCCAGATGATTAATGACACCACTAATGGTGAAGCGATTGTGACTACAGACGTAGGCCAGCATCAGATGTGGGCTGCCCAATATTACAAGTTCAACCATCCGCGTTCATGGATTACTTCGGGGGGCCTTGGAACTATGGGCTTCGGTTTCCCGTCGGCGATTGGGGCGCAAATGGCCCATCCGCAGCGGCTCGTAGTCTCCATTAATGGTGACGGCGGAATGCAGATGTGTTCCCAGGAGCTTGCCATCTGTGCGATCAATAAGATTCCGGTCAAAATTGTTGTCATCAACAATCAGGTGCTCGGAATGGTCCGCCAGTGGCAGAACCTGATCTATGAGAAGCGTTACAGCTATACTGATCTCGCGGGAAGTCCGGATTTTGTAAAGCTGGCTGAAGCTTACGGCGTGAAGGGACTGCGGGCAACCAACAAGGAAGAAGCCAGCGCGGCCTGGAAAGAAGCCATGGAAACACCTGGACCCGTCCTGGTAGAATTCGTTGTTCCAAAGGATGAGAATGTCTACCCGATGGTAACTCAAGGCTCTACCATTGATCAAATGCTGATGGGGGATGAATAACAGTGATGAGACATACGATTGCTGTGCTCGTAAATGACCAGCCTGGTGTGTTGCAGCGGGTATCCGGATTATTCGGCCGCCGCGGCTTCAATATTGAGAGTATTACGGTTGGACAATCCGAAGAGGTCGGATTGTCCCGGATGGTAATTGTAACACTGGGCGACCAGCATACCCTGGAGCAGATTGAGAAGCAGTTGTACAAGCTGATCGATGTAATCAAGGTAGTTGATCTGGGCGCAAAACCAATGGTAGCCCGGGAGCTGGCACTAATTAAGGTGAAGGCAGAGCCGTCAGAACGGCCGGAGATTATGGGCGTAGTCGAAACCTTCCGTGCTTCTGTAGTAGATATTGGCTCAACCAGCCTGCTAGTACAGGTAGTTGGAGATACCACCAAGATTGATGCAATGATCGAGCTGCTGAAGCCTTATGGTATAAAGGAGCTGTCCCGGACTGGAGTAACGGCGATGATTCGCGGGAATGCCTAATCGTCACATTTTACAGCTTTAACGAATTACTGCTTGCGTGCATTAATTTATTAAGATTAGCTTAGACTTGCCCGCGAAAGAGCGGGGGCTTGAGGAACGCGTCATTATATAGTAAGACTAATATGCAACGTGTTTTTGAAGCACCCGCTCTTTACGATGGGTCCCAAATTAAAGGAGGATTTTGACAATGGCAGTTACAACGTACTATGAACAGGATGCAGAGCTTAGCGTATTGAAAGGAAAGACAATTGCGGTAATCGGGTACGGTAGCCAAGGACATGCCCAGGCACAGAACCTGCGTGACAGTGGTCTTCAGGTGGTTATCGGTCTGCGTGAAGGTAAATCATTTGATACTGCCAAGAATGACGGCTTTGAAGTATTGTCTGTAGCAGAAGCGGTATCCCGTGCAGATGTGGTACAAATCCTTATGCCGGACGAAACACAGGCATCTGTATATAAGAACGATATCGAACCGAACCTTAAGAATGGTGCGGCTCTGATGTTCTCCCACGGCTTCAATGTACATTTCGGACAAATCGTAGCTCCTAAGGATGCCGATGTGCTGCTGGTAGCTCCTAAATCCCCGGGACACATGGTACGCCGTACTTATGTTGAAGGCTTCGGCGTTCCCGGCCTGATCGCTATTGAACAGGATGCAACCGGCAATGCCAAGGCTATCGGTCTGGCGTATGCCAAAGGCATCGGCTGTACTCGTGCGGGAGTTATCGAAACCTCCTTCCGTGAAGAGACTGAAACGGATCTGTTCGGTGAACAGGCTGTCCTCTGCGGCGGTGTGTCCGAACTGATCAAGGCTGGCTTCGAGACATTGACTGAAGCCGGATATGCTCCTGAGATGGCTTACTTCGAGTGCTTGCATGAGCTGAAGCTGATCGTTGACATGGTATATGAAGGCGGATTGTCCAGCATGCGCGATTCCATCAGTAACACTGCGGAATACGGTGACTATGTAACTGGACCACGCATCATTACTGCTGAGACTAAGAAAGCTATGAAAGAAGTACTGTCTGATATTCAGCAAGGTAAATTCGCCCGCGACTTTATCCTTGAGAACCAATCCGGTCGTGCCTTCCTGACCGCTACCCGCCGCAACGAAGCTGCTCATCCGGTAGAAGTAGTCGGCAGCCAGCTGCGTGAAATGATGCACTGGATTAAGAAATAGGTCGTATACTTACAATTGCAATGAACCATAGGTAACCCTCAGATGCGGCCGTAATTTTGCGGGCCGCATTTGAGGGTTTATGGACAATCTTCAGGAGGTGCTCAGCATGCGGAAAATTTATGTGTTCGACACGACGCTGCGTGACGGGGAGCAGTCGCCGGGTGTGAACCTCAATACGCGTGAGAAGGTAGAAATCGCTTATCAGCTGGAAAAGCTGGGAATTGACCGGATGGAGGCAGGCTTCCCTGCCGCTTCGCCGGGAGATCTGGCTGCGGTGAACGCAGTGGCCAGAGCGGTTAAGAATGTCACTGTAATCGGTCTGTCCCGTTCCAGAGAGAGCGATATTGATGCGGTCAAGGAAGCGCTGCAGGGGGCACAGGACCCTTGTATTCATATTTTCCTGGCAACCTCGCCGATACACCGTCAGCATAAGCTGCGCATGGAGAAGTCACAGGTGCTGGAAACGGCACAATCGGCGATCCGCTATGCTAAGAAGTATTTTCCCAAGCTGGAATTCTCCCTGGAGGACGCCGGCCGTACCGAACGTGATTTCATGGCCGAAATGGTGGCGATGGCGATCCGCGAGGGTGCGAATGTGGTGAATATTCCAGATACGGTCGGTTACCTGAATCCTGCGGAATACGGAGACATCTTCAAATTCCTGAAGGATACGGTGCCTGATATCGAGCGGGTACAGCTTAGCGCCCATTGTCATAATGATCTGGGGATGGCTACTGCCAATACCCTCGCTGCCATTCAGAATGGTGCAGACCAGATTGAGGGTACGATTAACGGGATCGGGGAACGTGCCGGCAATACAGCGATTGAAGAGGTCGCTCTGGCGCTTGAGACCCGCAGTGAGTATTTCGGTGCTAAGACCTCTCTGGTCCTGTCTGAAATCTCCCGTACCAGCCGTCTCGTCAGCAAGCTGACAGGGATGGTTGTGCCGGGCAACAAGGCGATTGTCGGCGCCAATGCCTTCGCCCATGAATCCGGGATTCATCAGGATGGCATGCTGAAGGAGAAGACGACTTACGAGATTATGACACCGGAAACGATCGGTCTCAAAGAAAGCAAGCTGGTGCTCGGCAAGCATTCGGGCCGTCACGCTTTCCGCGATAAGCTGAGTGATCTGGGCTATGACATCTCTGAGGAAGAGGTCAATGCCGCTTTTGCCAAGTTCAAGGATCTCGCCGATAAGAAAAAAGAAGTCTCGGACGAGGATATCCTTGCGCTTCTGGAAGAGAAGCTGATCGATACGCCGGAGACCTTCAGCTTGCAGACGATCTATGTTACGTATGGCAATGAGGCTACTCCAACCGCTAAGGTAATCATTCACGGCCAGGACCCGCAGCCGATTGTGGCGGTTGCCGAAGGCAACGGCTCGGTAGACGCAATCTACAATGCCATTGACCAGGCTACAGGGGAAGAAGTCACACTTGGCGATTACTCGATTAAAGCCGTCAGCAGAGGTAAAGATGCTCAGGGTGAGGTACATGTGGTGCTCTCGCAAGGCGAGGTTGCTGCGCAGGGCCGCGGACTTAGCACCGATATTCTTGAAGCGAGTGCCAGAGCCTACCTGGATGCACTGAACAAGCTGATTGAGAAGCGCAAGACCTACACCAAGCGTGAGCATGCCAATCTCTAATTCAATTATTTAAAAGAAGCTTCCCCGGACCAGTACGATTGGTCCGGGGAGGCTTCTTTTTTTGTTCAAAAATCTGTAGAAATTTTTTTGCGCTGAGAATTTTGGTTTTGAATCCAGCTGAAGAGGATTTGAAACAAGTTTTTGAATGAAAAGAATGAACAAGATGAGTCGGAAAGATGAAAAAAAGTTCATAACCCAGTGTGGATTCCTCATATCCTGCGTTTGAAACGCTCTTTTTGTCATAAAAAATATTTTATTTTTAAGTTATCTATGATTTATCTCATAATCTGTTCAGAAATTGTTCAGAGGCGGGAAGTAAAGTTACGAAAGTACAGTACAAGCGAAATTGAAGGCCCACATACATACTAGCGACAGGGGGACGATCGGGAAGAAGCAGGCGGGAACGGGTAATGGCGACGCTGGAACAATCATTTTGCTAAAGAGAGAGGTTATAATTATATGAAGAAAAAGACGATAGGCGCCTGGCTGGTTGTTGTAATGCTGATTACACAGTTTGCCAGCGGTTTCGGGTTCATGACGAAGGTTAAGGCGGATGGGACGGAGATAACAGATCCACTAATTACGAGTGTGACTATGTCAGTCTACGATAATGGTGTTCCTGTAACGGATGTTGTCTACAAGCAGGGGGCTGAGGTCAAGCTGACTTATAACTGGGAGCTTCCCGATAACCATAATTTTAAAGGGGGAGATACTTACTCCTTTGATTTGCCTGACAAATTTGTGCTCGCTTCAGATATTAAAAATGTGGCACTTGTGGCGGATGGAATGAATTTGGGATACTTTGATGTAATTAAAGGCAGCCCGAATAAGGTTGTAATGACGTTGGGCAATGATGTAGATAAGTTTTTCGGAGTGCATGGTTCCTTTACAATTAAAACCTCTTTTGATATGAGCAAATTCACCGAAACAACAGTACAGACGATTGTCTTCCCTATTGACGGCGGAAATCAGACAGTTACAATTACTTTCAAGCCTAAGGTAGACTTGACAATCTCCAAAAGCGGTGTTCCTAAAGGAACTAACTCAGGTAATCTAAATGCGAAACAAATTGTTTGGAGTGTCGACGTTAATAAAGTATTGGATAGCGTCTATGGAGCTAATCTCCTTGATACTATTCCTGCAGGTCTTACTTTGACTAATCCACTGGATGTTAAAGTATATGATCTGAATGTTAAACTTAACGGGTCAGTTACACAAGGGTCAGAAATTTCAAACTCCAGGTATTCGGTTACAACTCCTTCGGGTAATCTGAATGTCGCATTTAATGAATCGCCAATTATTGGCGCTTATCGGATTCAGTTCACTACCGATATTACTGATGCAACCAAAACAAACTTTACAAATAATGCTTCTTTCAGTGGAACAAACTTACAGGCTGTCCCTGCATCGGCAACAGTCAATGTTACTAGAGGAGCTTATCTGAGCAAAAAATCATCTGATTATCATTCTGCAACCCAGGTAACCTACTGGGAGATCAATTATAACTATAACGAGTCATCGGTTCTTAAAGATGATGCCGTTTTAAAGGATTATTTTGATGACTCACAGGAATTGGTAAAGGGTTCCGTAAAGGTATTTCCGGTAAATTTCCTGACAGATGCGGCTGGAACTGTTGGAAGCACTGAGGTTAGTAATTATACGGTTAATCCTGCAACCCAGCCTGAGAAGAACGGATTTGAACTGAAATTCAATGAAAACATCAACAGTGCGTACCAAATTCAGTATCAGACAAAGGCGATCAAGCGAGTTGAGGGACCTGAGACTATTAACAACTCGGTTACATCCGGATCTACAACTGTACCTGGAGTAAGAACTATTGATCAAGTGATTATTAATAAGTCTGCAAGTGTAAACTACAACAGTAAAAAGGTTACTTGGACAGTGGCTATTAATGGTGACAGTTATCCGATGGAGAATGTAGTGGTTAAGGATATTTTCACCAATAAAGGTCTGGAGATTATTCCCGAAACTATTGTTGTTAAACAAGGTACATCAACGATTACCACAGGTTATACTATTGAGAATCTAGTCAATACTACAGGTTTTAATGTTGTATTTAGTTCACCAATTAGTGGACCTTATACGATAAGTTATGATACTTATTTTGATAATAAATGGCTGAATTATGATTGGCTTACAAAGGATGCTGATTTCGTAAATCAAGCGACGGTAGAATGGAATAATCCTAACTCCACGGAACTTAAAACAAAAACTGTAACTGCAAACTTTGATCTTGTTTCTGCAGAGAAAGCCAACGGTTATAAGAGTGGAAGCTACAATGCAAAAGAAAAGGAGATCACTTGGACAGTTGGTGTGAATTTTAACCGGCATACACTAGTAAATGCTAAAGTAACAGACGTACTTCTGGATAATCAAAAATTCGTGCCTTCTTCTGTAGAAATTCACACTATGAATGTCAATGGAGATGGTGGTTACTCCAAAGGATCAATTAAGCTTGCTCCGGGTACAGATTATAATGTTAGCTATAATGAAGTGAGTAAACTGCTGCAAATAGATTTCACAAAAACAATTACAACGGGTTATGTTATTACTTTTAAAACAAGTCTTAAAGGCCAATTGACTAATACATCAACGTTGAACAACACTGCTAACCTGTATAGTGGTACAAAACCGGAGTCCAAAGACCTCAAGGCTTCAGTGACGATTCCCAAAGCCGGCGAATATGTTACAAAGTCGGGAACACAGAATAATTTGAACATTAAATGGACTGTGAATATTAACCACAATCAGTCATACATTGAGTCAGCTAAAATAGTAGATGATCCAAGTAACAATCAAATCCTTCTTCCAGACTCGTTCAAACTGTATGGTACTACAGTTAATTCAGGAGGTACTGTTAATAAGGTGGCTACGCCGCTAACTAAGGGAACGGATTATGATCTGGTCATCACTACTGACCCTGATCTTGGTAAACAACAGTTTGTACTCAGTTTCAAGGCTCCTATAGAGAAACCTTATATTTTGGAGTATGAGTCACTGATTGTGGCCAACGATGGGGATACAGTTTCCAATAGTGTGAAAATAAGCGGAGAAAATTCTACAACGTTCACCAAGCAAACCAGCAAGGATGTTCCAGTTGCACTGTCAGATGCAGACGGCGTAGGAACAGGCAGTAGAAAAAACCTGAAGGTTGTTAAAGAGGATTCTGCCCAATCTTCACTTAAGTTAAGTGGTGCTACGTTTACACTTTATCGCAAAGCTGGAGGAACTGAAGCTGCCTTTAACACACTCACTACCGATTCTAAAGGGGAAATAAACTTTAATAATCTATGGCCGGGGACATATACATTGCAGGAAATTACTGCACCAGCCGGTTATAGCCTTAATCCTACTCGTTATCCAGTAACTTTTAATTCTACACTGGAAACGACTGTGACTGTGAAAAACCAGAAGATAGCAACGCCAACACCGGTGCCGACAGCAACACCGGCGCCAACAGCAACACCAACACCGGCGCCAACAGCAACACCAACTACGGCGCCAACAACAGCACCGACAACGGCGCCAACAACAGCACCGACAACGGCGCCAACAACAGCACCGACTACGGCGCCAACAACAGCACCGACTACGGCGCCAACGGCAGAACCGACAACGGCGCCAACGACAGCACCGACAACGGCGCCAACAACAGAACCGACAACGGTGCCAACGACAGCACCGACAACGGCGCCAACAACAGAACCGACAACGGTACCAACATCACCACCGGTATACTACACACCTACACCTGAAACATCAAGTGTTCCTGGAGTAGTTGTTACATCAACACCGACACCGTCGGTAACACCGGCACCAACCGTGACTCCGGATGCTTCAAGTACTCCTGGGGTTACAGCAACACCTGTAATTACACCGGCAGTTACGCCAGCAGCCACACCGGCCCAGCCTGGAACGGTTAGCACTCCAACGCCGCAAGCTACACAGGTGACTACGATTGAGGAAGTGCCTATCGATGGTGAGATTCCGCTGGGGGGAATCCCTAGCATCAGTGATGAGCCGGCGCATGGTACAGTAACAATTACACCGGATGGCAAATGGACGTATACTCCAGATCCAGGCTACACCGGCAAGGATAAATTCACGATTGTCGTTACAGATGAAGACGGCAATGAGGAAGAGATTACAATTGAAGTTGGCGTCGATGAAGTGCCTAAGGGCACGGTTACTGAGCCAACTGACAAAGGCAACAACAGCGGACTTCCCGGCAAGCTTCCACAGACCGGAGAAGAAAGTCCTCTCCCGCTGTATCTGACTGGCGGCGGCTTGATTATTCTGGGAGTTATACTGTCCAGAAGATTCAATGCCCGCAAGAAAATGTAGGAGAGAACACCTTATCAAGCATTAACAGCTAATATGGCAGTATAGACAAAGACACCCGCAGCAGGTTGCGGGTGTCTTTGCTGTAACAAATATAAAGTCGCTGAAATAATACCGTCCCCTGAAAGGTCGGCATTGCCGTTTCTATTATGGAGAATCACATACTTCTGAGGTTAAGATGCTTCCATTCGTCATACCAGCGCTTAATACTCGCGGGCGGCTTCACGCCGAGCTCCCGCTTCAGTAAATCCGTCAGAATATGATATTGCTCCTCTACCGCTGAACGCTCCCCGATGCTGTCGTAGACCTTCATCAGCCCGAGATGCCCCTGTTCAAAATAAGGCTGGAGTTGCACCACCCTCTGGTACACGGTAACTGCTTCCGGTATCCGGCCGCTGTCGACATAGAATTCGGCGATATTCATTGCGTGATGCAGCCAGATGGTCCGTAGACGCTGCCGTTCCCCTTCAGCCCAGAGGTAATCGTAATCGTTCAGATAGTCGCCCGAATAGAAATCGAACAACCGCTGATGCTCCTCATAGTTGTCCTTATTGATGGCATCTTGAGTCAGAATGCCCTTCTCCCATTCGTAGTTATCTATCAGCAGGCTGCCGGTCTCCAGGGTGTAGCCTTCTCCCCCGCTGGCATTGCTGATCTGCAGATCGATCTCTGCCTGCTTCAGGGATTGCCGAACCTGATAAATCGTTGTATAAAGATGAGTGGAGGCCTTCTTGAGATTGAAATCGGGCCACAGCAAATCGGTTAAGGTATCTTTGCTTACGAACCGGTTGCGGTTATGAAATAAATAAGCGAATAATTCCTGTGCCTTGGTGGTGCGCCAGCGGATATTGGGCAGCGGCTGGCCGCTGCGTTCGAATCTTAGTGACTGGAAGCTGCGGATCATGACCGTCTGCGCAGGCTTGCGGGAATCATCCTGTGCCTGGCTGACACGCTCCTCCAGCCGCTCAATGGTCTTCAGCAGACGGCCCCGCTGTACAGGCTTAAGAACATAGTCAAGCGCATAAAGCTCGAACGCTTCGATGGCGTAGCTGTTATGGGCAGTCACAAATACGATGCTTGCCTGCGGGCACAGCCTTTGCATGGCCTCCGCAGCCTGGACGCCATTCATCTCAGGCATATCAATGTCGAGAAAAATCACATCAGGGCGTAGCAGCGGAGCTGCATTGACCGCCTCGGAGGGATCAGTATAAGCAGCGATTACATTTATAGTTGTCAGTTCTTCCAGCATCTTTTTCAGCTTCATAAGAGCAAGCCGTTCATCATCTACCAGCAAGGCCTGAATCATATCTATCCCACCACTTCATTAAGGAATGTTGTCTTGTCATAGGCTGTTTAAGGATAATTCGACAAGGATGCGGGTTATCCTCCCTCTAAGCTTGCGCTTGAGGCTGATTTTTGAATAGAAATACTGTTATTCTAAAATAAATTAAAAAACCATGCAGTGGAACCTTAAAGCCAGGCGTCTAACGTTATGTAGCTGAAGGAGGGAAGAAAGACTTGGAAGAGACGGAGTGGATCAGTGCTGTGCTAAGCGGTGAGCATCAGACCTTCGGGAATCTGGTGACCCGTTATCAAGGCATGGTATATAGTGTGTGTATCAAAATTACAGGAGAAGCCGAGTCTGCCAAGGATATGGCTCAGGAAGTCTTCATCAAAGCCTATAAAGCTCTTCCCACCTTCAGAGGACAGTCTTCCTTCTCCACCTGGCTGTACCGGATTGCTTACCGCACCTGTCTGGACTGGAAACGGGCCAATGACCGGGAATGGCGGCACCGGAGTACGGCAGATTACACAGAGAATGACTGGGTGACTTCACAGACACCTGAACAGGCAGTGCTTCGCAAGGAGGCCTCCCGTGAGCTGGGTGAGAACCTGAATAGTCTGGCGGAACCGTACCGGTCGGTTGTGCAGCTGTACTATTTTCAGCGACACTCGTATCAGGAGATTGCTGAACAAAAAGGGATTTCAGTTAAAACGGTTGAATCGCAGCTCTATCGGGCCAGACAGATGATGCGCAAAAGCGGGGAGGAATGGCGATGAATTGTTCAACAGTAAAAGAGTGGATGCCGCATTATATAGATGGACAGTTGTCACCAGAGGCCCAGCAGGCCATCTATCTGCATACCCTGACCTGCCCCGGCTGCGCGGAATGGCTGGAGGAGGCGCGCGGGCTTGCGGCGATGTGGAGCGATATGGAAGCCGGGCTTGATCTTAACGGGCAGGAGCCCGTGTTGCCGCATGACTTCCCTGATTTGACCGGGGATGTTATGGCAAGGATCGGCCAGCTGGAGAACGGGCGCAGAGAACGAATCGTGAAATCCACCATGACCAGACGGCGCACGACCCGGGGAACCTCCTGGATGCATTACGGTGTGGCAGTTGGTCTGACGTTTCTCCTGCTGCAGCTTGGCGTATTTGAGAATTTGGCCTATGGCATTACTGAAATCAACGGGCATATGTCCACATCGGTCAGTTCCTGGTTCGGCCCGCAAGGTAACAATAAATAAATCCATAGCGGCTTCGCCGGTTATCTATTTTATTTCAACAAAACTTTTGGGAGGGTAACATATGATTAAGAAAAGACGCTGGCTCACGTTTCTCCTGGCTATGGTTCCAGGACTGGGCCACATGTATCTGGGCTTTAAAAAATTGGGTCTGGAGTATATGATTGGAGCATCGCTCTGTATTATATTCATTCCGTCAATGCCCGCCGTGTTTCCGTTCGCGCTTGCTGCGCTCTGGTTCTATCAATTATTCGATGCGCTGCAAAAGGCGGCTTGGATGAAGGTATCGGCTGCCGAGCATGAGCGGATGATGTTCCATCCGGACAGCTTTGGAGCACCCTGGTCGATGGGAATGTCTGCGCCCCCGATGTACCCGCATGATGATGTGAATCCGGTGTGGGTCGGTATAGGGTGTGTTATCGCGGGCATCCTGCTGCTGCTTATCACTGCATTTCCCGCTTTGTGGGAAATTCTGAGCGATATGAATATCGGAGCGATTCTACTGTCGCTTGCCTTGATCGGGTATGGATTCAGGATGCTGAAGAATAATTCAAAAGTATAGTGAAATGGGGAATTGAAGGATGGGGAGATGGAAAATCGGCAGCTTTACCGCCGCAATAGGGTGCATAATAGTAGGCGTTATTGTAGTCATGGCTCAGTATGGTGCAATCACGTACGATGTGCTGGGCTATATCTGGCCGGCCCTGCTTATCCTGTTCGGCCTGGAGATGCTGCTTAGGCTCTTCATCAAATCCGATGTCAAAAGCCGGGTAAGCGGCTGGGCCATTCTGCTGATCATTGTGCTTATAGCGGCAAGCGGGGCACAGACGGTGTTGGCTGGAGGATCGCTGAGCAGTATCTTCGGCAATACCAAGCTGGTGCCGGTGAACGGGAAGGTAGAAGTGCAGCAGGATATTAAGAACGTGCGGATTAATCTGCCCCAAGGCAAGGTTAAGCTTCAGGGTGTGGATGGGAACACGCTGGCGTATGAAGGGAAGCTGGAGCTGCCGGGCAATACAGACAATGAAGCGGCAAGTGCTCTGGAGCGTAAATGGAAAGTGACGACCGAGGGCGACACGCTTGTGATGGCGCTTGAGGGAGATTCAGGCTGGCTCTCCAATATCCAGATCGGCTTCAACAACAATGCGCCATATCTGAATGTCAGCATTCCGCAGAATCTGGCCGCTCAGGTAGAGACCAGTGACGGTTCCATCGAAGCCGGGGGACTGGCCGCAGGCATTAATGTGGATACGAGCAACGGAACGATGGATATCCATGATGTCTCTGGAGGTGTGAAGGCTCATAGCAGCAATGGCACGCTGACGGTAAAGAATGTACAGGGCGGAGCAGATCTGGTTAGCTCGAACGGTGCGATTACGCTCGGGAATATTGACGGCGCTGTGTCGGCCAGAAGCAGTAACGGCAAGATAACAGTGAACTCGGCAATCACGGGTGCATGGGAGCTGAAATCCAGCAACGGCAAGATTGTCTTAGGCCTTCCTGCGGTAACGGATGCCAAGATTACGGCAGATACCAGTAACGGATCGCTTAAAGGCGATGTGGACTGGGGCGGCGACGATGAGGACCATGGAACGGCTGTACTTGGCAAAGGCACCCATGAGGTCACCTTGTCCACCAGCAATGGTTCTATAACAGTGGATACGGCGCAATAAAAGACATCAAGCACAAAGAGCTGTTCACCGGTAACATTATGCCGGTGAACAGCTCTTTATTGTAAGAGAAGAAATGATTTCCGGGAGATTATGCGGGCTGCAGCCAGTTAGTCCCGATTACCATGCATATGCCTTCGGAGCTGCGCCGCCGGGTCCGGGGAAAATCTCGTCCAGACGCTTCAGCACGGATTCGTCCAGAACAACCTCCAGGCTGCGCAGCGCGCTCTCGAATTGCTCCAGGGTACGCGGTCCGATTATTGGAGCTGTGACGGCAGGATTCGCCAGCAGCCAGGCCAGAGCGATATTATCCTGCGGCTCACCCAGCTCCAGGCTCAGTTCCGCAAAGGCCTCAAGCTGCTTCTTGTGCTGCTCCACACGTTCCGCGTTGCCGCCGCTGCGGCTGCCCTCAATCTTTTTCAACGCATTGCGGCCAAGCAGTCCTCCGTCAAGCGGACTCCAAGGAATAATGCCTAGGCCCAGATGCTGCGCCGCAGGCAGAACTTCAAGCTCTGGCAGACGGCAGGTCAGGCTGTATTTATGTTGCTCGGATACCAGTCCGAGGAACCCGCGGGCCTTCGCCTCCTGCTGGGCAACGGCAATATCCCAGCCGGCGAAGTTGCTGGAGCCGGTGTAGCCGATCTTGCCTTGGCTGACCGCAAGCTCAAAGGCGCCCCACAGCTCGTCCCAGGACACGTTACGGTCGATATGGTGCATCTGGTAGAGTTCGATGTGATCGGTCTGCAGACGCTGCAAGGAGCCCTCTAGATGACGGCGGATAATGTAGGAAGAGAGGCCGCCTTCATCATTGGGTCCATCCAGCTTGTCGCTCATCGCCCCGTAGACCTTGGTCGCCAGGACAACCTTCTCACGGCGTCCGCCGCCCTGCTTGAACCAGCGGCCGATAATGGTCTCGGTCAGACCCGAGTTCTCACCCCATCCGTACACATTGGCAGTATCAAAAAACTGGACTCCCGCGTCCAGCGCTGCATCCATAATGCGGAAGGCTTCCTTCTCGTCGGTGATGGGACCGAAGTTCATCGTTCCCAGACAGAGGCGGCTTACCTTCATACCAGACTTGCCAAGCTTCGCGTATTGCATCTTAAGATCACTCCTCTTCCATATGATTAGAGATCCGATAATTTCACCTGCCCATTAATTGTAATCAATTGGCGGGACAAGGGCAAATTCACGCTCCGCTTCACTTATAGGCTATATCTATGAACGTGATAGAATCTATATCTTTGTCCTTTGTCCTTCGTTATGATACAACAATATACAGAAGAACTATGTCTGCGACCAGCAGGACTACCTAAGGAGTGACAGGAATGAGCGAGGTCAAAAAAATCGCCGTAATTGCCGGGGACGGTATCGGACCTGAAGTTGTGGCAGAAGCAGAAAAGGTATTGAAGAGAACGGAAGAGTTGTTCGGGTATACATTTGAAACGGAGCACGCCCTGTTCGGCGGAATCGCCATTGATGAACGCGGAACTCCGCTGCCTGAGGATACGCTTGCGATCTGCCGCAGCGCCGATGCTGTATTGCTTGGAGCCGTAGGCGGACCGAAGTGGGATAACAATCCGAAGGAGCTGCGTCCGGAGACTGGACTGCTGGGTATCCGCAAGGCGCTTGGTCTATTCTCCAATCTGCGACCGGCAGTGGTCTTCGATTGTCTGAAGGATGCTTCGACGCTGAAGCCGGAGGTACTGGAAGGAACAGACCTGATGGTCGTACGTGAATTGACAGGCGGGATCTACTTCGGGGACAAGCTGCGCCGTCAAGGCGAGCATGGAGAAGAAGCGGTAGACACTTGTGTCTATAATGTCATGGAGGTTGAGCGGATTGTACGCCAGGCGTTCGAGATTGCCGGGAAGCGCCGGGGTAAGCTGGCGAGCGTAGACAAAGCCAATGTACTGGAGACCTCCCGTCTGTGGCGTGAAGTGGTGAACAGAGTGGCGCCGGAATATCCGCAGGTTGAGGTTGAGCATGTGCTGGTGGATAACTGTGCGATGCAGCTGCTGCGCCGTCCTTCGAGCTTCGATGTCATCGTGACCGAGAATATGTTCGGCGATATCCTGAGCGATGAAGCAGCGATGCTGACAGGCTCGATTGGTATGCTGGCCTCCGCTTCACTGGGAGAAGGCAGCTATGGCCTCTATGAGCCGGTTCACGGCTCCGCGCCTGATATTGCCGGACAAGGACTGGCGAACCCGATCGCCACGATCCTGTCGCTTGCACTGATGTTCCGCATGACCTTCGGCTACGAGAATGCAGCCGCTGCCATTGAAGCCGCAGTTGCAGAGGTACTGGATGCCGGTCACCGCACCAGTGATATCGCAGTTGATAAGAGCAAGGCGATCAGCACCACAGAGATGGGTGACCTGATTGTAGCAGCTATCCGCAAAGCCTAGTTCTACCACATGTATCCCTTTTGACGCAGAACGGAGAAAAACTTCACAAAATGTTGCTTATTTATAATTATTATAAAAAAGTAATCAATGTAATATTGACTTTGATTTTGTACGATGATAACATTTGGTCTGTACCCGTAAGAATGTAACCATCCCATAAAATCAAGAAAAGCATATTGCATCCGGCAACGGTCCGTAGCTGTTTTTCTTACATAATCAAAAGGAGGATTTAAGCAATGGCAGAACGTTTGGTAGGTAAACCCGCTCCTGACTTCTTCATGGAGACAGTAACAGGAGACGGTAAGGATTTCGGTAAGGTAAGCTTGTCCGACTATCGCGGCAAATGGCTTGTATTCTTCTTCTATCCGCTTGATTTCACCTTCGTATGTCCAACTGAAATCACAGCCTTGAGTGATGCTGCTGCTGATTTCGCAGAGCTTGATACAGAGATTCTCGGTGTGAGCGTGGACTCGATCCACAGCCATAAGGCTTGGCTGAGCACACCTAAGGATATGAACGGTCTGGGTCCGGTCAACTTCCCGCTGGCCTCTGATATCACGAAGAAGGTTGCCAGTGATTATGGCGTCCTGATTGAAGAAGAAGGCATTGCGCTGCGCGGACTGTTCATCATCGATCCTGAAGGTGAACTGAAGTATCAGGTTGTTAACCATAATGATGTAGGCCGCAGTGTTGAAGAGACATTGCGTGTGCTGCAGGCTCTCCAATCCGGCGGGCTGTGCGCTATGAACTGGAAACCAGGCGACAAGAACCTGTAAGCTTCCGGGCCTCATGAGCCGCGATCTTTGATATACTAAGAGGACCTCCTTGCGGGAAGTATTATTCCCTTCAAGGAGGTTTTTTGCAAAAAGATAAGAATGTATATGCTTCGCGCTATAATTATCCTTATCGTTCTCGCTGGAACGGTACCGTCCTTTAAAAGGACGGCAAAACCGTTTCCACTTGAGATAAGGGCAGGCGTTTGAAAATGGGCATAAAGGTTAATATATAGCTTGTAAGGGGAGGAATCTCTCCCGCTGCTTTGTAATATACTAATAGGAATTCAAATCAACGACAACACTCAAGGAGGGTGAACAAAAATGAGCTTTTGCTGTGGAGCGAGTATGGTTGGAACGAAGGGGACCCTAAAGCATTATCGCACGCAAGTCCATAATGTTCCCCTGCTTTTTTGTCCGGTATGCCACCGGGTAGAGGTACATTACAAAGTCGAGAATGAATATGAAATTCTGGCAGAATATGCCCATGGCGACGGCGTCACGGATGTGGATTTCCAGGATTATGTGATGGAGGAAGAGGAAGCGATCTTCGAGAACGTCATCAATATGGAGAGCGAGGACCCGCTCGCGATCATACGCAGCCAGATCGATATGTCGCTGGACCTGCTGGCAGTTGCTAAACAGATCGGCGACTCCAAATGGGAACGTGAGCTGAAGAAGCGTCTGGCTGTCATGAGCCAGCGGCGTCTCCGGCTCCAGCAGAAGGCTTGAATATCTGTCTAGCTCCTGCCACCATCATGTTATAAATTAGTGAGCTCCCGCCATATGGCGGGGGCTCTTTTCAATGTATTTGCAGGAAATAAATCATTCCCCTCCTACTTAAATGTGTCTTTAGAATCATTTTAGGAATATTTTTGTCATTCGACAGATTCTCTGATTGCGTTGTCTTCTTCTCTTGGATATGATTGGAATATAGTTGAAACGGTTGGATAATACAATACGATTTTCGAATGTTCTGGCGGCTTCGTCATATACTCAGATACATAGTAATTTGATGTCGCTTAAGCGTCTTCGTCAATTGCAGTAAAAGGGGGAACTTCGTATCGTGATAAGCCAATATCAGGAAAGCTTGCTATTATCGGCAAGAACGTTTCAATCTGGTCCGATGGATACCACATTTGAGGATGTGCTGGAGCACATCGACAGCGGGATTCTGCTTTTTGATGATGAGGGTGTGCTAACTTTTGTCAACAAGCAGATGTATGGCATTCTGGAGCTTAACCGTCACTCTCTTCTGGGTTGCACCTTGCATCATCTGTTATCCCATATTCAGCTTAGCCGCTTCAAGAAGAAGCAGGTGCTCAGGAGTTACCGTGAAATGGTGCTCAAAGGTAAGCCAAGCTATGAATTTGTGGATGAATATGGACGGTACTGGCGCGCAACCCTGTCCAGCGGAGAGGAAATGAAGGGCAGCTACCTGTTCACATTCAAAGAGATCTCCGACTACAAGCTAATTGAACAGACAGCTTACCAGAATGACAGCCTGGCCATGCTGGGCCGGTTATCGGCATCCATCGCCCATGAGATCCGCAATCCCCTGACGGCTATCCGGGGGTTCATCCAATTGCTTCATCCCCATCTGCATCTGCTCGGCAAAGAAGAATATGCGAAGATTATATTAGCGGAGATTGACCGTGCCAATGACATTATTCATGAATTTCTGACTTCCTCTAAGCCTTCTGTGCCGCAGATCAGCATGATTCCTGTCTCTGCATTACTGAAGGAAGTAGTCCTGCTGACAGAGAGCGAGGCGCTGATGAAGGGCTGCCAGATCAACTTGCAGGTGCTCCAGGAGGACCTGGCCATCTCAGGGGATATTAAGCAAATGAAGCAGGTTGTGCTGAATATGATCAGAAATGCGATGGAAGCAATCTCGGAGCGGGTGGATGATTCTGTAGGGCGAATTGAGGTAGGCGCACGTAAAGAAGGAACAGAGGTGCGCATCTTCATCTCTGACAACGGCAAGGGAATGGATATCTGCACGCTTGACAGACTGTTCAATCCGTTCTTCACCACGAAGGAGAATGGGACGGGACTTGGACTCTCCGTCAGTGACCGGATCATCAAGAATCATGGCGGCTGCATCTCGGTCAGCAGCCGGCTGAATGAAGGAACCCGATTCGTCATTTCACTTCCGCTTACTCATTAATGCTTATTTTAAGCCCGTTGTTCTCGGTGGAGTGCATACGGGTTATAATCAATATGTAAGGGCTGATTCCTGCAATGCACGAACAAGTGCGGGAGATCAGCCTTATCTGCGTCTGTCGGAGGGATGAATTTTGATTATTGAATGGAGCAGTGATGCCAGTCAAGCCATGGCCCGAGGAGAGGCTGTATGTCTAATGATCTCAGAGGCACAGGCACAGGGAGAAGGACTTCCGGCGGGCTGGGCCGCGCGAGTCCGCCTATTGTCCGCAGCGGGGCTGTTCAGCGGCAAACAGGGGCAACTGTATATCATGCCCGTAATGGAGCAACCCGAGCAGCCTGTGGTCATTCTGGCCGGAAGCGGAAAAGGCCAGATGGGTATGCACGAGCTGCGGCAGCTGATGGCACAGACTGCCAAGGCGGCTTACAGGCTGAAGGCTGCTGCGCTCGTTGTGCAGGTACCGTCGGCACTAGGCGGGCGTGCTGGGGATCTGAAGGCAGAGCAGGCCGGCCAGGCCATCGCGGAAGGGCTGGTCCTGGGGTCGTTCCGCAGAAGACAATATAAACTGGAACAGGCAGCCTACGCAGGTATTGAGACGGTACTTCTGCGTATGCAAGGCAAGAGCGAAGCAGCAGAAGGGGAAGCCTGGAGACAAGGGATCAAGCGGGGGAAGGCTTTCGGGGAGGCTGCCAACCTTGCCCGTGATTTGACCAACCGTCCGGGGAATCTGCTGACTCCGTCGGGGCTTGCGATGGCCGCTATAGAAATCGCTGAACGGCACGGTCTTCCCGCTGAAGTGTTGGATGAACGGGAGCTGGAGCTTAAGGGAATGGGCGGATTGCTTGCGGTCGGCAGCGGCAGTGTGAATGCTCCCCGCATGATTGTTATCCGCTATCAGGGAACGAACCAATGGGAGAACGCAGTAGGTATAGTCGGCAAAGGAATTACTTTCGATACCGGAGGCATCTCTCTGAAGCGGGCACCGGGCATGGAGAGCATGCACAGCGATATGGCCGGTGCCGCAGCCGTTCTGGCGGTCATGGATGCGCTGGGGCATTTGCGTCCCAAGATCAATGTGGTCATGCTGATTCCGGCGGCAGAGAATATGCCTGCAGCGAATGCTTTTAAACCGGGTGATATCATTACTACTCTCAGTGGAAGAACAATTGAAATTATCAATACCGATGCGGAGGGCCGGATCATTCTGGGAGATGCGCTTACCTATGCCCGGGAGTGGGGGGTGCAGCGGATCATTGACGTAGCCACGCTGACAGGAGCTGTGGTGTCGATACTGGGAGATGTGGCTACAGGGGCAGTAACGAATGATCAAGCATTCCTGGAAGAACTTTTGGCAGCCTCAAGGCTGTCGGGGGAGCAGATCTGGCCGTTGCCCGTCTATCCTGAATTCCGGGAAATGCTGACAAGCGAGGTTGCGGATCTCCGCAATGCTGCCGGGCGGTATGGAGCTGCCAGCACGGCGGGGCTGTTCATTGGAGAATTCGCCGAAGGACTGCCGTGGGTGCATCTCGATATTGCAGGGACTGCTTTTCTGTCAGCGGAACGTGGAATGAATCCTAAGGGGGCCACGGGCGTAATGGTCCGCACCTTGCTGGAATATCTGCTGAGCGCTGCGGCTGAACCGGATTACCGCTCCCCTGAAGCCTAACCCGAATCGTCCTGACAGACAAAGAGCCGCAGAATCTCAGTTTCCTGAGACCTGCGGCTCTTTGTGCATTTGGAATCCTGCTTCTCATAACTGCGGAATGACAGCCTATTTACGGGCCTTCATCTGGGCAGTCAGGGATTGGACGCCATTCATAATCTTATCCCGTGTATTCTTATTCTTCAGCAAGTAGGCGGCTCCCAAGGCTACCGTTGTAAACAGAGTCTTCTTGGTGTTCATGGTTATTCCTCCTTGGCACTAGTCTGGTTGTTAAAAGCTTATAACTAACATACCCGCATGCCAAGGTTTCTAAACGAAAGAATACCAATCTGTATCAGGTAGAACTGCATCCTAGCGCTTGCTGCCCAGTGTAGCACTGCCACAGGACAGAGGGGAATCCATCGCTGCTGCAGGACAGGTCTTGCCCTTGTCACAGCCCGCACAGGCCCCCTGCTTGCCCTTCTGCACATGGCGGTAGATCATCCAGCCGGAATATCCGAATATTAACGTCACGATCACAATATTAACGATCATTGCTGTCATCGCTTCCTCTCAAAATAACTTGGACTTGCTACGGGGCTACGACCATCCAAGCAAACGTCCTCCTTGATAGATCACCAGTGACACCGCATAAGCTAATACCAGAGAGTAACCCATGGAGAAGAATGTCCATTTCCAGGATGCAGTCTCCTTCTTGATAACGCCGACAGTGGCCAGGCAAGGAATGTAGAGCAGGATAAAGGCCATGAAGCTGATCGAGCTAAGCGGTGTAAAGACTGAAGCAATTTGCCCTTCCAGTCCTGCTGCATCCGGGGCATGGTAGATGATGTTCATGGTGGAGACCACAACCTCTTTCGCGAGGAAGCCGGGCACCAGGGTAGAGCCGGCCTGCCATGTTCCGAAGCCGAGCGGATGCAGCAGCGGGGCGATGAAGCCGCCGAATTTGGCCAGGAAGGAGTGATCCATGTCCACATTGAGACCGCCAGGACCGGCATAGGACATCAGCCAGATCAGAACCGAGCCGGCCAGGATGATGGTCCCTGCTTTGCGCAGGAAGCCTTTGCCCTTTTCCCAGGTGCTGCGGCTCAGTGTCTTGAACTGCGGCATCCGGTAAGGAGGCAGTTCAATAATGAAGATAGACGTCTCATTTTTGAACAGGTACTTGGAGAAGAACTTACACAGAATCAGTGCAAATACAACACCCAATACATACATAGAGAGTACAGCTGTGGCTTGCTGGGCAGGGAAGAAGACCGCTGCGAACAGCAGATATACCGGAAGCCGGGCAGAACAGGACATCAGCGGCATTAGCAGTGTTGTCAGCAGCCGGTCCTTGGGCTGTTCAATGCTCCGGGCTGCCATAATCGCCGGTACGTTGCAGCCGAAGCCGATAATGAACGGAATGAAGGCCTTGCCGTTCAGTCCCATCCGTTCCATCGTGCTGTCCATCAGCAGGCAGACACGGGCCATATACCCGGAATCCTCCAGGAAGGAGATCATCAGGAACAGGATGAAGATCTGTGGAACAAATACGAGCACGCCGCCTACACCGCCGATGAGGCCATCAACGATTAGCGCGTGCGTGAATTCAGAAGCCCCGATGGCCCCCAGCAGCGAATTTGTCCAATCGCTGAACTGACCGCCGATAAAGCCATCCAAGAGATCGGACAACGGCCCGCCAATCCAGTCAAAGGTAGTTTTGAACATGGCATACATAAAGACGATGAACAGGGGAAGTCCCAGAAAACGGTGGGTAAGGATGGAATCCAGACGTTCGGTCAGATTATGCGGTTTTTGCAGGGTAGAGTCTATAGCGTCAGCGCATACCATCCGGATGTAGTCCATGCGGACAGAACGAATCCACTGTGGAAGCGTCAGGGCGAGCTTATCCTGCTGCAGCCGGGTCTGACAGGCTTCTGCGATCAACAGTAATCCGGAAATATCCATCCGCTTCTTGAGCAGCTCAAGGATTACCGGGTTCTGCTCCATCAGCTGCAGAGCAACCCAGCGGAGATTAGGTAGACCAGAGGTCTTCTGCAATTGCGCAACAATGGAGGTTATGGCTTCCTCAGCGATGTCGCCATAATTCAACTGGAAGGTAACAGGCGGGATATGGGAGGGCTGCTCCAGCACGCTAAGCACCTGACTGGTTCCCTTGCCTGTCCGTGCAATCAGCGGCAGCACGGGAACACCAAGCCGTTCCTTAAGGATGTCGGGATCCACCTGAATGCCGCGTGCCTTGGCGACATCGGTCATATTCAGTCCGAGGATCGTCGGCTTGCCATACTCCAGCAGTTGCAGGGTAAGCAGCAGGTTTCGTTCCAATTGCGAGGCATCGACAATATTGATAAGTGCTTCAGGGGTTTCTTCGATCAGATATTGTGCGGCTACGCCCTCATCGCGGGAGAGGGGGTGAAGAGAGTAGATTCCGGGCAAATCGATCAGCTTGCCGGCTCCATTCTTCAGACTGCCGATTTTTTTCTCAACCGTAACGCCTGCCCAGTTGCCTACGTATTCGTAGGAAGAAGTCAGGGTATTAAACAGCGAGGTTTTCCCTGTGTTGGGGTTCCCCACAAGTGCGATAGAGCTCATGACACCTTCACCTCTATCATAGATGCTTCCTTACGCCGGATAGCAAATAACTGACCGTTGCATTCAAGCGTAATCGGACCCATGAAAGGCCCTTTGCCCTTGAGACGGATCATTACACCCTCAGATACTCCCAGATCGGCCAGACGGCGGCGCAAGATAGGATTCATGCCTTCAATTCTTTGAATGGAGCCGGTAGTGCCTGGTTGCAGACGCAGCAAGGAGCAGGATGTTAGAGCCATTGTTATCCCTCCGAAAGAGACTGATAATCAATCTCAATGATTTCTTGTAATGTAGCATTTTACTCCCATTTTTTCTGTGATTAATGTCATTGTTTCTGTTTGCGAAAATCGATATGAAGATTGCTGAAATTTTCTTTACAATATCTTCTTCATTAAAGTATGATTGAACGATAATATAAGCATAGTACTTAATAGATACCCCGAAGGGAGAACAGATTGTGAAGACTAATCATAGTAAAATTGTCGATTGCACCATCCGTGATGGGGGATTGGTGAATAACTGGGATTTCAGTATTGAATTTGTTCAGAAATTATATGCCGGACTGAATGAAGCCGGTGTTGATTATATGGAAATCGGATATAAAAACTCGCCGAAGCTGCTCAAAGGGGCAGAGGGTGCAGGTCCTTGGCGCTTTTTGAATGATGACTTCCTGCGCAAGGTAATTCCGCAAAAGGGGCATACGAAGCTGTCGGCTCTGGTCGATATCGGGCGTGTGGACGAGAATGATATTCTGCCCCGCAGTGAGAGCATGCTCGATCTGATCCGTGTGGCTTGTTACAGCAAGGATGTGGACAAGGCCCTTCAACTGGTGCAGACGTTCCATGACCTGGGCTATGAGACGACCATTAATATTATGGCCCTGTCCAACGTGATGGAGAATGAGCTGCTGGAAGCCTTCGAGCAGATTCGTGAGAGTGTAGTTGATGTAGTCTATATCGTGGATTCTTACGGCAGCCTGGATCATAATGACTTTCATTACCTGGTAGAGAAGTTCAAGACACATCTGCCGGAGAAGCGGCTCGGTGTGCATACCCACAACAATCTTCAGCTGGCCTTCTCCAATACGCTGATTGCAGCCGAGAAGGGGGTAGAGCTTCTGGATGCTTCCTGCTATGGAATGGGCCGCGCTGCAGGCAACTGTCCTACAGAGCTGCTGGTTACCCATCTGAAGAACACGAATTATACGCTCCGTCCTGTGCTGGATATCGTTGAGAACCTGATGATCCCTCTGCGGGAGAAGGAAGAGTGGGGCTACATCATTCCGTATATGATTACAGGAACGCTGGATGAGCATCCCCGCTCGGCAATGGCGCTGCGATCTTCGGCCGATAAAGATAAGGCGGTTGACTTCTATGACACACTAACAACACCTGAAGTCAATTTCGGGGACAAATAACCGTCTGGAAGGAGAAAGCACTGGCCTCTATTTGTAGGCAGGTGCTTTTTTTCTGCCGGAACTGCTTCCTTGCAATATTCTAGATGATCAATGTAACTTTACAGAGCCGTCTGGCCGATATTTATACATAGGACATCATACACATCCATCTGACTTTATAGATATTATTTTTAGACGCGAGGGACTTATGAGACAAGAAGAGAGAAAGACGATTCATGCGGCTATTCTGGGGGCTGCGCTATTCCTTCTGATCCAGATTTTTCGTACACCGCTGGGACAAATAGAGGACAAGGATTTGCTGATGGCGTTTTACCTTATTTTGGGCTGCTGTACTATCGCATTCGGTTTTGCGATTTTCGCCCAGGGCTGGCTGCTGTTCGCCAATAGTTTATCCAAGGCCAGGCTGTACACCTCTGCATTGTTCCTGGGGGTGAGTATTTTTGACTTCCTGCATGTACTCGGGTTTGTAGGTATTCCCGGAATCACCCCTTATATCAGCCAGGGGCAGTCCTTATGGCTCCTGACGTTCTCCCGCTTGGCCAGTGCACTGGGAATTATGCTTATTTTTAGCAGAGAAGACCAGCTGGTTGGAACCGGCAGCAAGGGGAAGGTATTCAGGAATGCATTTGTGGTGATTCTGCTGTCTTTGGCGGTACTTGGTCTCGGCAACCTGATTGTCCCCGGGCTGGCGGACGAACCATGGGCAGAAACGGCAAGAGATCTGATGAATATGGCGATACTGTTCGTCTATTTGCTTGGCGCTGCGATTATCATCTATCCTGGCAAAAGCGAGAAGTCGGCTTCTCTGCTGATTATTATCCGTTCCCTTGTATTCTTCTCACTGGCTCAGGTCTTCTTCATGAATCTGTTCAGTGTCGGAGAATTGGATTATCTCTTCGGGATGCTCAGCAGCGCAGCGGCGTATTATCTTCTGCTGACGGGAGTCTACAGATTGACGATTGAGGAGCCGTTCCAGGAGAACCAGCAGGCGGAAGCGCGGATTAATTATCTGGCGTACCACGATGAGCTGACAGGTCTTCCGAACAGACGCCGCCTGATGCAGCGCATGGAAGAGGTGGTGCTCCAGAGTGAGCAGGACAAAAGCCGCGGCTTCTCCGGGCTGGTCATTATGAACATCAACCATTTCAAGAATATCAATGACTCCCTTGGTCATTATGCAGGAGATCTGCTGCTGCAGCTGGTCGCCCGGCGGATCGGGGACGAGGTTAGAGTCAATGAAGAGCTCTTTAGTATGGGGGCGGACGAGTTTGCTTTTCTGATGACGGAGCGGACGGGGCTGGAGAACTGTCTGGTCCGCGCGGGTGAGCTGCTGCGCCTGTTCGAGACACCGGTAGGCCTGGAGTCGGGTGAATACCATATCTCGCTTAGTCTGGGGGTAAGCATCTATCCCGGGGACGGAGATACGGCTGAGCAGTTGATACAAAATGCGGACACAGCGGTGCACAATGCCAAGGAGCAGGGGGTGGAGATCCGCCGCTATATTCCGGCTATGCAGATGAAGGCGAAGGAACGCCTCAAGCTGGAGAACGATCTGCGCCGGGCGCTGGAGCGGGGGGAGTTCTATCTGGTCTATCAGCCCCAGGTACTGCTTGAGACAGAAGAGATTGTCGGTATGGAGGCGCTGCTGCGCTGGAACCATCCCAAACGCGGCTTGGTCTCTCCAGTAGATTTCATTCCTATCGCTGAAGAGAGCGGGCTAATTGTTCCCATTGGGGAATGGGTGCTTAAGACGGCCTGTATGCAGAATAAAATGTGGCAGGATGCTGGCTATCATCCGATTTGCGTGTCCATTAACCTCTCGATGCGCCAGTTCTTGCAGCCCAATCTGGCGGGCAAAATTGATGCTATCCTGAAGGATATCGGTCTAGATCCCTGCTACGTGGATTTGGAAATTACCGAGAGCATGACCCTGGACAAGGAGACCGCCTTCGACCAATTGAACCGTCTCAAAAGACTTGGCGTATGCATCAGCATCGATGATTTCGGCACAGGCTACAGCTCGCTGCATTATCTGAAGAATATGCCGATTGACCGCTTGAAGATCGACCGTTCCTTCGTATCGGATGTCATGGAGGACAGCAACAATGCCGCGATTGTCTCTACGATTACCTCGATGGCCCACCATTTGAAGCTCAAGGTTACCGCCGAAGGCGTGGAGAACAAGGAGCAGCTGCACTTTCTGCGCCAGCAGCATTGCCATGAGGCCCAGGGGTATCTGTTCAGCAAGCCGGTGAAGGCGGCTGAATTCGAGCAGTCCTTCCTCAGGCCTCTGCTGGAAATGCCGTCGTAATCTCCGGTATGTGAATTTAATAGGGTTGCAATTTATTCGTAGTGATGCTACAATGTTTCTTGTACTCAATTTGAGTTGCGGGTGTAGTTCAATGGTAGAACTTCAGCCTTCCAAGCTGATAGCGTGGGTTCGATTCCCATCACCCGCTCCATAATTAACTTCCGAAATCCTTGTCCGCAAGGGTTTTTTTGTTGTGTATCGCACGTGCAAAAATAAACAAAAAGAAGCCAGGCCCCCTGATCCTCCGGGGGCCTGGCTTTATGAAATGACAGGTAAGACTGTCTTGGACGTTAGACGGTCTTCAGGAACTCTACAAGGGTCAGCAGGCCTTTGTCGAAGTTCTCCAGGTTGAAGTGCTCGTCCGGTGCATGCAGGTTCTCGTCATCGAGTCCGAAGCCCATCAGGACGACCGGTGCCTTCAGGATGCGGGCGAAGCTCTCCATGATCGGGATGGAGCCGCCATCTTTGGTGAAGAGGGCGCGGGTGCCGTAGACCTTGCCGTAAGCATCAGCAGCGGTCTGGAGGATCGGGTGCGACGGATCGATGTTGAAGGCGCGTGCCTTCTCCATCTGCTTCACCTGAACTTTGGCACCCTTTTGAATATTAGCCTTCAGATGGGCTTCAACGGCATCCAGGATGTGCTGCGGGTCCTGGTCGCCGACCAGGCGGCAGGTAATTTTGGCATGGGCTTCCTTCGGGATTACCGTCTTGCTGCCTTCGCCTTGGAAGCCGCCGTATACACCGTTCAGCTCCAGTGTTGGACGCGCGCCGACCCGTTCCACGAAGGTGTAGCCTTCTTCGCCGTACAATTGCTCCAGGCCGAGGGCGGCCCGGATCTTGTCTTCATCTACGCCTTGCTTGGCGAATTCTTCGCGCAGCAGCGGGGACAGGGCAGGCACGCCTTCGTAGAAGCCTTCTACAGATACGCGGCCCTTGTCATCATGAAGGGTGCTGAGCAGCGAGACCAGCGCATGCAGCGCATTGGGAACGCCGCCGCCGTAGGAGCCGGAGTGCAGGTCAGTCAAGGCAGTGTTCACTGTAACCTCCATCGAGCAGAGACCACGGAGCCCGGTGCAGATGGCAGGGCGTCCGCGCTCCAGCAGGGAGGTATCCGAGACAAGAACAGCATCTGCCGCAAGCTTGTCCTGGTTAGCTTCCAGGAATGGCGGCAGGTTGACGCTGCCAATCTCTTCTTCCCCTTCGATGCAGAGCTTAATGTTGACCGGCAGAGTGCCCTCTTGCTTGAGAATAGCCTCGATGGCTTTGATATGCATGAATACCTGGCCTTTGTCGTCTGTAGCGCCGCGGGCATAGAGCTTGCCGTCACGGATCTCCGGTTCAAACGGAGGCGTAGTCCACAGGTTCAGCGGATCAACCGGCTGTACATCATAATGGCCGTAGACCAGAATGGTCGGCTTGCCGGGGGCATGAAGGTAATCTGCATAGATCACCGGATGACCGGCGGTAGGGTGCAGCTCGATATTCTCAAGACCCGCACGCTTCAGGGTCTCTACCAGCCAGCCGGCTGCGGTATTAATATCTTCTTTGTGGCTGGACAGGGCTGAAATGCTGGGGATCGCCAGCCATTGCTTGAGTTCGCCAAGCTGGGCTTCACGCTCAGCCTGAAAGTAAGTTTCGTATGACATTGTAGGTATGTACCTCCTTGGAATTCGCTGCTTAATACCACAGCTACCCGTATTATGCGGCAACATGCATAACGGAGGGTCTCTGCGGCTCAGGTCGGCAGTGTAATGCATTCATTATACTGGAGATATCCCGAGGGATCAAAAAAGGATTGTCCATCGCTAGAGCAGAGGGTGACTGGAACTGCGTAGCTTAGGAGACAGTTCCTTGCAGGCTGTTGATTACTGGCAGTAACCGTGATAGACTTACTTAGTTTAAGCAAAGGAACCGCCGGGCACGGCGGAAGCGACAGGAGCGAAATTGTAGTGTCAACGAACATACCTGCAAGTGTTGAACCGATATATATTTATACGTATGCCCATTCACCGGATGAGACCTCATTATGCGGAATGGAGCTGCGCTGCCTGTTCGGCCGGAAGATCCCTCCGGCTATATTCGCAAGCGGGGTAGAGGTGGATGTCAGCCGCAGTCCTTTTATCAAAGAACGGATAGATGTGATGTACGAAGGGGACACGCTCCCGGAGATCTACAAACAGACAGAGCAGGTAGAACTGGTGGGGCGGAGCTTCAAGGTTATTTTTGTGAAGACTAATGATCTGGCTCCTGAGGATAAAATTGAATACGGTGAGCGCAGAGTGATTGAGCGGGAAATCGGCCTGCGGATTGAGGGAGAGGCGGATGTGAACCATCCGGAGCTCGTGTACGGGATTGTAACGCTCGGCGGACGCTGGTACTTCGGCCCTTATCATAAGAACAATGCAACCTGGTTCAGGCAGATGCACAAGCCCCGCAGCTACTCCATAGCGCTCAGCACACGGGTAGCCCGGGCAGCGGTCAATATGGCAGTTCCGCGAATACCCGGTGTGAAGCTGATCGATCCCTGCTGCGGAATTGGCACAGTAATGGTGGAAGCTCTGTCGATGGGAATCGATGTCGTCGGCCGTGATATTAATCCGCTCATAGCGGCAGGTGCGCGGACGAACATCGCCCATTTCGGCTTCGAGAGTGTTGTTACGCTCGGAGATATTGCAGACACCCAGGAGCATTATGATGCGGCCATCGTGGATATGCCTTATAATCTGTATTCACGGATTACCCCCGAAGAGCAGTTTGCGATTCTGAGCCATACGCGGCGGATTGCGGACAGAGTGGTCATTGTGGCGATTGAGGCGGTGGATGAGATGATTGCTGCGGCCGGTTTTACGATTGTAGACCGTTGTGTGGCACGAAAAGGTGCGTTCTCCCGTCATCTGATGCTGTGCGAGTAGAGCACCTTGAAGGAAGAGCGTAACTAAATCCGAGTGAAGGCGGTGTGCTTATGGAACCAAAATGGTTAACCTGGGCCAAAGAAATTCAAGGGATTGCCCAGACAGGGCTGGCGTATGCCAAGGATGTATATGATATTGAACGTTATCAGGCACTGCGCGAGCTGAGCGTGGATATTTTGGCGAATTATACGTATGAGAGCAAGGAGCGTATCCGGCTCTCCTTCGCGGGCGAAGACGGGTATAGCACACCTAAGGTGGATATCCGGGGAGTTATTTTTCAGGATGATAAAATTCTGCTCGTACACGAGAAGCTCGACGGAAAATGGGCATTGCCCGGAGGTTGGGCAGATATCGGCCTGTCACCAAGCGAGGTAGCTGTCAAGGAAATTGCCGAGGAATCCGGCTACCAGGCGGAAGCGGTCCGTCTGCTTGCCGTGCTGGATAAGAAGTTCCATCATCATCCGCCGGAGCCGTACCATACCTATAAAATGTTCATCCTGTGCAGAATTACCGGCGGGGAAGCGGCAGGTGGCGTGGAGACGAGCGGTGCGGGATTTTTTGCCGAGGATGCCTTGCCCGAATTGTCTGAAGAACGCAACACGGCCGAGCAGCTGCACACCCTATTCCAATATTTACATCATCCCGAAAAAGAAGTAATATTGGACTAAAGCACTGCATATTATAGATAACCAAGAGTGTATATAAGTTTTATGAATACATTTTTTGGTTAATATAATTTATGTAAGCCTTTACAATGATGATCCGCTGAGCCTTTATATCTAAAAAAATTATCGAAAACATCTCTTTTTGGGCCTGGCGGTCTACATTTTTTCCTCTGCTTTGACGATAAGAATTTTAGGAGGGGATCGCATGGAACAAGAAGAGCTAAGACTCCCGCTTGCGCAGGAGGGGATGACCCGGCCTACAGAGGGCAATATCGCCACGGGCCTGGTATGGGGTGTCCTGATCAGTATTCCCTTATGGATCTCGTTGATCGGCTGGATGATGGGCATCTGGAAATTCTAAGACCCGTCCGCAGCCATAGTTAAGTCCCGCTACTACTAACTGCACATATACAATGAAGGCTGCCTCTTCGAAGTGAAGAAGCAGCCTTTTTATACGGATTGATTTACGATTCGTTGTTGATATGCACCAGCTGGAAGCTCTCGCAGACCACCCTCATCTCCGGGTCGAAGGGCTTACCCTCACGCTCCAGCTCCCTGGTGAAGAACACCTCATGCTCGTAGCGCCAGGATTCAAGGCTGCGGTCATCCTCCCCTTCGGAGTAGGCGAATTCAGCGGTTACCTCAGCGAACGGAACAACCTCCACCTTCGTCGTCTCAATGATCGCGCGCGGCTGCCCTGTGCTATCCAGCAGGACGGATAACCCGCCTGTAAAAGGCATGCTCAGCCCCTGAGCCTTAATCAGCTCATAATTCTGCGCGGTCCCGGTCTTGATTCCGCTCAGAACCAGATCCAGCAGCTCATCTGCCAGCCGGGGATTGTCGCCGAACGCCCAGGCGCTGTCGAATTTGTCTGCCGCTTCCGGGTGCTTTACCAGATAACCCTCCCAATATTTTGCAATTTCCGGGGTTAATGTCATTACGGTCACCTCTACCTTAGATTTGTAAGTGTATATTCATTGATTGTGAAGCAAAGCCGATTCCAGTTGGGCGAGGACGGGAGAGCAGTGCAGATCAGTCCGCTTCGCTTAACCAGCCGCTATACAGCTCATCGAGCTTCTGCTGCGCAGCATCTCTCATTCCTTGCAGCCCGGCCAGCTTCTCTGCATTGCTCGACAGCTGCGGGTTCAGCATTTCGGCATCGATAAGAGCAAGCTGTGCTTCCGCTGCGGCAATGTCCTGCTCCCACGAAGCCGCCGGACGCGGCTTGCGGTTCGGACTGGCAGGGCCGGATGGGGATGCTTCTGCCCGCCCGCTTACAGAGCGGGGCTTGCCGGTGCTGCCCCCGGAAGATTCCGGCTGCGTGGCCTCTTGCCGCTGGGCGGCTTCGGCCTGCTTTTCCTTATAGTATTCGTAGTTGCCCGGGAAGGAGGAGAAGCGTCCGCCGTCAATATGCCAGAGCTTGCCGAAGCAGCGGTTGATGAAATAACGGTCATGGGATACCGCCAGCACGGTGCCGGGGAACTCCTCCAGCGCCTCCTCCAGCGCCTCGCGGGAATCGATATCCAGATGGTTGGTCGGCTCATCCAGAATCAGCAGGTTCGGCCTCTTGTGCATCAGGATCGCGAAGCGCAGCCGGGTCCATTCTCCTCCTGAGAGGTTGGTGATGCTCTTGAAGACATCGCTGCCGTAGAAAAGGAAGCGGGCCAGCTGGCCGCGGGCTTCGCCTTCTTCAAGTCCGGCCTCCTCGCGGAAATAACGCAACACGGAGTGGCCGCCCTCCTCCGGTACAGCTTCCTGGGCCAGATAACCGACGACAGCCCGGGAAGCAAGCGTATAGCTCCCGCTATCCGGTGTCTCCTGGCCGAGGATGATCTTCAGCAGGGTGCTTTTGCCTGCTCCGTTGCCGCCGATCAGTGCCGTGGTCTCGCCGTATCTCAGAATATCGCTGGCGGCCGAGAACAGCCTGCGCTCCCCGTAAGACTTGCTGATGCGGTCCAGGATAACCACCTGGTTGCCGGTCCGGTCATCCTGCTGGAGCTGCAGATCCATCGACTTCCGCTCCAGGATCGGGCGTTTGACCTTGACCATCCGGTCCAGCGCCTTTTGCATGGACGCCGCACGGCGGTGGAAGGAAGGGTTCGGCGGATTGGAGCGGTTGCCCCATTCAATCAGCCTTTTGATACTCTCCTGCATCTGCTTGATCTTCTTCTGCTGCTCCTGGTAGTCAGCGAATTGCTGAAGGAGCCTGGCTTCCTTCTCCACCTGATAACCGCTGTAGTTCGTATGGAAGGTGAAAGCCTCCCCGTCTTCAAGCTCGATGACCTTCTTCACCACGGCATCCAGGAAGTAACGGTCATGGGAGATAGCGAGCACCGTGCCGTCATAGCTCTGGAGGAACTGCTCCAGCCACTCGATAGCCTCCATGTCCAGATGGTTGGTCGGCTCATCGAGCAGCAGGATGTCGGGACGGCGCAGCAGCAGCTCGGCCAACCCTACCTTGGTCTTCTCTCCGCCGGAGAGGGAAGAGAAGCTGCGGTCATATTGCTCCGTTCCAATCCCCAGTCCTGAGGCTACACGCTGGATCGAGGCTTCCAGCTCATAGCCGCCTGCGGCCTCGAACTTCTCCTGGAGGGTGCCGTATTCCTTAAGCAGCCGGTTCCAGGCTTGCTCGTTGTCGCCCGCGCCGGAGGATGACATCTCCTGCTCCAGCTCCCGCAGGCGGCGCTGCCAGCCAAGCTGCTCCGCGAAGCTGCGCTGAAGTACGGCGTAGACTGTGTCGCTCTCGTTCACCTCTTGAATCTGGGCAAGCAGACCGATGACGCTGCCCCGGCGGATGGAGAGCTGCCCTTGATCTGGGCGTTCCTCCCCGCCCAGCAGGTGGAAGAGGGTGGTTTTGCCGCAGCCGTTGCGGCCGATCAGGCCGATTTTTTCGCCTTGGCGGATATCGAAAGTGACATCGCTCAGGACGAGCTGGGCACCGTGGTATTTTTGGATATTTTGACATGAGATAATCATCGTTAGGCTCCTTTTATTAGAATGCTCTTTGCTCTGCCACTTCAATTTATCCGAAATATCCGGTTAAAAGCACATAAAAAGGCCGCAGGGAAATTTCCCTGCGGCCTGAGAATTCTTCGGGTTAAGACATCCGTTGAAGTGTAGGCGAGAAAGGCATTTCACAATGTTGTAGTGTTATTAAGTTCTTGTAAATGGACAGACTTCTCCCGTTGTCCGATTTTACATGAACGATGCCCGCCATAATATTAATCAGCCGGCTGCTAACACTGTTGGTCCGATTGTGATCCATTCTCCTACACCTCCTTTTTGATAAATTTAAAGCTAGTGTAACCAAAAATCCCGAAATAAGCAAGGGAGAATTGTTCCCGCAGAGACATAAATACATGGCACTGCAAGTAGTATGGAGTGTGGTGAAGGGGCGTTGCCCTTATAACGGCTACGGGAAAAGAGGAGAGCTATGGCGATTTTTAACGGATTGCTCGGCAATGCAACTCAGGTGGAGCTGGGGGAGGTGCAGCGGGAATACGGACGGATTCTGGCTCCGAATGAAAAGATTGAGCGCGCCTATAAGCTGGTCCGGGACATGTTTATTTTTACAGACAAGCGGCTGATTCTTGTAGACAAGCAGGGGATGACCGGCAAAAAAACCGAATACCACTCTGTTCCTTACAAAAGCATCACCCATTACTCTGTGGAGACGGCGGGGCATTTCGACCTGGATGCGGAGCTGTGCCTATATATCTCGGGCGCGGGGCTGCCGCTGAAGAAAACCTTCAACAAATCGGTCGATATCTATGAAGTGCAGGCTGTGCTGTCGCAATATATCCTGAAATAAGGGGTGTGCGTAGAGGGCGTACTAAGGCCATAGCCTGCGGCAGCTCCATATAACAGACGGATAGAACGAATGCCACGCCTAGGCCTCCTTCCTGAAATTTGTGCATGGCTCACAAAATAAGCGGCAGCAAATGTACGGTCCTGCGGAAACCGTTGACAGGGGCTCCGGGCCTGCTGTTAAATGACACTAACTTAAGCGGCAGGGAAGGGAGGCGGAACATGAGGAGAGGACCGGTGACCGGAACGAAAACGATGGTGGTCAGCCCGCATTATCTGGCCTCGGCGGCGGGCGCGCAAGTTTTGGCCAAAGGCGGCAACGCCTATGATGCGGCGGTTGCAGTCAGCGCGGCGCTGGCAGTGGTCTATCCGCATATGACCGGGCTCGGCGGCGACGCCTTTTGGCTGGGGTACAGCGCCAGTGAAGGGCGCGTGCGGGCTTACAACGGCAGCGGACGCTCGGGCTACGCCGTCCGCCGGGACTGCTATGCCGGGGAGGAAGCCATTCCCCGGCGGGGGGTGCGCAGCGCCATTACGGTGCCCGGAATGGCGGATAGCTGGGAGGCTGTCCAGCGGGAGTATGGACGGCTGACCCTGGCCGAGGTGCTGGAGCCGGCTATCGGCTACAGTGCCGGGGGCTTTCCGCTGTCGCCGGACCAGCATGGCGGCAGCGTATTGGCCGGAGCCGCGCTGTCGCCCGAAGCGGCGGCGGTGTATCTTCCCGGCGGCCGGATACCGGCGGCGGGCGAGCGGTTTGTGCAGCGGCAGCTGGCCGGGACGCTGCGGGCGCTTGCGGCGGGAGGCCGGGATGCTTTTTATAAAGGGAGTATTGCAGAAGAGATCAGTGATTATATGCAGGCTTCCGGCGGGTACCTGACCCGCGATGATTTCGCGGATCACCAGGGTAGCTGGGAAGAGCCTCTCCAGACGGTGTACCATGGGCATACCGTCTATCAGGTTCCGCCGAATTCGCAGGGCTTCACGGCGCTCATGGCGCTAAATATCCTGGAGCATTCTAATTTTGCGGAGATCAGGCACGGCTCCTATGAGTATTATCATCTGATGGTGGAGGCGCTGAAGCTGAGCTTCCGTGACCGCGACCAGGTGCTCACCGACCCGTCCTTCAGCAGCATTCCGCTGGACCGTCTGCTGAGTAAGCCCTATGCGGCACAACTCGCGGCGGCGATTTCTCCCCGTAAGGCGCTTGCTCTCAGCAGCGAACCGGTTGGAAGGGATACGGCTTACGCAGCGGTGGTGGATGAAGAGGGAAATGCAGTCTCGTTCATCCAGAGTCTGTATTTCGAATTCGGTTCGGGGGTTGTGGCTGGGAATACGGGGATTCTGCTCCAGAACCGCGGGTCCTTCTTCTCGCTTGATCCTACCCATGTCAATACGCTGGAGCCCCACAAGCGCACCTTCCACACGCTGATGCCGGCGATGGCCTGCCGGGACGGGAAGCCGGCTTATCTCTATGGCACACAGGGTGGTGAAGGCCAGCCGCAGACGCAGACCCTGCTGCTCACGCGCATGCTTCACTACGGGATGGACCCGCAGACTGCGGTGAGTGAACCCCGTTTCGTCTGGGGCAGAACCTGGGGGGAGCCGACTCAGGAGCTGCGGATCGAGAACCGGGTAGCGGAAGCTGTGCGGGCAGAGTTGGCGGAGGCGGGGCATCTTGTCCGTGAGGCAGAGAGCTATGACGGGGTGATGGGGCACGCCCATGCTATCTCCATTGACGGTAACGGCTACCGCAGCGGAGGGACAGATCCCCGCTCTGATGGAGCGGCTATCGGGTGGTAGAGGAATGAATTCGTGGCAGGAGTAAGGAAATAAGGGGAACAGGAAGTTAGGAAGACAGGAATACAGGAAGACTAATAGAGCAACAGATTTCAGCTTGTGAAAATTACTTTAACTAATCGCTTACTGAAGGTTTGCCGCGCCCCGGTAAGGGTGTAAAGGGGATGCTTAAAGAAGGCTTAATTGTAATCCGTACAACTAAATCCTCGAATGTGCCGCCGAATCTCCGTTTAGATGTATTTCGTACAATTAAAATACCTCTGTACTTGGATTTTCACCCATTCGGGCAGATTTAGTTGTACAGAGTGCAGTTAGAAGAGGAAAACCTTTCTTTTCACTGTATTTAGATGTACAGAATACAACTATCGCCTAATGCTCGGCTTAAACGTAGCTTCATCCCTTACTTGTTCTACTAGAAGAGGAGAAGGCAGGGTGATTAAGGAGATAAGGATAGAATAATCCGGTTTTGTACGGGAGGGAGAGGGTGGAACGGCATGGTTCTTGATAATCGGCACGGTGCATTCCGGGTCCTGGAGCTGGAGATTCCCGGCAGCGGACATGGGACATTGCACGGCCTGACCTTCACGGTAAAAGATGTCTTCGCAGTGGCCGGGCACCGCTCTTCCGCCGGTAACCCGGACTGGCTGCGCAGCCACGAACCGGCGGACTCCCATGCAACTGCTGTACGCAGGATGCTGGAAGCCGGAGCTACGCTGCGGGGGGCTGCCCATACGGATGAGCTGATGTACAGCCTTGGCGGAGAGAACTATCATTACGGCACACCGGTGAATCCGCACGGGGAGAACCGGATTCCCGGCGGCTCGTCCAGCGGGTCAGCGGTAGCTGTGGCCTCGGGGAGTGTGGATTTTGCCCTCGGGACGGATACAGGCGGCTCTGTCCGGGTTCCATCCGCTTATTGCGGTGTGTTCGGTTATCGTCCGACTCACGGCGCGGTATCTCTGGAGGGAGTTATTCCGCTGGCCCCTGCTTTTGACACGGTGGGTTGGATCGCGGGAAGCACGGAGCTGCTGCTGAAGACAGGACGCGTTCTGCTCGGGCCTGTGGACAGCGGCGGCGATGCCCGGGGCGGGGATGACAAGAAGAAAGCGGGCGATCTGCTCGGATTTGCGGATAGCAGCGGTCATGCCCAAGGCGGTGAGAATAGGAAGAAGTGGGGCCAGCTACTCGGGTCTGTGGGCAGAGGCGACATTGCCCAGGGCATGCAGAATAGTATGGAGCAGAGCGGCGGTGAGATGGTTGATAAGTCTGCCGGTGACCTTCGAATATCCCGGATGTTCTTCCCGCCTGAAGGCTGGGCGCTTGTGGAGCTGGACTGTGCAGACTACCTGAGGCGGGGGCTGGACAAGCTTCAGGCAGGCGCTTCGTTACAGGCTGCTGAAGCCGGGGTG
>NZ_ASPS01000038.1:0-49144 GCF_000517865.1 Paenibacillus sp. FSL R7-269
GTACCCATCCCGAACACGACCGTTAAGCCCTCCAGCGCCGATGGTACTTGGACCGAAGGGTCCTGGGAGAGTAGGACGTTGCCAAGCGGACAATATTCCCTGATAGCTCAGTTGGTAGAGCACTCGACTGTTAATCGAGTTGTCACAGGTTCGAGTCCTGTTCGGGGAGCCATGCTCTCATAGCTCAGCAGGTAGAGTGCTTCCATGGTAAGGAAGAGGTCACCGGTTCGAATCCGGTTGAGAGCTCCACAAATTTACTAAGGCCCGTTGGTCAAGGGGTTAAGACACCTCCCTTTCACGGAGGTAACATGGGTTCGAATCCCATACGGGTCACCATTTTTAATCAGTACCCTTATTAGTCACCATACATATGGAGGCTTAGCTCAGCTGGGAGAGCATCTGCCTTACAAGCAGAGGGTCGGGGGTTCGAACCCCTCAGCCTCCACCATAATGTTCTTGATATTTGAGGGAGATTGTGGGCATTATATAGGTATCTATTGTAGGGGATTCGCCAAGTGGTAAGGCAACGGACTCTGACTCCGTCATCATAGGTTCGAATCCTATATCCCCTGCCAAATATGAGCCATTAGCTCAGTTGGTAGAGCACCTGACTTTTAATCAGGGTGTCGAAGGTTCGAGTCCTTCATGGCTCACTTTTATTGATTTATGCGCGTGTGGCGGAATGGCAGACGCACCAGACTTAGGATCTGGCGTCGTAAGACGTGGGGGTTCAAGTCCCTTCACGCGCACCACTTATTTGCGGACGTGGCTCAGCGGTAGAGCATCGCCTTGCCAAGGCGAGGGTCGCGGGTTCGATTCCCGTCGTCCGCTCCAAATTTTTTGCGCCCTTAGCTCAGCTGGATAGAGCGTTTGACTACGAATCAAAAGGCCGGGAGTTCGAATCTCTCAGGGCGCGCCATTATTCTTTCGAATAGTAACTTGTATTAACGGGATGTAGCTCAGCTTGGTAGAGCACCTGGTTTGGGACCAGGGGGTCGCATGTTCAAATCGTGTCATCCCGATATTTCATTTCACCTGTGCGGGTGTAGTTCAATGGTAGAACTTCAGCCTTCCAAGCTGATAGCGTGGGTTCGATTCCCATCACCCGCTCCATAATAATCTAATAGTTTCGGGATGTAGCTCAGCTTGGTAGAGCACCTGGTTTGGGACCAGGGGGTCGCATGTTCAAATCGTGTCATCCCGATCGAACAGCTTATGGCTGGCAAGCAACTCTTACTGCGGTAAGAGTTTTTTGTTGCGTCATTAAAGGAACATACGTTCCTTTAATCGTCTAAAAAAAAGACAACCTCAGCCGGGATGCCGATCCTTGCATAATAGCTCTGTAGGGATTCATCCTGCTCAATGGCAGTGCCGACTGATAGCAGCTTAACCGCGAATAAGTTAGCTTGCCGCTCCAGCTTGCCTGGCGAGAAGTAAGAATTCTCCTCCAGAAAGAAACGGTTGACCCCTTTGTGCAGGCGGTCATGCGCGAGTTCATGGGCGCATACGAACCGTTGCCACTCTAGCGGCAGCTGGTTATGAATGACGATGAACCTTCTTCTTAACTTGCGGTAGTAGAGGCCCTTGGTGCCGTCACCCAGATGCATGAACCGGATGTGAATCCCCAGTGCTTCAGCCAGCTCGAAGGGGCTGCTGGTATTGTATTTTTTGACCAAACGCTTGATTAGCTCATCCATATTCTTCACCCGCAGCATGTTAATAGTAGTTGGATCGCCTGGTACTTACTCTTTACCTTGATGGTGCTTGGGCTTAGTCCGCTTGTTCATCTGCTTAGCCTCCCAGAACAGGCCGGTTAATACGTCCTTAATCCGCTGCTTATCTTCCTTGTTCAGGGGAATTCCGTCAAACATCAGCTCACCGTCATCCTCCAGCATTTGGCGGAAGTCCCGCTTATCCTTACTGGTGGCCCAGGCAGGCACAGCGCCCTCTGAACTGCTCTCATTCTCGGTTAAATAACCGGCATGGCCCATCAGTTCCTCGTAAGACACATCTGTCGCTTCAGCAATCTTACGCAGTGTAGCCGGCTTGGGGACACCCCGTAATCCATTCTCGATCCGTGAGATTTGGGCTCCACTGATACCGGCAAGCGCTGCCAGCTGATTAATGGTCAGTCCCTTTCCTTCCCGAAGCTGTCTCAGATAGTATCCGAATTCCTCTGCCATCGATAACCACTCCTTATCCCTAATCACCTAAAAAGCTGTTGTACTTACTATAAGCTATTTATGCCAAGAGGTAAACAATAAAGAGTCTATTATTGCCAAAAGGTAAGAATAGACATGCATATAGCTTGTTTATGCTCCAAAACGGGCTAAAATGAGGTTTTACTGAATTGGGAGTTAAGTGGTATATTATCAAAAAAAGAGAACACTATACGAACAAGTAGAATTTTAACACATTTGGCCGGAAAGGTCCGCAACAAAGTTCTTAAATCTCTATAACATCTAAGGAGTGGTATAAATGATGATTCTATCTTCGCTGCCGGAGCTTGACCGCCGCCTGACTCAGGTCACTATAGAGAATATGCTGGAGAAGTACCGGATTTTCAAATCTGTAACGTTCGAGGCTAAAGAGGCTGGGATTACTTATTCCTACACGGAACGGTTCCATGGCGCGACCCATACGGTTACCGATCAGACCGCAGCAATTGCCACGCATAATGTAGATGTGCCTGCTGCAAGACGGGCGTACTGTGCTGTGATCGATTCGGTCGTAGAGCGGCTTACCCAGAGGGAACAGCAGCTGGTGCGGGAGAGGTACATGCGCAGAGAGGAGAGCTACGACTATACTATTTATAATCATGTGTTCGATCCTCCGGTGAGCAAGGATACTTATGTGAAAATAAGGTCGAAGGCGTTCTATAAGATGGCGCTGGCGCTTGATGATCTTCAGCTGCTGTCTCTGGCTACGCTCACGAAGACCCCGGCTGGAGGAAATGGATCTAAGGGGCAGAAATCCTTTTGACAAAATGCAACTACCATATATAAATGAGATGGCCGTATTGCCCCTGGGGTGATGCGGTTTTTTTTGTTGAACGGGGAGCACCATTTATCATCCCTTGTACCACCGGAAGTTATCGTTAACTCATCTGTAATAGCGCCTGCGCAAGGTCTCAGGGGGGCTATGATTATAACATGGCAAATGAAGCAGAAGGACACCGCAGGAGCATAAATGCTCCACATCATCGAAGCCTAAGGCAGGCTGGCAGACAAGCGCGGTGAAAGCTCCTTCGGTCATTGCCGGGTACAAGACGGGTCCAATTCTTCCTGAATCGAATCCGTGGGTGACTTCAAGAAAGGCAGGAGGGATTACCACATCTAATCATGAGAGGAATGAAATCATGACGGTACAACAACTGCGGGGAAATATCACTGCTGCGCTGGTGCAGTTTTTCCCGGATATTCCTGTCTATGTGGAAGGGGATAAGCCGCAGTCAGCCTACTTCAGGCTGGAGCTGCTCTCTGCAACCTACGACAGGCAGCGTGAAGGCAGATACATGGCGATCTACCGCTTCGGTATACGCTATGAACAAGGCAATCTGCTGGATGCAGAGACTGTGGCTGACGGGCTCTGTGAGGCGCTGGACGCAAGAGAAAGTGTTAATCCCGCTTATCGGGTGGTGCGCCAGTCCTGGGTGGCCGGAGCAGAGGGACGGGGGGCGCTGTTCACCGTGGACTATATGCTCTATCTCCAGAAGCAGAAGCAGCCGGAGGAAGAGGCAGAGCTGATGGGACATTTCACAGAAGGGACGCGGCTGAAATGAGTTCTAAGGAAATGACGCAAAGTGAACAGGGACGCGGGAGCGGGGGGCCGGATGCTTTTGGAAAGAAGCAGATGATGAACTCCGCTCTGTTTGGGCCTAAGGAAAAGGATGTACTGGAGGTAGTTCTGCAAGAGGACGGGAGCTACACCTTGGAAGAGGCTAAGCATTTAATGGAGCAGTATCTAAATAAGGAGGTTATCTAATGGCTGGAGGAACATGGACAACACAAAACAAGGTGCGTCCGGGGGTATACGTAAATGTGGCCTCGAACGGCATTGTGGCAGGTAAAATGGGGGAACGCGGTACAGCTGCTTTGGCGCTTGCACTGCCTTGGGGGCCTGCGGGCGTCATTCTGAAGCTTACGGCTCAGGACGATTTCCAGCAAAAGCTGGGCTACGATCTGACGGCTGCAGAGCTGCTGCCGGTGAGAGAGGTACTGAAGCGGACGGGCACACTGCTGCTCTACCGTCTGAATCAGGGTGTGAAGGCAGCTGTGACCAATAATGGAGTTCAGGCGACTGCGCTGTATGGCGGGGAACGCGGGAATGCGCTTAAGGTAGTGATCGAGAAAAATATCGATGACAGCACTCAGTTCGATGTACGGACGCTGCTTGAGGGTAGTGAAGTGGACAAGCAGACGGTAAGTGCTGCTGCCGGTCTGGTTGCGAACGCTTATGTAGAATTTAAGCCGAATGAATCCGGTGCGCTGACGGTGAGCGCTGGACTGCCGCTGGCAGGCGGGGCGAATGGTACGGTGACGAATGCGGAGCATAGTGCGTTCTTGTCGGCGCTGGAGGTTCAGGATTTCCAGACGGTAGGTCTGGTATCGCAGGATAACACGCTGAAGTCGCTATATAGCGCCTATGTGAAGCGTCTGCGTAACACGGAAGGCAAGAAGGTGCAGGCGGTCTTGTCCGATTACGCTACGGCTGATCATGAAGGCATCATCAGTGTGGCGAACGGCGTCATTCTGAGTGATGGAACGGTAGTGGATAAAGCGCATGCCGTGGCTTGGGTTGCGGGGGCAACTGCCGCTGCCGCTGTGAACGAATCCCTGACTTATCAGGCCTATGACGATGCTGTAGATGCGGATGTGCGTTTCAGTCATTCCGAGACTGTAGAAGCACTTACAGACGGAGAGCTGTTGTTCACCTATAGCGGAGGCCGGGCAGTAGTGGAGCAGGACATTAACACGTTCACCTCCTTCTCCACAGACAAAGGCAAGGCCTTCTCCAAGAACCGCGTGCTGCGTGTGCTGGATGGGATTGCTGGTGATTTGAAGCGGATTTTTGAGAGCTACTTCATTGGCAAATTGCCGAATAATGAGGACGGGCGCGCGCTCTTCTGGTCGCAGTGCGTCACTTATATGAATGATCTGCAGAACCTCGGGGCGATTGAGAACTTCAATGCACAGAGCGACATTGTGGTGACTTCTGGAGCGGACAGTGACAGCGTAGTGCTGGAGGTAGCTGTGAAGCCGGTAGATTCCGTAGAAAAAGTATATATGAAAGTGAAGGTGGTCTAAGATGACATTCTTGAGAGCCAGCGATACGCTGTCCGGCCAGGAGGGCCGGGCGTATGCCATGATTAACGGAAAGACGGAAGAAATGTTCTATGTCAAAACCCTGGAAGCCACTGTTGAGAAGCAGAAGGCGGAAGTGAAGACGCTGGGACGCCGCGGGGTGCAGCATAAGGCGACCGGCTGGTCGGGCAGCGGTACGATGACGATTTTCTATATGACGAGCCGTTTCCGCCAGATGATGCTGGAGTACATGAAGACAGGGATTGACCAATACTTCAACATTAACGTGACCAATGAAGATCCGTCCTCAACCGTGGGCGCCCAGCGCATCATGCTGAAGGATGTCAATCTGGACAGCGTTATTATGGCTTCGCTGGATACGGAGTCGGATGCGCTGGAGGAAGAGGTTGCTTTTACCTTCGAGGATGTGGAATTGGTGCAGCCCTTCGCGGCTCCGGCGAATTCCGGCCAATAAAGCATAAGCGGGCTATCCGCAGGTTGTAAAAGAGTAAATGAATGAATAGGTTCGGGGGCTCCCGCAAAGTATCTGGAGGATCATTGAAGCCATAGCTGCTGTGCGGCGGTATTCTGCGGAGGGCCTCTTCGCTGCCCTAACACAATAAGAATCCGGGAGGAACAACATGAGTGAATTAAGCTTGTTTTTTGCGCAAAATGCGGCTTGTGATACAACAGAGGAATTCGCGGTCTCGCTGCGGTTCAAGGACAAGGAAGGTAACCCTGCCGTCTGGAAGCTGCGCAGTATGAATGAGGAAGAGAACCAGGAATGCCGTAAGGCAGCTACCCGCAAGGTCAAAGGAAAGAACGGCACCTACACTACGGACATCGATCCCAATGAATATATGGCGAAGCTGATGACGGCAAGCATTGTGCATCCGGATCTGAAGAATACGGAGCTTCAACGCTCCTACGGGGTGATGGGTGCCGAATCGCTGCTGCGCAAAATGCTGCTGCCCGGAGAATTCGCTGCGCTTGGGGAACGTGTACAGGCCCTGAACGGCTTCGCCACAGACATGAATGAGCTGGTAGATGACGTAAAAAACTAATCAACGAGGGCGATGGTGAGGCTAATCTGGCCTACTACGCCCTCCATGAGCTGCATATTCTGCCGCATGAGCTGATGAAGCTCTCCATCCGCGAACGCGCGGCGATCTATGCCATGATCTCCGTACGCGTGGACAAGGAGAAGCGGGAGCGCGCGCGGAGCAAGGGGAAGAAACGATGAAGGGGGTGAAAGAATGGAAATTACAAGTACAGCGCTGGTTCCCGTAACTGCACTAACCGTCTGGCAAAATGTAAACTCACAGTGGGACCGGCTGAACCAGAATTTCAACCGGGCCAGCCACTCGCTTAGTGGTCTGCAGCAGATCCTGGAGCGGGTGTATGAAGAGAAGAACAAGTCTTTCATGGAAGGATTCATGCAGTCGCAGGAAGCAGCCAGACGCCTGTCAGAGGAAGGTGCTTCGTCACGATCCCGCCGCTCTGCTGACAGTTCGGATGGCGATGGTCCGGATGATAATGATGTCCGGGATGCCAAAAACGGGTTCATGGGAAAAGTGCAAAAAATAATGAAGGCGCTGGATGTCAGCGGGTTCGAGTTAATCACATACGTGGGTGAAAAAGCAGTAGGGTATATTTTGGACAAGAAGAAGGAAAAGGCGGAAGACAAGGAAAAAGAAAAGGCTGAGAAGGAGAAAAAAGCAGCGGAGCCCGGATTCCTCTCCAAAGCAAAGGATTCATTAGGCGCACTGGACCTTGGGAGCGTATTTGATAAGGTGAAAGAACTGGGCACGAAGGCAGTAGTCGCCAATGCCTCTGACAAAGATAAGGAAAAATGGGGCAAGCTCCAAGGCAACATGGACAACGCAGTTGAATTGATGGGTCAAAAAGCGATTGTTGCGTTGCGTCCGATTCTGGATACCTTGAACAATGCGTTTCAGTCTGAAGGAATGACTACGGCTCTAAATCTGATAGCGAACGGCTTCTTGGTCATTGCTACGGTGATTAGCGAAGTGGTGGACGGCATCATGTATATGTTCACAGCCTTTCAGGAGAACTGGGATGTTGTAGGGCCGATCCTTGCGGCCATTGCCATTGTCTTCATAGCGGCGATGATTGTGCAGTTGTATAGTCTTGCTGCTGCATGGCTTGTAGGCATGTGGCCGATCCTTTTAATTGTTGCTGCTGTAGCGCTGCTTATTTACATTTTGCAGCAAGCGGGAGTATCCGTAGACGCGGTAGTGGCTTTTATCGGGGGAGCGTTTGGCTGGCTGAGGGCAACCATAGAGAATTTTGTAATCGGTCTGTACAATAACTTTGTCTCCTTTGCAGACTTCTTCCGTAACTTGTTTATTGATCCGACGTATGCGGTGCAAAAGCTGTTTTATGACCTGGCTACGAACTTCCTAGGCTTCATGTATCAAATGGCATTAGGTGTTGAAAGCTTTGCAGGCGGGTTCGTCAAAGCCATAGCTGAAGGTATAAACTTCGTGCTTAGAGGAGTTCAAACGCTGGCAGGATGGTTAAGCAAAGTTCCAGGCTTTGAATTCTTGGCTGATTTCAAGCCTAACTTCCTGGAGACGGAGAACCCGCATGTCTTCAGTGATATGATCAAGAACGTTCAAGGCACGCTGGTAGAACCTAAATCGACTAAGGATGTATACAATACACCGAAGAAGGAATTCGTAGATGCCTCCAAGAGTGTGGAGGAATACAAGGGTAAAGTACAGGATGTCGTTACTAAATTTAATACCAAGCTGGAGCCAGCCAAGCAAAAGGAGGATACTTCTCCAAACACTGCCCAGACCGCTGCCACGAACATGAATAATATCGGCAAGGTGGGCGAGGTAGGCAAGATCAAAGAAAAGGTCGATATCTCCAGTGATGATCTGGATATGCTGCGGGAGCTGGCGGAGATTCAGTCGATTCAGAATTTTGTCGAGCTGACGCCAACGGTGCAGGTAACAACAGGGAATATTAATAATTCCGGCGATATTGACTCCATCATCACGAAGATCGGGCAGAAGCTGAAGGAGGAGTTCGTCTCTACGGCGCAGGGGGTGTACACGTAACATGGAGGAGTATGGATTCTATCTTAGCTTCAATAATTATGAAGAGGTGATCCGGCTTCCGGTGAACCCTGAGACGCTGGAGATCAAGGAGAACAGCGATGGCAAAAGCTACACGATCGTGGATTTTGGTGAAATCAACGCGATTGCTTATCCGAAGCTGACGGAGATTACGATTGAGAGTATGTTCCCGGCACAGTATTATCCGTTCGTGGTGTATTCCGGCGAGAATGCCGGCAAGCTGCTGAAGCCCTATGAGTATGTAGAGCTGATCCGTAAATGGATGCTCAGCCGCAGGCCGGTCCGGTTTGTTTTTTCAGGGCTGAAGTCGGCGAACGTGCAGAATATGCAAACCCCAGATTGGCTGAGGCAGGCCAGGACGCAGGCGCAGCAGACCTTTACCGGGGATATTGGCATTAATATGGCGGTCAGTATTGAGAACTTCTCCTGGAAGCTGAGTGCGGGGTCCTCGGGGGATATCGATTATACACTTGGACTCAAGAAGTATGTGTTCTATCAGGCGTTAGCTGTGAAGGTTGGCAGCACCGGTGAAGTGAAGAAGCAGCAGAAACGGGCAAGCGAGAAGGCAGTGCCTGCTACCTATACGCTCAAAGCCGGGGATACGCTCTGGTCGGTGGCCCAAAAGCTGCTCGGTGACGGCAGTAAATCCAAAACGCTGCAAAAGCTGAACAATATCTCGGACAGCGAACTGAAGAAGCTCAAAATTGGCCGAGTGATCAAGCTGTCTTAGGAGGCCGTGGCGATGGAATTAATCATAATTAATAAGGAAGGCGCCATCTGGAATATTGCCGGAATCGTTACGGATATCACGTGGAAAACCACCCGGACCGGCAAGCCTGCGACGCTTGAGCTTACGCTGGTGGACAGCGGTATCTATCAGCATAAGAAATTCGCGATCAGCAACGGTGATATTGTGCAGTTCCGCAGAGACGGAGTCGATGTATTCTACGGCTTCGTCTTCAGCATTGACACGGGTGCGAATCAGGAGATCAAGCTGACGGCGTACGATCAGATCCGCTATCTGCTGGGCAATGGCAGTTATGTGCTTCAGGATGTTACTGCCAGTGAGGTCATTAGTACCATTGCCAAAGACCGCGGCTTGCGGCTTGGATTACTGGAACCGGCGGAGTACAAGATCCCCTCGCTGATCGAAGACGGCAAGAAGCTGCTTGATATTATTATGGGTGCGGTCGGCAGTGAGCTGCAGTATAAGGGCCAGCTGATGGCCTTCTATGATGATTACGGCAAGCTGACGCTGCGCAGTCCGCAGTCCATGCTGCTGAATGTGATTCTGGGGGCAGGCCATTACCTGTATGATTATTCGCTGAAAAGAAGCATTGACGATAATACGTACAATACGATCCTGCTCTACCAGGACAACGAAAAGACAGGGAAGCGCGAGTTCTATCCGGTTACGGATAAGGAGAATGTAAAACGCTGGGGCATCCTGCATCTCTACCAGAAAGCGGATGATAATGCGAATGCTGCGCAAATCCAGGAGAAAGCAGACAATCTGCTGAAGCAGCATAACCGCGAGAAGGTCAGTCTCTCCGTGCAGGCTATTGGCGATATACGGGTGAGGGCAGGGAACTTCATTTATGTGCTGCTGGATGAATTCCAGACACAGCTGTTCCTGGTGGATCAATGCAGCCATAAAATTTCCGGAGGGGAGCATACGATGTCCCTAGACATTAAGGTGGTGTAGACAACATGCTCGATATTATCAAACAGGCAAGCCTCGGGGCCGTATCCAATACGAATCCTGTGGCTTTTTCTTATGGGACGGTGGTTCTGGCACAGCCGCTGCAGATTCAGGTAGAGCAGCGGCTACTGCTGACAGGAGCCGCACTGGTTGTGGTTGAATCCGTGATGGAGAGCAAGGCTGTGATCGAGGGCCGGGAGATCCTGCTTCGCCGTGGACTTGAAGCGGGAGACCGCGTGCTGCTCGTGCGGATGCAAGGCGGACAGAGCTATATTGTCCTCGATCGGCTGGTGGACCTATGATTCCGGCAATAGGCAGATCCGGTCCGGTGACGGGAGCTCTGGAAGGGAATGTGACCGCTCCGGGGAATGCCCCGAGTCTGACGTACCGGATGGACTGGGAGCACGGGCGGATCGGCGGGCGGGTAGACGGGCTTAAAGCGGTGAAGCAGGCAGCAATCAAGGTACTGCAAACCAGCCGTTATGAGCACCTGATCTATAGCGCGGACTACGGAACGGAGTGGAAGCTGGTGCTGGGTCAGGACAGGCTGCTGGCCCGGCCGGAGCTGCGCCGGCTGATCAGCGATGCGCTGCTTCAAGATGAGCGGATTCAGGCGCTTGAGGATGTGGAGATTCTTTTTGAAGGAGATACGGTTAGCTTCAGCTGTACGGCTGTCACAGTATACGGTGATTTGGAGCTGAGAAAGGAGGGGATGGCCAGTGTATGAGGATCAGACGTACGAGGCTCTGCTGGAACGTATGCTGGACCGGGTTCCAGAGGGGCTGGATAAGCGAGAGGGAAGTATTATCTATGATGCGCTTGCGCCGGCAGCGGCTGAAATGGCCCAGATGTATCTTGAGCTTGAGGTCAGTAATAATCTGTTCTTCCCGGATACGGCGGCCGGCGAATATCTGGAACGAACCATTGCCTGGACAGGGCTGAAGCGTCATCCCGCAGGCAAAGCGCAGCTTGGCGCGAGGTTCTATACCAGCGGCGAACAGCCTCTGGACATTCCGCTGGGCAGCCGCTTCTCCCTGGGACTGCTTCATTATAGTGCGGCGGAGAAGCTGTCTCCGGGGACGTACCGCCTGGAGAGCGAGACCGCCGGGACGGAGGGGAATCAGTATTCAGGCGCGCTGCTACCGATTGATTATATCCCGGGACTGGCCCGGGGAGAGATTACGGGCCTGCTGGTTCCCGGCACGGATGCGGAGACGGATGAAGCGCTGCGTCAGCGGTACTTCGATTCGGCCCGGCGGCCTGCAACGAGCGGCAATAAATATCATTATATGGAGTGGGCACAGCAGATTCAGGGCGTAGGGGGAGCGCGGGTCTTCCCGCTGTGGGCCGGACCGAAGACAGTCAAGGTGGTCATTGTGAATGCGGAGCATCAGCCCGCCTCCCCGCTGCTGGTCTCTCAGGTGCAGCAGTTCATCGATCCTGCGCCGGGTCTTGGCGAGGGCCAGGCTCCGGTGGGGGCGGTGGTGACGGTGGAATCGGCCACGGGCCGCACAATCAGCGTGACCGCGAAGGTCACGTTGGCGGCAGGCTATGCGCTGCAGCCGGTTATTCAAGCTTTTACCGCGCTCCTGGAGAAGTATCGTAAGGAGAAGGCTTTTGCCGCTACCTATATCAGTCAATCGGTCATGGGCGCATTGCTGCTGAATACGGAGGGCGTAGTGGACTATAGCGGGCTGAAGCTGAACGGCGGGACGGCAAATATCCCTCTGCTGGAGACAGAAGTGCCGCTGTTCGGCAATGTCGTACTGGAGGTGTAGGCATGGGATATCCGGAGCAGATCGATGTCTTTCAGGATAAGCTGAACAAAAAGGCAAACGGCGGCAGTCATGTTGTAGAGGAGAGACTTGGGCTTACAGGTGGTGCATTCAGCGGACTGCTGGCCCACGACAATATTAACAATCAGACGCTGGCCGTGTACACAGGCTCACGCTTCAGCGGGACTGAGGTGCGGAATTACTCGGTCTCTTTCCCGGACGAGGCCCCTTGGCGGCGTCTCATCAACATCTATGCGGATGTGCCCGAAGTCTATGTGACTTACGAGACCCCGGGGGATACCGTGGAAGCGGATGATGTGAACCAGTTACAGGACGGACTTACGGCTACGCAGCGTGAGCTGGAGCGTTATAAACAGGCCGGTCTGATTGACGGCGGATCTTTTAGAAGAGAGGTGTAATATGGCACAGACTATTCAGGTCAAACGCGGTACCCGGGCCGAGCTGTCCACTTACGGGATGCTGAAGGCGGGCGAAATGGGCTTCTGTACAGATACGAAGGAGGTTTATATCGGGGACGGTTCGTCCAACTCCATGGTGGGCCGGGCCTTGTCCGGTCCCGAAGCTTCGCGTCCTGCGGCAGCCTCGGCGGGGCGTCTGTATGTTGTGAGCAGCGGGAGTAACAACGGGTATTTGTATTTCGATGACGGGACCGCCTGGCGGCGGGTTAACGCGCAGAAATTAACAGATGTGAGCGGAACGGTGGACGATATTGCTGACGGCTCCACGTATGCCAAGGTGCTTAAGGCAGATCTTACAGCAGGGCATCCCAATAAAGTGTCGGACGGCACGAATACGAAGAGCGCCGCAGAAATCGCAACGCATCTTAACGATGCCGCGAAGCACAGAATCATCAACGACAGCGGGGCGACGATTACAGATCTGTGGTCCGCGCAAAAAATCAAAAACGAAATCGAGCTGGCCAAGCATAATATTGAGCCGCAGGCTTCGGTGAAGGATCAGAATCTGACGGCTCCGCCAGTAAGCCCCGTGGAAGCTGACCGGTATATCATTCCTTCCGGCGCAACCGGCGTCTGGGCGGGTAAAACCAGTCAGATTGCGGAGTATGCCTCAGGTAGCTGGGCCTATTATGTTCCGGCTGTCGGCTGGACGGCTTATGTGGACGATGAGCAAAAAATCTACAGCTGGAACGGGAGCGCCTGGGTGCGGACGGGCGGTGCGCTGCAGACGATTACGGCGGGGAATGGGCTTACCGGCGGCGGGCAGGCGGACAGTGTCACACTGACCGTCGGGGCAGGCAATGGGATCATTGTCGGCTCAACCAGTGTTGCAGCCAAGCCGGGTAAGGGGATTCTGGTAAACTCCACTGGCATTGAAGTCAACATCGACGGCTCAAGCATCGTTTACGATTCTGCCAATGGCAACCAGCTCACGGTAGGCACTATCGACGGCGGAACATTCTAGGAGGCGGTGACCATGGCACGGAAGACATTGATTCAAATCCGCCGCGGCCTGGAGAGTGCACTGGGTACGCTGGCCGCTGGTGAGCTGGGCTACTGCACGGATAGCGGCAAGCTGTTCATCGGCAGCGGCAGCAGCAATATGCTGCTGGCGGCAGGCCAGAGCACAGGCGATATGCTGAAAAGCATCTACGACACGAATAACAACGGCAAGGTCGATTATGCCCAGGCTGCGGATACGGTTCCCTGGTCAGGGGTGGACGGCAAGCCTTCGGTCTATCCGGCAGGTGCACATACCCATGATTATATGCCCAAGGGTCCGTTGACCTGGAACCAGCTGAAGGGGGTGTAGCTGTGGCTTATGGAGATAGTATCTATGGACTTATGACGTATTCGGCCGATGGTGTGACAGGGGAAGGGCCGGAGATTACCGCTCCTGATCTGATGAAGTACCTGCCCGATTATTATCAGGGCGTCCCTGAGATGGAGGCTGTACAGGCCAGTGCCGGTGCAGCCTGCGGTGAAGTGGCTTACGCCATGGCCGACAGTGACGATCAGAAGACGCTGGAGTCGGCGACCTGGGGGCTGGCCCGCTGGGAGCGGATGCTGGGGCTGGCCTCAGATCCGAACAAGTCCTACGCCACCCGGCGGGAGATGATCAAGGCCAAGCTGCGGGGCAGCGGCACGACGACACCGGAGATGATCCGGCGGACGGCGTCTGCTTTTTCCGGGGGAGATGTAGAGGTCGTGGAGGTGCCCGGAGCGTATAGCTTCGAGGTCCGATTCGTCGGCACACTGGGTATCCCGGCCAATATGGCGGGTCTGATTCAGATCATGGAAGAGATTAAGCCGGCTCATCTGGACTATAGCTTCGTATACAGCTACACCTGGTGGGATTCCTTGAAGTCCCTCACCTGGAACGGTGCGCACAGCAAGACCTGGAACGAACTAAGAGTATATGAATAGGAGTGTGAGCGATGAAAACAACGGGTAATCTGGGGCTGAAAAAGCCCGACGGTACAGACATTGTAGATATCACCGACCTGAACGGCAATATGGATATTCTGGACACCGCCGTCAAGGCTGTGCAGGACCACTCTGCCGATACTGTCAAGCACATTACGGCGGCTGAGCGCACGTCATGGAACGCCAAGGCGTCTACGGCGGTTGCGACCACGACTGCTGCGGGGCTGATGGCCGCAGGGGATAAGTCGAAGCTGGATAGTGTGGCGCAGGGGGCTAATAATTATGTGCATCCCAATCATACTGGTGATGTAACCAGTTCTTCGGATGGCGTAACGGCAATCGCTCCTGGAGTGATTGTTAATGCGGATGTTAATGCGGCTGCGGGGATTGATGCGAGCAAGATTGGGACGGGTGTTGTTTCGAATGCGGAGTTTGGGTATTTGGATGGGGTGACTGGTAATGTACAGGCTCAGCTAGATAACCGCCCCCAACTGAATAGTAATAACACGTTCACGAATAACCAAAAAATCATTTCTACGGCTGGTATCAACACATCCCCAGCTCTTTCTATTGAGGGGGTTACATTTAATGCTGCATTGCAAATCAAGAACACAACCCCATCGACCGGGAAAAGATATTCCTTGTATTCATATAACGGCGGAGATTTTGCCATCGTAAATGAAACGGATGCATACGCCGTAGCTCAAGTTGACGCTGCTTCTAAGGTATGGATGATCCCGGGGGGTGTAAAATCTCCCAACGTTCCGAATCAGACGACGGCGGATATTACCTACTACGTCCGGACGGATGGAAATGATGGGAATACTGGAACGACAGATACGGCGGGCGGAGCGTTTAAGACATGGGCAAAAGCTTATAGCGTCCTGCCGAAAACAATCAATCATACAGTTAATGTTTATATAGGACCGGGAACATATCCAGAAACAATTTCACTAAAAGGATTTGGCGGAGAAGGTGCACTGAGTGTTATCGGGATCGCTGCAAGCAGATTTGTTCAGAGGGTTGAGATTGTTAACTGTACGATTGTCACGACGATTGACGGCTTTACTTGTACTGCAACAACGGTTGAAGCGGTGAGCATTCGTTCTTCTACTGCCGCAGTCGTGAACCAAGTAATATCTACTGTGAGCGCGACGAACCAATCTGGTATTGTGCTAAATTTAGCAACTGCACGATTAACAGCTTGTGTGATTTCGAATAAAGGGCGGGTTGTGAGCGCAGTTAATGGCGGGAAAGCTTATGCTGAAAATTTCAGTGGCACAGGGAATACACACGGGTATGTAGCAGATTTGGCTGGTCACATAGCGTATGCAGGCACTCAGGCAAATTCTACAAACGGAAATTATGCCGGAGCGGGAGGGATTGTAAATTCAGAGGTGCTCAACCCTTGGGGAGATAATACACTTGCAATTAGGCCCGTCATGAGAGCATATATAGGGACAGGACACGGGTTAACAGGGGGGGCATTTACTAAACTACAATTTAATGCTACGTACTATGATTACCAGAGCAATTTTAGTGTCGGGTTGAATAGATTTACCGCAAAGAAGTCCGGACTGTATTTAATTACAGGCGGCGTAATTACAGACTCTTCCGCCCCTGCCTCCGCCTCTCTAGTTCTAAGCGCATGGATCAACGGAACGAGACAGTTAGACATGGGTTCCTATAATAAATCTGGAGCGATTGGCAACATATACACACAAGGCGCAAGAACTGTATATCTAAGTGCTGGGGATTATGTAGAGATGTACGCTTACGCAGATGCATATATGGTCACACAAGGCGGCGTCGGTGTTTTTAACGACTTTTCAGTTACGCAAATTGCATAAGGAGGTATGACCGTGAATATATCACAAGCAATTATGTATCTATACCCAACAGCCAATCCCCTACACGATTTCATCGTCCAAGACAACGGCCCGGAACCCGTCCTGCGGCCGGGAGCCGAAGCCAAAGGCCGGGTACGCTACGAGATCAAGCAGCCAGAAATCGGCGAACAACCCGTAGAAGGTATTCATTACCGCTATGGGATCGACTATAACCTGCTGACCGAAGGCGAGGATTATGATCTGGTGGAGCGCGGGCCGTATATTGCGGTATGGAAGCTGGATGCGCCGCAGCCGACCGAGGCTGAGTTGCAGGCAGCTTGGGAAGCGTACCAGGAAGAAGAGGCGAACAAGCCGCCGGTGCTGACGGAGATGGAGCAGCTTCAGCAGGAGAATCTGCTGCTGAAGGCGCAGAATAACGCGCTCACCGAGCGTGCGGATTTCATTGAGGACATTATCGCCGAAATGGCTGTGCAAGTCTACTCTTAAATGCTCTGCGGGTTTGCCTAAGTTTAAGCATATTAATAGAAAGGTGGTGAGAGCAATGGCATTGTTTTTTGCACAACGCGTCACGTTGGGGAAGACGAAGTATAGCGAGGTTCCCTCTACGCTGAAGCCTGCCGTCAAGGAGATTCTGGTGGAGAACGGACTTACGTTCCTTGTAACTGAAGAGTAGATCACTACTATAGATGCTTTGGAGTCGGGGAGGACTGCTCGCATGCATGGATACCAGCAGGGCCTAAGTAGGGGATTGAAGGCCAGGAATAGTTGGATTTCCTCCACTTGCTGGCAACCAGCAGCGGCTTTTCCGATGAATAGTTGGAAAATCAGCACTTGCTATAGCTCCAAAACCCTTAAAGGGACAGTTTATACAGAAACAAGTGACGATTATCCAACTAAATCTGCCAGATGTTCCTAAGCGGGTGAATTAAGATACGTTTTTCCAACTACTATCCTCTCGAATTGATACTCTCTGGGCGTTTCCGCTGGGGGAGCAGGTTATTATCACTCGGTAGGTTATTTTTATTGAAATTATAGGAGATTTATAGGTTTGACAGGGGTATATGGTGCCTCCGGCCCAGGCCGGGGGTGTCTCTATGAATAACCACACAGAAGGGAGTGAAGCAATGGACAGCAACGATGTTGCGAATTTGGAGAAGCTGCTGCCGCTTGCGGATAAGTATGGACTGGCTTATATCATCACTCTGATTCTGCTCATGATTATGCTTGTGCTTTTGCGGTCAATTGTGAAGGGGAATCTGGTGCCGCGTGAACTGCTGGAGCGTGCTGAGGAAGACCGGGACAGGCTGCAGAATATCCTCGACAAAGAGCGGTCAGACTTCATGGCACCCACGCTTGAAGTATTGCAACGATTGAAGATAGACCATTCCGCGGGCAACCATACGGGTAGTAATAGTATTAATGAAGAAGACAGGGGGGGATAACGTGCTGAGTGCGTGGATCAAGCGTCTATCGCCCCTGCACCGGGACAGAGAGCGGAGGCTGGCGCTGGCAGGACATAAGGTGTCGCTCTCTATCCGCAGGTACAAGAATGTCTCTCAGGACATTCAGGATGAAATCAGGAACAACGGGTTCGCCGAGTTCCTAATCTATGATCGGGGGGCAGAAGATGAGCAGCATTGATATTGTGTTGTTATTGGCCTATTCCATATCCTTTATCTGTGCGCTGCTGCTGATGGCTGCGCTTTTTTTGTATTTCCGCCGGAGATTCCGGGTGCGTGTAGTCAGTCTGTTTATGCTGGCGGCGTTCTTTTTCCTCGGGGCGTATACGGTAAAAATGGCCGTGGCCTTCTGGATCAGATTCAGCACCGCGCCCGTCCCGGACGCTATACGAAGCTCGCTGCAATCGGATGCCTGGGCTATTGCCCAGACGGGAACGACCATTGGACTGGTCATCCTAACCCTCTTGATGTATACCAGACGCCAGGATCTGTTCGTGGTCCTCTCTGAAATCAGGAAAGGGGAGGAATCGCATGCTGACGCTGGCTCAGGTCCTGAATAAATCCGCTGCCCGCCTGTCCGGGCTTCATCCCGCCGTCCTTGCCGCAGCAACCGCACTGATTGAACGCAGTTATACTGGCGGGGTTCCCATCCTGATCACGCAAGGCCTGCGTACGATGGCCGAACAGGATGCGCTCTATGCCCAGGGGCGAACCCGGCCGGGAGCGATCGTGACGAATGCGCGCGGCGGGTACAGTTATCACAATTATGGATTGGCGGCGGATTTTGCGCTGCTGCTTCCGGATGGCTCTAGCGTCTCTTGGGATATGAACAGGGACGGGAACCAGAATGGGACCCAGGATTGGCTGGAGGTGGTGCAGCGCGCTAAGGCCATCGGGTTCGAATGGGGCGGCGACTGGACCAGCTTCAAGGATTACCCGCATCTGCAGATGAGCTTCGGATTAAGCCTGGCAGATCTGCGGACGGGGAAGAAGCCTGCGGCTGACGCCGTGGAGGCGGTGATGGAACGGATCAAGCCCAAGGAGGAACAAGCGGTGAAGACTCAGATGAAAGTTACAGTACAGGTGAATGGAAGGAAGATTGCGGACGGCTGGCTGGAGAATGGGGTTACCTATGTTCCTGCACGTAAAATTGCGGAGGCGTTGGGCGCTCAGATTGCCTACCATCCGGCTGCCAACACCGTGGAGATCACCACCACACCGCAGAAAGGAGCGATTTCATGATGAACAGCGAACTGCTGGATAATGTATTGGCTTTTGCCTCCATTCTGTCCGTCTTTATTCTTTCCCTAGTGCAGCTCATCAAAAATAATACCCATTTGCCGCGTAATAGCATCCCTTTTATCGGACTAGGCGTCGGGCTGCTGGTTGGAGCGGCGGCGTATCCTTTTACAGAGCTGGAGTTGACCTTGCGTCTATGGGCAGGCGGATTGGCCGGGTTATCGGCTACCGGATTATTTGAATTGGCATTCAACAACCGCTCAGGCCACACGATGAAATAAAAGTTAACCTGTAATCAACGGCCGGCTCTGCGGAGCTGGCTTTTTTGTCGTTTTACGTCATGTAACTTTACACAACTACTACATATAACACCTATAAAAGAGAGAATATAATAGGAAGAATTACATAATTATTTTTGACTGCATAAATAGCCGGGTTAGTGTATAATCGAAATTACTGCACTGCTTTACCGCGCAATAAAGTTGAAGATTTCCGGGCTGTTTTATTGTATGATATGTAGAAAGCTTTTCAAATAGACAATGTTAAGAGCATTGATCCGGAAGAGGATGGGGGGAGCAGCATGACCGAACTTACGACTGCCGTTAGCAAAAGCAACTCCAACAATCTGCTGCGGCGAGACGTACGGTTCCTGGGGAACATACTGGGCGAAGTCTTGGTACACCAAGGCGGCAACGAACTGCTGGATATCGTGGAGAAGATCCGGGAGACCAGCAAATCGCTGCGCTCACTGTTTTTGCCTGAACTGCACAATGAATTTAAAGAGCTGATCAGCTCACTGGATCCGGAGAATCGCCATCAGGTGATCCGTGCCTTCGCTATTTATTTTCAGCTGGTGAATATCGCCGAGCAGAACCACCGGATTCGCCGTAAACGCGACTACGAACGTTCTGCCGGGGAGACTGTACAGCCGGGGTCGATTGAGAGCGCGGTTCAGGAGCTTCGCGAACGGGATTTCTCCCACGAAGAAGTTCTTGAGATCATGAGCGGCATGTCGCTCGAGCTGGTTATGACCGCTCACCCTACAGAAGCTATGCGCCGTGCGATTCTCGATATCCACAAACGGATCTCCGACGACGTCATGGGCTTGGATAATCCGACGCTAACCTTCCGCGAACGCGAACAGCTCCGGGAGAAGCTGCTGAATGAGGTTATTACCTTGTGGCAGACTGATGAACTGCGCGACCGCAAGCCTACGGTGCTGGATGAAGTGCGTAACGGGATGTATTACTTCCATGAGACGATTTTTGAAGTGCTGCCGGATGTATATCAGGAGCTTGAGCGTTGTCTGAGCAAATATTATCCGGGCCAGAACTGGCATGTGCCGACCTATTTGCGTTTCGGTTCATGGATCGGGGGAGACCGAGACGGCAACCCTTCAGTGAAGGCATCCGTTACCTTACAGACCCTCCGTCTGCAGCGCAAGCTGGCTATTCGTGAATACCAGCGTATTATGCGCGAGCTGATGCAGTATCTCAGCTTTAGTACAAGCATTGTGAATGTGACGCCGGAGCTGCTGGAATCCATTGAGGCAGACCGGAATATTATCAATCTCAACCGGGTTGATGCCTGGCGTAATGATAACGAGCCTTACCGGATTAAGCTCAGCTATATGATCTCGAAGACCCAGAATGTGCTGGACGATGAGAAAAAAGGAACACCAGAGCGCTACGCATCCCCAGCGCAATTCATCGACGACCTGAACGTGATTGACCGCAGCCTGCGGCATCACTATGCCGATTATGTAGCAGATACCTACATTAAGAAGCTGATTCGTCAGGTGGAGCTGTTCGGCTTCCACACCTCTACACTGGATGTCCGCCAGCACAGCCAGGAGCATGAGAATGCAATGACAGAGGTTCTGGCTAAGATGAATGTTACGCCGGATTATTCCAAGCTGTCGGAGCAAGAGAAGATTGTGCTGCTGGAGAAACTGCTGAATGATCCTCGACCGCTGACTTCCCCTTACCAGTCTTATAGTGAAGGGACAGAGGAATGCCTGGCGGTATACCGTGCGATCTATGAGGCGCAGGAGGAATACGGCAAGCAGTGCATCACTAGCTATCTGATCAGTATGGCGGAGGCGGCAAGCGATATTCTGGAGGTTATGGTCTTCTCCAAGGAAGTCGGCTTGTTCCGCAAAGACAACGACGGTACGGTAGTCTGTACTCTGCAGGCGGTGCCGCTGTTCGAGACGATTGACGACCTGCATGATGCGCCGCAGATTATGCGTACGCTGCTCAGCATGCCGATCTACCGTGATGCCGTCAGTGCGATGAATGATCTGCAGGAGATCATGCTGGGGTATTCCGACAGTAATAAAGATGGCGGTGTGGTTACAGCGAACTGGGAGCTGCGTGTGGCCCTGAAGCAGATCACAGCGACTGCCGATGAGTTCGGCATTAAGCTGAAGTTCTTCCACGGACGGGGCGGCGCCCTCGGACGCGGCGGTATGCCGCTCAACCGGAGTATTCTGGCCCAGCCGGCTTCCACCATCGGCGGCGGGATTAAGATTACCGAGCAGGGTGAGGTTATCTCTTCCCGGTATTCGATGAAAGGCATTGCTTACCGCAGTCTGGAGCAGGCGACATCTGCGCTCATTACGGCGGCTATTCATGCCAGATCGCCACAGGCGGATCTGTATGAAGCCAAGTGGGATGAGATTATTGCCCGCATCTCTGAAGTCTCCCTGAATAAGTATCAGGATCTGATCTTCCGTGATCCGGATTTCCTTACGTACTTCAAAGAGTCCACGCCGCTACCGGAGGTTGGTGAGCTGAATATCGGTTCACGCCCTTCGAAGCGGAAGAATAGCGAGCGCTTCGAAGACCTGCGTGCAATTCCTTGGGTATTCGCTTGGACGCAGAGCCGTTATCTGCTTCCAGCATGGTATGCCGCCGGAACCGGTCTGCAGAGCTTCTATGAGGGCAAGGAAGAGAATATGAAGATTATGCAGCATATGTATGCTAACTTCTCGTTCTTCACGACCCTGATCGATACGCTGCAGATGGCTATTGCGAAGGCGGATCTTGTCATCGCCAAGGAATACGCAGGGATGGGCAAGAACGAGGAGGCACGCGCGCGGATCTTCGGCCAGATCGAGGCCGAGTTCAAGCTGACCTCCGAGCTGATCCTTCAGATTACCGGCCAGCAGGATATTCTGGATAATGTTCCGGTCATTCAGGAATCCATCCGCCTGCGTAATCCGTATGTTGATCCGCTCAGCTACCTGCAGGTTCAGCTCCTCGCCGAGCTTCGCGCCCTGCGTGAGGTTGAGGGGGATGACGCTGAGTTGCTGCGTGAGGTGCTGCTCACGATCAATGGTATTGCCGCCGGTCTTCGGAATACCGGCTGATGTGCCTGTAGCAGTTGGTTTTTCGCTTTCGCAGTTGATCTAAAAAGTCGGCGAAGCCGCTTTAAGATGTTGAATCCGTTGTTCTTCAACCCCGTCTGCCTCTTAACTAGAGGAGGGACGGGGTTTTTGTCGTTCAAGGAGGCCGGGAGCCACAGGCACGGCCGAGACCATGCCCCACCCCATTGTTGCCTGAGATATACTTTGGGCACCAAGAAAAGCAGTAGGGGAACCCAGGCTGATGGAGGGGGCGAAGCGGAAATTTGGAACTGTAGGAGCGATAGCGTTCGCCTTTATTGGCAGATTTCAACCGCACCCTGCGGTTCCAATCAAGAAATCTGCCGGGTAACAGCGACCGGAAGTCCAAATGTTCTGCGCAGCCCCCGACTAATCAGCCGCCAGGGGCCAGGGGGTTCCTTCAGCGATCAGCCGCCAGCGACCTTGCAGCCAGCTTTTCCAGCACATTATATAGAAGGTAACAATACAAACCTTGATTTTTGAACACACATGATTTACGATTTAAATGCTTGTACCGTGGTCTTCGAAGAGCTGACAGTCCAAGGGCGGCAAGTCTGGGGGAGTTAACAGGTGGAGAATCTGGAAGGCAGACTGACAAAGCTCGCCCTGAAGGGTGACCAAAGGGCATTTGCCGAGCTTGTGGAACTATATAAAGACAAAATTTATCATTTGGCTTACCGTATGCTGAATAACCGCCATGAGGCGGAGGATGTTGTTCAGGAGACTTTTTTGCGCGTCTACAGAAATCTGGACAGGTATGATGATAAGCAGAAGTTCTCGACATGGATCTACCGGATTGGCACGAACCTCTGCATTGACCGGCTGCGTAAGCGGCGCCCGACCTATTCCCTGGATGCTGAGATGAACGACCAGGAGGGGATTGACGGGTATTCGATGATTCCGAGCGATAATGTGACACCGGAGACGGAACTGCTGCTCTCGGAGACACAGAGACTCATCTATGAAGCCATCGACAGCCTGCCCGTGAAGTACAGGTCGGTGATGATTCTGCGGTATCTGCAGGATTTGTCGCTTCAGGAGATCGGCGATGTGCTGGATATGCCCGTGACGACGATTAAGACCCGGGTGCACCGGGGCCGTGAGTTTTTGCGTAAGAAGTTAGGACCTAAATTGTAAAAATAGATTATTTTTTATGAAACTCCTGCAGGGCAGGGACGTATGTAAGTTAAGCAAGTCTTATGCACTAAATTAGCACGTATGAAAGGATTGGCTCCTATGGAATGCAAACTGGCCGTCTCTATGATGCACGACTACCTGGATGACGACTTGCCCGACCTGCAGCAGAGGGAATTGAAGGAGCATCTTTTATCCTGTACGGAGTGCCGTGCGAGGTTCAAAGAACTGGAACAGACCGATATGCTGATGTTTTCCCTGATGCACCAGGCACCTGTGGCCTCGGAGGATATGGTTAGCCGGATTATGGATTCATTACCGAAACCCAAGAAGGAAAGAGCCTTCATCACCTGGATCAAGAGACATCCGGCCCTGACGGCGGCGTCCATGTTCATTCTTGTGATGCTGATGAGCTCCGTAACCTTTTGGAATCAGGATCGTCAGCTTGTGGTTAGAGGGGCAGACCTCGACCAGGTTGTGATCAAGGGGAATACGGTGATTGTACCCTCCGGCAAAATTATCTCCGGTGATCTGACGGTGGAGAACGGTAAGACTCAAGTCTACGGGGAAGTCAACGGGAACGTAACGGTGATCGACGGTTCGCTGTATCAGGCTTCAACCGCCCATATCTCCGGGCAAGTCAAAAGTATAGACCAAGCAGTAAGCTGGATCTGGTATAAAGTGACGAACATGTTCTCTGAAGTTGCCTACCGATAGCTAAATGTTGGTCGCTTGTAGCAGATAACTCATTTGCGCCTCTTTTTCCGGAAAGATGGCGCTTTTTTGTTGCCTGAAATGACAGGTTCTTCAATTTACCAGCCGCCAAACTTGCAACCGGAGGCGTAACGTTATAACCTAGAATAAGATTCATGCTTAACAGACAATTTACATAAACCCAGCTAATTTGAAATGACGGGGGTTTTCGGCCATGAGCTACTTTACTGACCTTACATGGAAAGAATCCATTAAAGATATAATCGATATTCTAATTGTCAGCTACATTATCTATAAAGTGCTCAATATGGTGCGCGGGACGCGGGCGGTTCAGCTGCTGAAGGGGATTCTGGTGCTGGTCGTGATCTGGGGCGGCAGTACGCTTCTCGACTTATACACGCTGAAATGGCTGATGAACCAGATGTTTACGTTCGGGGTGTTTGCGATCTTTATTATTTTTCAGCCGGAGCTGCGGCGGGGGCTGGAACAGCTGGGCCGGGGCAAGTTCTTCGGGCGGAATGCGGAGAGCGATGAGGAGATCAGCAAATTAATCGGCGAAGTGATTAAAGCCGTGAATTATCTGGCTGCCCGTAAAATCGGGGCATTGATCGTATTCGAACGGGCTACGGGGCTTAATGAATATACGGAGTCAGGGATTGCCATGCGCTCTGAGGTCAGCTCGGAGCTGCTGATTAATATCTTCATTCCCAACACGCCGCTGCATGACGGGGCGCTGATTATGCAGGGAAGCCAGATCGCGGCGGCCGCCTGTTACCTGCCGCTCTCGGAGAATCCGTTCATCAGCAAGGAGCTGGGAACCCGGCACCGTGCCGCCATCGGTATCAGCGAGGTAGCAGACTCGGTGTCTGTGGTCGTCTCCGAGGAGACGGGGCAGATCTCACTGGCCATTAATGGACAAATTGTCCGGGATATCAAGGAAGAGTCCCTGATCTCGAAGCTGCACCAAGAGCTGAGCGCAAGCAGCTCGCCCCTGATGGAGAAGAGCTCTGCTTTCTGGAGACGGAGGGGGAATAAAGACAATGGATAAGTGGATGAAGAACAACAACTTCAACAAGATCCTTGCCCTGGCTCTAGGGATTATTCTGTGGACCATTGTGCATGTGGATACTGCACCAACGTACCAGACTACGGTTAATAACGAATCGAAGACGATTGAGAATGTCAAAGTGGAGATTGAAGGCTTCGACAGTGAGAAGTATGTACTGACCAAGGATGTGGATAGCGTAAGGATGGAGGTGATGGGCAAAAAGTCTGATCTGACCTATAAGTTCTCCGATGCTTATCGGGTATGGCTGGACTTGAAGGATGTGAAGCCCGGCGATAATACGCTTCCGCTGATGTATTCGACTCCGAGCGGTGTAACCCTGGAAGCTATGGTCCCGAATCAGGTGAATGTGCATATCGAGCCGCGGACGACGAAGTCTTTTCCCGTCTCGCTGAATATAACGGGAGAGCCGGCAGCAGGTTATGAAGTGGGCAGTCCTGTGATTGACCCGGAATCCGTGGAGGTTACCCTTCCGGCAAGTGATCTTGGGCGGGTAGCGAAGGTACAGGGAAAGGTGGAGCTGGAGGGGCAGAATGAGACTTTCAGCGAGAAGAAGTTGAAGCTCTTCGCTCTGGACAGTAAGGGGAATGAGCTGGAGGATGCGGTAATTGAACCCTCTACAGTAGCTGTGGAAGTACCTGTTACCCTCCCGTCCAAAACCTTGCCGCTGGACATCAGCTTCACCGGCAGTCTGCCCGCTTCACTCGTGCTGTCCAGGGTAACGCCTGAACAGGATATGGTAACAGTGTACGGCAGTGCAGAGACCCTTAAGACCTTATCCTCATATGAGGCAGTACTGGATTTGAGCGCTATCAAGAATGCGGGTACAGAGCAGATGAAGCTGGAGCTTAAGCCGCCGGAGGGCACCGGCAAGATTGAGCCTGCGGCAATGACTGTAGCGGTCTCTGCGGCGGAGATTACCCAGCGGACCCTCTCTGCTATCCCCATCAAGCTGGAGGGCGTCAGCAGCGGGCTGACAGCCCGTATCCTAGAACCTGGAAGCGCCGCTATGGATCTGACCCTATCAGGGGCGCCAACTTTGCTGGACCAGCTCGACCAGGATAGTATCAGCGTGGTTGCAGATGTCGGGGGGCTTACGGCTGGTGTCTACGATGTTACGCTGCAGGTGTCGCTCCCCCGGTTCATTAGCCTGCAGAATGCTGCCTCGCAGCTTGTTGCGAAGGTGGAGCTGGTGGCGCCTGCTGCTCCGGCCGCGACTGCCGCGCCGGACAGCAGCCCGGCCTCGTCGTCGCCTACACCGGAGCCCAGCGCTGAGCCTGCATCCGTGGACGAGACGCTCGTAGAGCCAACCCCGGAGCATACCACCGAGATTATAGAGGAGACGCCGATGCCGACACATATTCCGCCGGAGACTGCTGAACCAACGCCGCCCGCAAGCGGCAATAATACCGACAGTACGGGAGGAACGTAACTTTCCGGGCATGTAAGAGTCTATTTATATGCACCTGACATACACGAATTATCGAATCATTCATACTATAATTTATTAAGCTGAAGCAGCGTATTCTAAAGGAGAAAAAAAGATGGGTAAGTATTTCGGAACAGATGGCGTACGCGGGGTGGCTAACCGTGAATTAACAGCAGAAATGGCCTACAGTATTGGACGCTGCGGGGGATATGTGCTGGCAGGAAATGTGGAAAAGCCTAAAGTGGTCATCGGGATGGATACACGGATCTCCGGTCCGCTGCTGGAATCGGCACTGATTGCCGGCTTGTTGTCCATTGGGGCAGATGTGATCCGTCTGGGTGTAGTCTCTACACCTGCTGTAGCTTATATCACTAGACTGCTGAAGGCAGATGCCGGAGTGATGATCTCTGCTTCGCATAATCCGGTGGAGGATAACGGAATCAAGTTCTTCGGCGGAGACGGCTTCAAGCTGACAGACGAAACAGAGCTGCGCATCGAAGAGCTGATGGATGCCGAGCACGATGAACTGCCGCGTCCAGTAGGATCGGGTCTGGGTACGCTGCGGGTGGATGATCAAGCGAAATACCTCTATCTGGAGTACCTGAAGACCACCATCGACCAGAGCTTCAAGGGCACGAAGGTGGTGCTGGACTGCGCACACGGCGCAGCCTATGAGCTGGCACCGCGATTGTTCAAGGAACTGGGCGCGGAAGTGATTGCCATTGGGGCAGAGCCGGACGGGCTTAATATCAATGACGGCTTCGGCTCCACACACCCGGAGACTTTGCGTGCAGAGGTGCTGCGCCATGGTGCGGATCTGGGGCTTGCTTTTGACGGGGATGCGGACCGCCTGATTGCTATCGATGAGAACGGCGACGAGGTGGACGGCGACTTCATTCTCTGCATTTGCGGGGATGCGATGAACCGTGCAGGGAAGCTGAAGGACGGCACTATTGTATCTACAGTCATGAGTAACATCGGGTTCTATAAGGCGACAGAGAAGCTGTCGCTGAATACAGCGAAGACTGCGGTCGGTGACCGTTATGTCATGGAAGAGATGCGCCGCGGCGGCTATAATCTGGGCGGAGAGCAATCCGGCCATGTAATTTTCCTGGACTATAATACTACGGGTGACGGAATTCTGACTGCGATTCAACTGGTGAATACCATGAAGTCCTCCGGCAAAAAGCTAAGCACACTGAAGTCCATGATGACTAAATATCCGCAGGTACTGGTCAATGTGCGTGTGCAGGACAAAACCAATTATCCGAACAATCCGGCCATTGAGGCCGCGATCATAGAAGTGGAAAGCAAGCTGGGCGACAACGGGCGTGTCCTGGTGCGTCCTTCGGGAACCGAGCCGCTGATCCGTGTAATGGCCGAAGGGCCGGATAAGGCGGAGCTGGATCTTTTTGTAGGGCAGATTGTTGAAGTGGTTCAGCGCGAGCTGGTGTAATCACTCACTGAAGTAGCAGGAACGGTAGCCGGTGGATGGATCAATCCGATTCGTTCACCGGCTGAATTATTAATGAGGTCATGGCTGTTTGGAAAAAGCATGAAATGGATGAAAAAGGTTTTCTTCGCCACATCGTTGCAAAAACAGTGTGAGGTGCATATAATAGACTAAGTGTCATTCCAGAAGGAAAGCGGGGATCGTAAGGTTATTGCAACACAAGCGCCAGAGCTTGATCATGCGCGGGAGAGAAGGGACGACCGGTGGCTGCGTAGTAGTGCAGGACGGTCTGAACGGATCACGGCAGATGTAAGCTGACGAGGTGGAGGTGTTCGAAATGTTCGGCGGGGACCTCCCGGTGATGCACCAGAGCCGTAAATGGAAGCGGAAAATGCGAGGGCGACCTTGCACACAACGCTTTTGTGGGTGCTAACTTAAAGATGTACAAATCATGGGTATGCGCATTTGCAGGAACGCAGACGGTTCTGCCACGGCAGAGGAGAAGACTGTGCATAATCGTGACTAACGATGCAAGTGACAGGTTATCATGTTGAGTGTAATGGACAACATCATATTTGCTTTTCTTCAAAACATGCCGCACGGCACGTTTCTTTCCTCATGCGCGCCTAATTACGATAAATTGGACGGAGGAAAATATAATGTGTGGTATTGTAGGATATATTGGTAATCAGAATTCGCAGGGGATCTTGGTTGAGGGCTTGAAGAAGCTGGAATATCGCGGGTACGATTCCGCCGGTATTGCTGTGTTCACGAAGGATGGTCTGCAGGTTGTAAAAGCACAGGGACGTATGGCGAATCTGGAATCCCGTCTGGATGCAACTCCACTGACAGGAAGTGCTGGCATCGGCCACACCCGCTGGGCAACACACGGCAAGCCGTCCGATGAGAACTCTCATCCGCACACGGATAATACTCACAAATTCTCGGTTGTCCATAACGGGATTGTTGAGAATTACCTTGATCTTAAGGAAGAGCTGATTGCCGGAGGATGCCACTTCACCTCGGAAACAGATACAGAAGTCATCTCCCATCTGATTGCCCGTGAGTATAAGGGAGATATTGTTAAGGCTGTACAGCAGGCGATTTCTTACATGCGCGGAGCGTTTGCTCTGGGTGTACTGACTGAATATGAACCGGATAAGCTGGTCGCTGTACGTCAAGCCAGCCCGCTGATTATCGGTCTTGGAGAAGGCGAGAACTTTATCGGGTCGGATATTCCTGCACTGCTGGAATACACCCGCAATGTATATATTCTGAACGACGGCGAAATGGCTGTATTGACACGGGATGCTGTCGAACTGATGACGATTGAAGGCAACTTTATTTCTCGGGAAATGATTACTGTCGATTGGGATGCCGTTACCGCAGAAAAGGGCGGTTATGAGCACTTCATGCTGAAAGAAATCCATGAGCAGCCTAAGGCATACCGCGATACCATGCGCGGACGGATGAATGCGGAAGGCAACAAAGTCATTCTGCCTGAGCTTAACCTGACAGAAGAACAAATCAAGAACATCCGCAATATCCAAGTGGTAGCTTGCGGTACTGCATATAATGCCGGTCTGGTTGGACGTAACCTGATTGAGTCCCTGGTACGCATTCCTGTAGAGAATGATATCGCCTCTGAATACCGTTACCGTTCGCCAATCGTAACTCCGGAGACACTGGTTATCGTAGTGAGCCAATCGGGTGAAACTGCAGATACTCTGGCTGCTCTTCGTGAAGGTCAAGCAAACGGAGCCCATGTGCTGGCGATCACCAACGTAGTAGGCAGCTCTATTGCCCGAGAAGCAGACAGTGTACTGGTTACGTTGGCTGGTCCAGAGATCGCTGTAGCCTCGACCAAGGCGTACACTTCCCAGCTGATCGCCTTCACTTTGCTAGGTCTGTATCTGGCTGAAGTACGCGGCACACAGTCTGAGGCTGAGGTTACCAAGATTCTGGCCGCTATGCAGTCTCTGCCGGAGCAAGTAGAAGTGATTCTTGGTCAAAAAGACGCAATCAAAGCCTACGCTGAGCAAATCGCTGAGCACAAGCACCTGTTCTTCATCGGCCGCGGCGTAGATTACGCTGTAGCTCAAGAAGGCTCGCTGAAGCTCAAGGAAATCTCCTACATTCACTCCGAAGCCTATGCTGCGGGTGAACTAAAGCATGGTACCTTGGCACTGATTGAAGAAGGCGTTCCTGTCATCGCTCTGGCGACTCAGGAATCCGTGCTGGAGAAGACCGTCAGCAACATCAAAGAAGTAAAAGCCCGTGGCGCCCATGTCATGGCCATCACCCACGAAGAGCACAAAGACGACCTGCTCCGCTCCGTTGACCAGGTATTCGTAATCCCTCAGACTTTGCCGCTGCTGACCGCTGCACTGTCTGTAGTTACCCTGCAGTTGCTTGCTTACTATGCGTCTCTGGCCCTGGGTCATGATGTGGATAAGCCAAGAAACCTGGCGAAGAGTGTTACTGTGGAGTAGGGTTTGGGGAATTGGATATATTTTTGTCCAGTGAAATAAAACAGTGGAACCAGTAATAAAACAATGGAACCAATGACAAAAGTGTGGAACCAGTGATAAAACTGTGGAACCGCTATGTAATGATATTACATCTAGGAGTAGCCTGAAGAAATATTCAGGCTACTCTCTTTTTTAGAAGGTGAATCAAGAATTTCAAGAGTGGTGGTGAAAAGATGAGTGATATTGGCTATAGAATTAAATCTATCCGAAAAGAAATGAATTTAAACCAATCTCAGTTTGCAAGGAATATAGGGATTTCTCAAGGGAATTTAAGCGAAATAGAAATGGGAAATAGCAATCCTTCAGCTGAAACATTAATAGCGATTAAGGTTAAATATAATGTTAATTTAAACTGGTTGTTAACTGGTTTGGATATGGAAAATGGAGTTATATACGAAGATCAGGATGTAAAAAAATTGGTTAAGGGTTATAGAGAACTCAATGAATACGATAGGAATGAAATTTTTGAGATAATAGAACTGAAGAAAAGATTAAGATCGAATTCCTGATACATATGCCTACCAGTTACTAGTGCCCAATAGACAACCTTGATTTTTTTATTCCCGTAGTTCCCCCCAATATCTTGCTGTCCTGATGCCTCAATCTTAAGATAGACGTACTGTTTGAAAAATAATGTGCTCCCTACTGTAGGGAGAAAATAAAGTTCAAGACAGAGAAAATAAAACATCAGACCGACAATTCCTTCATTAAGCTAACGGGCAGGATAGTGACAATTATATCTCGAAATATATGGTTAGATTATAATGCAGTTTCTCCTAAAGACGAAGAAGGTAACATTTAATTCATTCTATTATGAAGTGAGGGAAATAATGAGCTACATTTTGTGCGTTGATTGTATTAGGGATACAAATTTAAAAAGACTATTTACCGAATTAGGATTTAAAAGTGTATGCGACATGTGTGGCAGGGCAAGTAGTCATACATTAAGTGTTGAAAACAAACGTTTTCAAACCTTTCTAAAAGCAGTAATCCGCTATCATTATTCAGAGACAAAATATAATAGCCACTGGGGTGGGTATATGCATTGGGTTTCCTTATTTTCAAGAGAAAACCCTATTTTCTGTTTTGTATATAACGGGAAAAATGATAATGATAAATTTTCTTTTGCATTGGAATCAATTGATGGTCATATTGATGATTTTGACAGCGATGTATCACTATACTTTGGTGGCGGACGGATGGATGCTTTTATTTCATCTATAAAAAATGATACCTGCGAAGTAATTATGGAATTAGAATCTGCTATACTTAAAATCAATCCTTATATTGTAGCGACAAGATTAGCTACTCATCTAAAAAAACTAAAGAATTTAAAAATAATAGATAAAACATTAACTGACAAAAAATATTTTCGTGCAAGAATCGGTGTTGAATATATTCTGGCAGATGAATTCTCTACTTTCACTGATAATTATGATGAAATTGCAATTCCATACAAGAATCGATCTATTGCTGCACCATGTCCAGTAATCGCATCAGAAGGTAGACTAAATAGACAAAAAACATCTTATATATACCTAGCATCCAATATAGATACAGCTATTGCTGAAGTTAAGCCTAACAAAAAGCATTATATTTCGATTGGTGAATTTGAAATCACAAAAGAGCTGGACAGGCTCCGTATTGCAGATTTTCACACTTTGGATTTTTATGATTTTACGGAAAGTGATAATGCTATTGATGAGTATGTTATTTTAAAATCAATACAAGAAAGACTATCTTTACCTAACCCTGATAAGAATTATGATTTTACACAAGTAATCGCTGATGCTCTTATATTACTTGGATTCGATGGTGTAAAGTTCTCAAGTTCAGTTAATGATGGATTTAATCTGGTTTTGTTTGACACAAATCAAGTTTCATATGTTAGAAATTCTCACAAGGCTGTTGTAATAAATGAAGTGAAATATCAATATCATTATTTAGATACTACATTAGATACAGACAAAAGAATTGAATATTATATTAAGGGTAATAACAATATTCACCTAGACGATTTAATAGAAGAACACTTTGGGATAAAAGAATATAGTCGATTAATTATTTCTAGATAGGATTTTTCATCTGCATATTTTTCGTAATAATACACGAGCGTCTCCATGCGACCGAAGTACCGACAAAGCGAAGGCATATTTGTAAATCGGTGGATTAAACTAACGGGACACGTTAGTTCAATACATTTATTCATTCAATTACCTTGGAGGTTACCATGATAACTAATGAAGCGATGTCTACACTATTGCTTAAAACCAAACCTTCAGGGGCTAGTAATAATGATGAATACGCCCATTTTGTTGAATGGGATGGCTGTATTTTAATTAGTTGTTTTGCAAGAGATTTACCGAGTAGTTTCGATAAAACAACTTACTCAGACCGTACAGACTGCGAGACATCGATAAACCACTTGCACTTGGAGAACCTCTCTATAGCATTAGAATTAATTGACGTATGGGAAAAGACACTCCGTCGTAACTTCGCAGGGGAAGAATTTAATATTGTAGTTACTTGTGAACCTGATGGTAAAGAAGCTGTTGCTCGTTTTTATCAGCTAAGGCCGGAGGAAGTTACCTGGTTGAATGAAGAAAATGATCTCGAGAATTATAAGCATGAAGCAATACTTCTTCTAAAGGTGCATTAACCTAAAGGGAAACGAGAGCACCACGACTTGATGGCAACGTCACTTTGGGGAGAGATATGCGTTGGTTCGATTTTATTTTAAGACAACCCAAGAATCAGAAAGTTTCTGTTTGGAAATAGTCTGCTACATGATTGAGGAGTTTGGTATCTCGGAGGAAGGGGCTGTCGACAGGATAAATGATATGTGGGAAGGAGTCAACTGGAATGATGATATCGAATCCGAGAATTATGATTTAAGATATCATGAGCATCCGAAAGACTGGGCGTGTATTATTTATTTTGGACATGAGTCACAATGGTGGAGAAAAGAGAAACCTGAATTAACTCCACGACCATATAAAAAGTAGCGCTGACGGGGAACACTAGTTTAATACAGCAGGCGATTAAAACCTCTCTTTAGAAGCAAACTAGATTTAATAGTTTCTAAAGGGAGGTTTTGTTATGAACTTAAATGAGTTGTGGAGTTTGTATGAGGCTGACAAACGCATTAAAGATTCAGTCCAAAAACATTAAAAGCATACGCTTTACAGCACAAGATGTTAGTGCTGGAGCTAGGCAATCTCGATGTCACAGAGGTGACGTTAACCACACTGAAGGAATACTTGGCAAAACAAGCAGTTCGTTTGAAGCCAAACAGTCTTGGCCATCGAATTCGTTTTGTTCGTTCACTTTTTCGCTATGCTTATGAAGAGACTTATCGGACTTCAAACCCTTCTCTAAAATTGAGAGAACCCAAATTAGATAAGCGCATTCCTAAGTTTTTGATTGAGGAAGACGTCATACACTTAAAAATCTCATGTCAGTCACTCAGGGAAAGAGCACTGCTCGAGTTTCTCTACAGCACCGGCTGCCGGATTGGGGAGGTAGAAAAGATTAATGCCGAAGATATAAACTGGGAGAACTGCTCAGCAATCGTTAATGGCAAGGGGTCGAAGCAAAGAGAAATTTATTTTACGACAGAGTGCAAAGTATGGTTAAAAAGTACTTGTCCAGCCGTGCGGATTCCTGCAAAGCCTTATTTGTTACCGATACGCATCCAACCAAACGAATGGCTATCCCTACGATTAGGTAGGCAATAAAACGGCTTGCAGATCGGGGAGAACTTCAAGTGAACGTGTATCCGCATCGCTTTCGACATACTTATGCTTGCCAGCTCCTTGATAATGGTGCTCCATTAGATTTCATTCAAGGAATGCTCGGTCATGAGAAGGCATCGACCACTCAAATCTACGCACAACTCCGAGGCGAACGTCGGAGGGAACTTTATCGACGTTACTTTTAGTTTGTAATGGCGACGGATCAGCTTTAGAATCCGTCGCCATTCAACTAAAGGGCAGTTTAACGCAACTTTAGCCGGGGGAAAGACTCTGCGGCATCTAATTCCTTATATTGCACGCATATTAGGCTGGCTGTTCGTGCTGCTGCTATAAAGAACCCTAGGACTATCTGGATTTTATAGGCTCCCCAATGGGGCCATTTTCGTTTATTATTTTTTAGTGCTCCATTTGGAACGATATCAACAGCGGTATCAGTGACTGTTAAACTCGCATACATTTCGATTCTAATTTGTAATAAAAGAAAGGAAAATGATAATGCTGGTCGTGATATCATAATCACAATGTACAACCACCTTAAAATGAGGAGGATCCGTTGTGTCAAATAGAATGTCTCTCCATGCCATAGCAAAAGAGATTGAAAAGGAATACTTCAACAAGTCGGAATCTGGCGAAGTTTTGCTTTCTTACAAGACTGTCGAAAGGAGATTCAAACAATTTATCAAATCATTCAATATAGATATCACCTTTCTTAAAGATGAAAAAAACGCGATTTATTTGAGCGAAACTGAATCCGTGTTTGTTAAAGGGATCCTGACAGAATCGATTGATAAGAATGGATTTTTTTACAAGCTCCTTTATACCGATGAAATAACGGATCTCAACCCAGCGACCTTTGAGGATCTTTCCGGCTTTATGAATAATATGTACCAGCATATGACCGGTAAGATCAGCGATACAGATCGAGATTCTTATATGGTTGATTTGAACCGCAATTTGAGTTATTCCGCCCTATTAGAATGCCATCAGATGCATGCGTTAATTGATGCGCTTTACGCTAACACTAACCCTATGCTTTATTCGCAAAAGGTATATCTTCTGTCAGAATTCAGAAAAAAACTAGAAAAAGATTTCGCCCACTCAATCGTAACAATTACCCTACAAACTACCGAATTAGCCGAATACATAAAAGACTATAAGATAGTTACTGGGGAAAAACACATGGATTATGGTGACGAACTTGAAAGTGACACCGCGAAAGAATATAGACAACGGGATCGAGACGTCCTTATGTTCCTTGAACAGAACCCGCTAATTAAGGAGCATATTGAAACCAAATTAAACATGACTATTGAAGAGATTCTTCAATAACGTGAAGTGGACAAAACTCATCCTGAGTTGTCCAAGGTTTTCCCCTCTAACCATGATAGAATTAAGCCATACGAAAGAGGAAATTAAAGTGGAGGGGAAACCAATGCCAATGAAAGAAATGTTAAACCAGCTAAAGGATGCGACCGGAACCGAATTTGAGACCATATTCAGCGAAATCATGAAGAAAATTTACAACGATCGGTTCCAAAAAACTCAGACACGTGGGAATAAAGGGGATTTGAAAGCGGACGCGGTCCATCTGGATAATAAAACGATCTACGCTGTACATGCCCCTGAAAACTTCAACGTCACCAAAGTCTTAAACAAATTGAAGTCTGATTATGAAGGTTTCATCGAACTCAAAGAAGCGGGTACCTGGCCAGCAATCACTCAATGGATGTTTGTGTTGAAATCTGATCGGAAGGGTATCCCTTCTGATATCATGGACCTTATCACCACATTGGATGGCGAACATGGAATTTCAACCGGTATCTGGGGGATGAAGGACATCGAAGGATTTGCTCTAGCCTGGGCGCCACCGGAAATTCCCGGTGAAACGATAGAGCAGCTAAGAAGTTCTGTTCTTCAGCTGCAGCGTCAAGGAAAAGCAATCATTTCAGATTTTGAACAGAACCGTGGCCGGCTCTTTGATCTTGTGGAATGGCATCTGGAGACGCAAGAGGACCGCGGAAATGCCTGTGCGAATGCAGCGGCCTTGATTCAGGACATCTACAGCATTTTTGTGCAGTACCCTGGCACCTTCGAGGATATGGGCTTGAAGAAATCCGTAAAAAAGCTGGCTAACTTAGAGCCGGAAACGGGAATCTCAATTGTCACCATCGATGAAGCCTATGACAGCTTGTGCAAAAAGAACCTTAAAGAGGAATATATCCTGCTCAAGCATTGCAGCAAAATTATGAAGCGGCTGGGAGAAAAAATCGCTTGATTTTATCCAAACAAGCAGGCTAAGCCCTTCATAGAGGCTTAGCCTGCTTGTTTTTATGCGAAAGGACGCATCATATATTTCTCAGCGAAATTAATCTCAACTGGAGCAGCGGATGAAGAGGTTCACAAGTTCTGGATTGAACACGCGATCCGCAGCAGCAGAATCGGCAATATTTCTACGAATGGACCGGAAAGGCGTGTGTTATCAACCACTGGCCCCACCGTGGAAATAAGGAAATGCTGATCGATACGTTTGTCCCAAGACTATGTCTGAAGGAGAGCTTCGATCAAATTTTTCTCGGCAACTAAAGACGTTATAGGTGTAGTTGACGGCAATGAAACTAAGCTTTCGGCATAGGTCTTGAAAGCTTTACTGTAGGCTAACAGGAATTATGCATGGGGGGATGTGATGAGAGCAGAATTATGACGCTTGATACCGGCCATTACCATCCGAACGAAGTCGTTTCTTCCAAGCTTGCATCCATCTTTGAGTTCTCGGATCATATATTATTGCTTGTTTCCCGTTCAATCCGATGGGATTCCTACCACGTTGTAAGCTTGGATGACGAAACCAAGGTGATTATGGACATTTGAATAAGTTAGATTCTACTAACATCCATCGCTGCCGACTTCTTTGATGCATCTATCAACCGGATTACGGCTTGGGTTACCGGCTTGAGAAATACTTGAAAAGCAATCCTCGCGTATAAAAAAGAATTTAAAGCGGGACACTTCTCTCTCGTTTGGGATTACTAATGCGCTACAGAAATTGCGGGTGTTGGTTTAAGCTGGTTAGATGAAGTCAAAGCATATGAAGAAGCTGTTATACTGAAAAGACATTGATGGTAACGGATTAGGCTTTTACTGATATAAAGCAGTTTATGGGGTTCCGCCAACATTTAAAGTGAAAAACGCTAAGTCTCCCGATGCATTCGGCTTAGTGTTTTTTTAATTTTAAGCCGATAAAATTCGAATATAAGGTTGGGAAACCAAACTTCTCTAAACCGGAGAGTAACACAATTACGTATGATAGCTAATTCGAAATATATATTAATGCTAAAAGGATGATAGTACATTTGGAGTTGAAGGTATAATTGTTCTGAATTCTGAGAATGATGCATTCAAACAATTTAAAGGAGGACTCTTTGTCCGAATGAACTACTCCCAAATCTATGAGCTACACATTCAACTGCTTAAAGGCTATGCTTCGCATAAAAGAAAGGGGGAATCGCCATATCAAAGGGAGATAAATTACTATAGGAACCAATTGCGCTTCGCTGAGGATATAGTGCAAAGAATATTTGTCTTAAATCAATTAGTAAAGATACATGAGAAAGAGCGAGAGAATATGATTAGGTGGTGTTCAGAAACATACTTTCCACCAACAGAAATTCAAAAAGACTCACATAATGGGGCTAGTGGTTAGCCTATCATATGTGGGTCTTTTTTTGTTATTAATTATTTTAAATTATTTGAATTTTTATTTTTAGTATAAAATATCTAAAAACAGATAAAAATATTAACAGCTAATAATCGAAGATGTAATTAAAAAGTTTATAGAACAAAAATATCTTTAATAATGAATCCATATCCAAAGGAGAGTAGAGATGATATTTCAAATTACAGAAGAAATGCAGCGAAAAATTCAAAACTGGGATTCATGTAATCCCGTTGATGTTACAGGAGCAAAATTTTCCTACACTTTTATTCCTACGGGGCTAGGATTGGTTATCCAGGTGAAATGCGATATATGTAAACGAACATTAGACTTGACAGCAGATTTTTTGATTTGAATTAAAGCTTCTAGAGAATGGAAGAATCCTCACCCGAGATTGGAATATCAATAAGCAGTTCATCTTTGATTTCATCCTCGACTTCTTTCATTCTTTTCATGATAACTTCAATAACTGAATTAATCATCTGCTTATCTTTGTAACTGATTTCTTTATTTTCTACAAAAAGTGGAATTCCAGAATTAATTAATTTTGGTAAGTCCCATGAAGTTCCTTTTACAAAAGCATAATCTATTTGTGGAAATATTGATAGCTGACCGAATGGATCTCGGAAGTGTGGCTCTGGAAAATTAGTTAATCCTAGTAGGTAGTCACTTGAAACTTCAAAGGTGTTAGCTAATCCAATTATTTGTCTAGGATCGGGATTAGCTTTGCTACGTTCCCAGTTAGAAATTACATGTTTAGTTGTACCTATTTTATTTGCTAGTTCTTCTTGAGTCCACTCTTTTGAATTTCGCATACTTTTAATTCGTTCTCCTAGTACTAACACAAAAATCCCCCTTAACAGTACTTCCTAATTCTAAAATATCATATCAGTTTGAAGATGTCAAAAAATCAACTTTAATCATTGACAAGTTGATTAATAATCGATTATGATCAAAATCAAATATAAATACCTTAATTATTATTATTGTAAATTAATAATTAACTAAATAAGGGGATAATAATTCATGGCCAAAAGACGTCAACGTACCACTGCAGCAACAATTGCAAGGCGGATCAAAGAAGGGAGGGGGCAAGGACATTTTAAGGATTATAAACCTTGGTTAACGATTCATGATTTTCCTTCACTTGGAATTGTGACGAGGGTTCCAGGTTGGAAGAGTGGACGCTTGCATCATTACTTCTCAGAGCATTTCGAGCTTGCACACCATTATCAAATGGAATGGGCCAGAGGTGTTATCGATATAAGGGAACAATATCCATTGCTTTCCGTAGAGAAGACCCTTTTCATTGCGCAAAAATTAGGTATAAAACACCCAATTGATCCAAAAACCAAATATCCTATTGTAATGACTACAGACATGATGTTAACGGTAAGGTCAGAAAATGAAGCTGGGTTTATCGTTCATTCGATCAAACCTTCAAATAAATTAAATCAAAGGGTATTAGAGAAACTTCAAATTGAGAAGTATTACTTTGAAGATTTAGGCATTGAGTGGAGATTGATTACGGAAAAGCAAATCAACTATGACTTAGTCAGAAATGTTGAATGGTTACATTCGTCCAAATCATTGGAAGAGATCTCTTATCTCGACAATGACCTGTTGTACGACCTGGAGCCGGTACTTTATGAATGTATAAGAACTGAAAACAAGCCGTTAGCAAAGATTACTTTAAGCATCGACCAAAAAAAAGATTTGCCGATGGGAACAAGCATGCATGCTGTGCGCTATCTAATTGCTAATCGGTTATGGGAAGTTGATATGAAGCGCCGTATCTTGCCTACACAAAATCGATTAGAAATTCAAATAAACCATTTTGAAAATTGGAGGTTAAATCATGATGTATATTGTTAACAATCTTAGTAGTGAGGCATTAGCATCATATTTTAAGTCTGATGAATGGATGAAAGCATACCAATTAAATCAGTCAGTGATATTTGACGCTACACTAATGGATGTCTGGGTAGTTAATCCGGATACCCCTGAGGAAAGTGGAAGGCCTGTACTGGTGTCACTTGAGACTGGAGGGACTATATGAACCTCTTTATCAACACTTTACTCGATAAGAGAGACGCTGAATTAAAGCTTGTTGATTGTGAAAGAGTATTGTGGCTGGATCAGTTAAAGGATTGTGCTGTAACAATCTCTATTATCCGAGAAAATGCACTCCCGGAATTCAAGCTAATTTCATCATTAGAACAGGAACTGGTGGACGGCACTATGATTAAACGTGAAAGTGACCCGTATGCGAGATTTAAAGTTCCGAATGAAAAGCTGAATTCTAAGGAAATTACAATCAGAGATAATGCATGGAATTGTATCAAAGAAATTGTCGAATTGGAGCCCAATATATACGATCCAAAAGAACGATATCAAATCATTAAGGGAGAAATAGATAAAACAAAAAAAGGGGAGGGAAAAGGGAAGAAATTTTACTATAAGTATTTACGTTATTATTGGGCTGGTGGCAAGATGGTGAATGCTTTACTGCCAAGATTCAGAAAGTGTGGAGGAAGAGGTAAAAAGAAAAATCCAACTCGAAAAATGGGTAGACCTAGGGAAACAAGTATTGCTATAGATCCTAAATTAAAAGGTGTCATAGTCACTGAGGGGACTCGTGAAATATTTGATGCTGTTATTAGAAAAGTCTATCTTAGGAGTAATAGAAGAGACTCTGTCCGCTTTGCGTATATCGAAATGCTAAAAACGTATTATCAGGTCGGTACTATTAAAAAGGGGAATTATGAAATTCCCGTTATACCACCAGAGCATGAGCTACCAAGTATTGCCCAATTCAGATATCACATACGGAAAAATTATACTAAACGGAAACAATTAATTGAGCGTGAAGGAGAAGTTACGTTTAATCGTGATTTTAGACCCCTACTAGGTTCTGAAACAAGAAGAGCAACTGGGCCAGGCCAGATTTTCGAGGTGGATGCAACGGTTGCAGATGTATATTTGGTCAGTTCTGAGGATTCAAATCGAATCATCGGCAGACCTGTTGTCTACATTGTAGTTGATGTTTACACCCATATGACTGTGGGAGTATACGTTGGTTTCGAAGGGCCCTCATGGCTTGGTTTAATGATGGCTATAGAAAATACTGCTGAGGATAAAGTTGAATTTTGCAAGCAATTTGATATTACAATCACAGAAGAAGAATGGCCATGTCAGCATATGCCCGAAATTTTCTTTGCTGATCGAGGAGAAATGGAAAGTAAAAGTGCCGATTCCCTCGCAAATGCACTCGGGATAAAAGTGAAGAATACCCCCCCATATCGTGCGGATTTAAAAGGAATCGTGGAACAACAATTTCGCACGTTAAACCTGACACTGCAACCATGGACTCCAGGCGCTGTGAAAAAGGAGTATCAGAAACGTGGAGGACCTGATTATGTGCTGGATGCAAAGCTTACGCTTAAGGAATTTACAGCAATGATGATTGAAATGATTCTTCACAGAAATAATCACCACTATATGGAGTATTATCCATTGGATAAAGATCAAGCATTGGATAATGTTCGTCCAGTCCCTAGAGACTTGTGGAATTGGGGGGTAGCTCATAATCATTTTTTAAAGGTCATTGATCCTGAGATTGTCCGTTTAAATATATTGCCTGAAGCAATAGTAACAGTAAACCGAGAGGGGATTTATTTTGAAGGCATGTATTACGGTTCAGATGAGATAATTCTCCAGGGAGGGTTTATTAAGGGGAAATCACCAAAAGTGACAATTGCTTATGATAGAAGATGCATGAATCATGTGTACGTGAAGACTGAACAGGGGAAAGGAATGATTAAATGTACTCTATTATCCAAGTCTTCACGCTTTAATAATATGAGCCTTGAAGAAGTTAAATTAGCTAGATATGAAGAAAAGCTGTCAAGAAGTTTGTATAAAACACCAGAACTTAATTCAGAGGTAGCTCTGAGTAAAAAATTACAGACAATAGCAGAAAAAGCAACGGAACGAAGTGAAGAGAACGAGGACAGCAGCCTGACGAAAAGTGAACGTAAATCCAATATTCGGGTAAACAGGGCAGTTGAAAGAGATAACCTGCGAAAGGAGCAGGCCTTCGAGCTGGGAGAAGTAGATCATGATGATGAATCTGAACCGGTTGATAACGTAATTCCAATAGAAGTGTACAAGCCCAAATCTAAATTAGGTATGCTTGAAAAATTGAAAACAGAAGGAGATAAAAATCATGGATAAGAAAAAAACTCAGCTCTCTACCATTTATCAGTTTTCACCAAGTCTTATTGGAAGACAAGAAGAAGCGCATTATTCCGAGCAGCATATTTCAGGGTATAAGGATAATCCATTCATAGAAGCGTTGCCGCCGATCTTTGAAGAAGAAGAGGTGGCCTTACAAATTAGGAAATATCCTGATTACCAGGATGATCAGCGCAAGTTAGGAAAACAAACAAGATTACATTTAGTACAACAAATCTCTGACTATGTTGAGCCATTGCCACAACATTTTCTTGTGGAACAAAGACTCTCAAGGCTAATGCGACATGCTTATAAAGCTCGTAACCCTTTCTTTCCAGAATATATTAGACAGTTCCACATCGGTTTTAAAGATGTACTTGATGGAGGGGTTGATCAGACAGGGAGTAATATTGCCGGTGTAAGATCTACTGCTGCAGCGTTTACGATATTAGGTGTAAGCGGTCAGGGGAAAACGACGTCGATCGAGAGCTCACTATTATTATATCCACAAGTCATTCATCATTCGACGTATAAAGGGCAACCTTTCATACGGAAGCAAATAGTATGGCTGAAACTGAATTGTCCCTTTGATGGTTCCGTGAAGGGCTTGTGTTTTAACTTTTTGCAAGCTGTCGATTCTATTCTGGGTACCGATTACTTTCAGAAGTTCGCAAACAAAACTAAAGGTACTTCTGTCGATATGTTAATTCCAATAATGGCTCATATTGCTTCACTGCACGGTATAGGCGTGTTGGTCATTGATGAAGTCCAGAACCTAAGCTCCATGAAAAGCGGTGGGGCAGAGAGAGTGCTGAATTATTTTACTCAATTAATTAATACTATAGGTGTCCCGGTAGTATTAATGGGAACATTCAAGGCGATGAGCCTACTTTCAACATGTTTTAGCCAAGCTCGTAGAAGCACAGGTCAAGGAGATATGATATTGGACCGTTTGGTTCAAGGCGAAGAATGGAACTTTTTTTTGAAGAGTCTGTGGAAATACCAATGGACGGCTACAAAAACAACGCTTAATTCTAACCTCAGTAATAAGATGTATGAACTTTCACAAGGAATTATTGATATAGCCGTAAAATTGTATATGTTATCCCAGTGGCAGGCTATTGAGGATGGGGACGGTAAAGAAAGAATTACGCTTAGCCTCTTAGAGGCGGTTGCGAAACAACATTTACAGCTTGTCCAGCCTATGCTAAAGCTCTTAAAACGGAATGACCCTGATATCTTAACGAAAATAGATGATTTGTACCCTAAGTGGGATATATTTGATGAATATTTAAAAAAGTCTGCTGAAAAAGTAAATGTGCAAGGTAAGATCAGAACGAAGGCGTTACGGGATGAAAAAATAGAGCGAGATGAAGAGAAATACATTGAACTCATTCAAACAGCTATTGATTTCGGAGTATCTTCAGATATAGCTCAGGAACTCTCGAATAAGATTCTTCAGTCGAATGAAGCAGATAAAGATATTGCAACACTACGTAAACAGCTTGTCATTGAAATTACAAGTGATGCTGTAACTGAAGAGTCAGATAACATATATGTTGCTGAAAATGGGGATCAAAGTAGACAAAAGGGTGCGAAAAAACAAAAGCAAGTACTTGATGAAGATGACCTTAGAAATGCAGTAGTAGGTAATGAGAAGGATACTGAGGCTATGTGCGAAAAACTATTGGATATTGGCAGTATACCAAGGGAAGATGAACTGTTAAAACTTATTATCTAATCAAATATTGAGTACTAAGAATATATAAAAAGGGGAACTCTAGCAATAGGATATCTGAGAGGATGATTCTATTGCTAGCTTATTTTCCGACTCTTTATGAAGATGAATTACTATATAGCGGTATTGCAAGATACCATATGAACTCTGGTAATAAGACTCAAAAACAAACCATTGAGGATCTTTTTGGTGGTGTATGGGTTTGTGCATCTGCAGATTTTCCAAGTCATATAGGTGTTTTAGTCTCGAAAATAGATGATTTATATTCTTCTGAACAACTGATAAGAGACCATACGTTGTTTCCTTATTACACGCATTTTATGAGTAAGAGCAGGATTAAGCAGGTTGAAATGTTAATGAAGGGTATTACTGATCAAGGAGCTATTTATGCTAACTTAGGTTTAGCGGCCACAAAAATAAAAACTCCGAAATATCTTAGGTTCTGCCGGGAATGTTTTAAAGCTGAATCTGAGATATGCGAACCCTACTGGCATAGGTCTCACCAATTACCAGGTGTCAGTATTTGTCCGTTGCATAAGCAACCTCTTATCTTAAGTGATGTTGAGTGTAGCACGGAAAACCACAAATTTGAGTTTGTGGCTCTGTCGAAGATCAAAGAAGAACATTTTGTAGAAGTTGAGATAGATAATAACTGGATTGAGCATCTTATTTATCTTGCCGAGCAATCTTCATTTCTGTTGTTATCTTCATGTTTAAGAATAAATGATCGCTCAGAGTACAAAAGTTTATTGTATGAACAAGGATATTTAACACCCAAAGGGAGGGTGAAGTTCGAGCGACTAATTAATAATTTTCGGTTGTTTTATAGCGACGAGTTGCTAAGGTATCTAAATTGCGAAGTGACGGGAGTTTGCGAAACCTGGTTGCACAAGATTATTAGAACACCTGAAGAAATCGTACATCCGTTAAGGCATTTATTGATTATGAAATTCTTTGGAGACAATACCAACCGGGAAGAAAAACGTAGTTATTCACCGTTCGGTGATGCGCCGTGGCCGTGTTTAAATAAGGCTGTAGGACATTATCTGCTTAATGTCATTGAAGAATGCGCAATATCACGATGCAGTAAAACGGGGCGACCGGTTGGAACTTTTCAGTGCTCATGTGGATTTGTATATTCACGTACCGGTCCAGATCAATCTTATGAGGATAAATACCGGATTGGGAGGATAAAGGAATTCGGGCATGAATGGTATGAAAAGTTGAAGGAAGTTAATGCAACAGACAGTTCGCTTCGTAAGAAAGCAAAGATTTTAGGAGTTGACCCTGGAACTATTAAAAAACAGACAACAATGTTATTAAGTGGTGATCTGAAAGTTTCTTATAAAAAAGAACGAACGTTAGTGAAAAAGAGTAAGCCCATCATAACGACGAAGAATTCATTCGATAAAAAGCAAATATCAAGGGTAAATTGGAGTGAAAGAGACATATTAATGTTTGAGGTGGTTCGGAGAGCGGTTGAGGAAATAGAAGGCATGTCGGAACCTCATAGAATCACATTAGCATCAATAGCCAGAACTTCCGCAGCAAAAAACTTTTCATTATTCCTAAATAATATAAATAATCTCCCAAAGACTAAAAACTTTACCCAAAGTAAATTGGATACAACAGAATCTTATCAAATTCGACGAATGCTTTGGGCTGCCGATATATTATTTGAGCTGGAAGGCAGCCTAGCAGAATGGAAACTATTAAAACTAGCGGGGCTGAATTTTCCTTTAAAAAGTCGAGTTGAAGATATGTTCAATTATTTAACAAGACCATATAATATTTAATTTTCATCTCAGAAAGGGATAAAATTATGCTTACTCATTTTCCATATTTGTATTCAGATGAAGATTTTAGATCTATTGTGTATAGATATCATGTGTTATCAAGAAATAAAGATCTAAGAGAGACCAATATTGACCTTTTTAATAGAAGCACTTATGAGAATAATTTATTTCCCCGTAACCTAAATCATCTAATGGAACAATTACCATCCAAAAGTATTTCTGTGGAGAAATTTCTATATAATCACACCTATTTTTTCTGGGCCAAGCCATTTATTCCGGCACACCGATTGGATACCCTCATGAATGAAATGATGTTTGGTAAAGCCGAATCAAATATCGTTAGTATGTTAGGTAAAGGGAGTGCTAAACTTTTAACTGATACCTATCGTTATTGCCCCATTTGCATTACAAATGATTATAATCTATACGGAGAAACATACCTCCACAGAAAGCATCAATTCTCTTTTTTGACATGTTGTCCTGAACACTATACTGAATTAATTACTTGCTGCCCGAATTGTAAAGCAAATTTTAAAAAAAATCTTTTCTCCCCTCAATGTAAATGTGGATTTGATTTTTCTGAAATGGATATAACAGTGCTTGATTCAGATAGTCTTAACTCAGAGCGGGAAGTGCTGAATAATCTCGAACAGTTGATTGAAAACTCAAATGATCTACAACTTGAACAAATTCAAATGAAATTTCGAAACATCATAGGACTAAAGGGATATCTAAAATATTCTGGTAATGTAGAGCAAAAAAAACTCATTGAAGACTTCAATAAATATCTTATAGCCAATAGCTTCAATAAGTTTCTACCTATAGATGTAGATGATCAATTGAACATAACAACTACTATCCTTACTGGAAACCGAGTGAAAAGTATTTTGTTTTACATTTTATTCATTATGTTCTTGTCTGGTTCAGTAGAGAAATTTCTTAAGGATAATTCGGCATTTACCGTACCTATTCCATTTGGAAATGGTCCATGGCTTTGTCATAACTCAGTTTGCCAAGGTTTTAATCTAGAAGTTATTCGGAAATGTGTTCGAGTAGATCGACAAGGGAAATTCATCTCTGGGTTGTTTGGGTGCCCCTTATGTGGATTCAGTTTTGTGAAAAGATGGAGAAACACGAATCAAGAAAATGATGGGAACTATGTAGTCCTGACCATGGGGCCTTTGTGGTATGCCCTCTTAACGGAACTACATGAAACGGGATTAAGTAATACTCAAATTGCAAAGAGGTTAAACACTACTGCAACACAAGTGAAAAGAGGCTTACTATCAAAAAATAGCACTTCAGGATTGGACAAAAGAATACTTCAACCGCTTAATCAATTATGGAGTTCGTTGGGCAGTGATAAGGAAGTTGCTTCCACTTTAGAGTCAACAAATAATTTTAATGAAAATCGTGTTAGGATTCTTAAAATACTAAAAGAGAATGAGGGTATTTCAAGAACGGAAATGAGTAAAAAGTATAGCTATTTATATAATAAAATGAAAATTGAAGATAATGAATGGTTAGAGAGTGTATTACCTCCAAGCAAAAAAAATAGGACCCGACTTGATTGGGGACGTATTGATGATCAATATTGTAAAGATGTAACTTTAGCAGCTGAAAAAGTATATAAGCAAGATCCACCAGAACAGATTAAAAAGTATACGATATTATCTTATGCTCCTAGGACAATTACCAAGCATTTAGAACAGGTATGTGAAAAACTTCCTAAAACAATTAAATTATTAGAAAGTAAAGTTGAAACAGATGAACATTATCTGATAAGGCATCTTCCTGTGATTATTAGTCAGATGACAAGATACAGTAAGCGGATAGATTCTCTTGATGATATAAAAACATTTAGCCCAATGTATAGGAGGAGTACAAAAGAGCTAGATGATAAGATAAAACTCCAGCTAAATGAGCTTTCATAATTATTGTGAACGACAGCAGTAAGTCAATAGAAGATACTTCCAAAGCATCAAGTAACCCTGCCAAAAGAAGTTAGAGAGAGACTGGAACTAGATATTGAAGGGAAAGTCATGTTTGTTGAGACTGATAATGGCATTCTCATTAAACGACTTGATCAAAAGCTCTTTGAAGCAATTATCAAACAAGATTAACAGAGAACTACATCATAACTGCCTGGTTAAACAATCTCAATGCCAAAGAATGAGCATAGCGGAATATAACCGCAGTGCTCATTCTTTTATTTTTAGCTTGAAAATAGAAGGTTGCAAGGGGCGTTGTCTGTAATTATTATTGGCTCGTCAAGTGAAAGAAAAAGCACAAGAATTGGAAGTGTATAGATTTTCAAAAGGGAGCAGTTATTTCTGCTATATTCGAATTGTTTCTTGATGTTTGTGGTGGTTATTTGCTGGCAGGTTTTTTATAGCATGAAGAAACTCTCAAAAGTAATATCTGGTAATAATGCTAAATCAAATGAGTAAAGGGATGAACAGCGGAATATAGCCATTTTACCCTTATTCTAAATTCGATTATTTATAAACAATTACGTTAAAGAGAATAGAATCTCAGAAATTTTAAAAAGGGAAATAGACATAACGACTGCCATTTTTCATCAAAATTTGATTGTATCATTAATAGTAAAAATACAAAATACTTACCAAAGTTCAATTAAAGTTAACTCCCTGATAAATGCGAAGAAATTAAATAGATAAAATAGGCAAGTGGACAGTTGCGTTACAAGTGTAATATTATCTTCCGAAATAATTTATTCTATTCCATTCCATAAACACTTAAAAAATAAAGGGGTTATTTAGAAAAAAGTCGAAATTAATAGATATAAGAAGTAGAGTAGAGTTCAACGTATTTTCTTCCAGGGGGAATAAATAACGTGTTTTATGTTATAGAAATTAAGCTTGGTTTTCTTTGATTCTGCCTAGTAGATTTTAATCGATTTATAAGAAGGTGCTTGAGTTTTGTACAGTTGTCTGAAGTGTAAAGAAACCATAAGTATTAAATACAGATACGATGAGAACCAGGAGAGTTATTCTGCGTATGTACCCTCTTTATGTTCTAAATGCAAGGAAATTATGACAAAATCAATAGCTATAAGAGAGATTTTTTCGGATAAAGCTAAAGTTTATTTTGCAATAATAAAGATAGTGCTAACTGTTACTCTTATTGCAATAATTGCAGGGTTCCCCTTTTTCACTAGCGTTAAAATGGGGGAGACTTTTTACACAGGCTTTATTTTACTTTATTTAGGATTAATATCAATAGCTAGCAGTATTGCTCTAACCTGAATCCGTGAAATAACCAAAGCCGGAGCACCCCCTCCTCTTGAATTGTAGCGATTCGTGTGACAAGCAAAGAGGAGAGTGGATT
>NZ_ASPS01000039.1:0-19209 GCF_000517865.1 Paenibacillus sp. FSL R7-269
ATTGGTATTTAGAAAGAGCGATTGCTCATTTTGAAACATCTGACGAGAATTTACATTCTCTAATTTGGATCTCGCCGAAGCGATCTCCGATACTCACTCGTTGTTCAGTTTTCAAAGATCAAGTTCATCTTTCGTCGCTGTTTTTTGTCTCAGCAGCGACCTTTATAATATATCACAGCGCCCTCGTTTTAGTCAACCTTTTTTTAATTTTCTTTTTTCGGCTGATTTACGACTGCATTGCTGCGCATCGTTATGTCAGAGGGACGAGTTATAATTTATCATAAGAACTACACCCTAGTCAACCCTAAATATTCTGTTCCGTTCCAGCTCTTCTGCAAACCTGGACAAATAAAAAAAGAGAGTACATTTACTCTCTCCATTCTCCCGCTAATGCTATCTATATAAAGCTGTTACCGCCAGTAGGCGATTTGTGAATTTAAAGGGTATAACGAATGGCATGACCGTCTCCAGCTTCAACTGCCCAGGAGGCGATCTCCCGAATTAATGAACGGGAAACCAGCTTGCGAAGCACAAGCGGCAATTCTGCCTGGAGCGGGCTGAGCCCCGAATGCTGCAGAAGCTCCTTAATACTCCACGCCTCCTTGCGACTGCCCAGGATATGAAGCAGCATGGTACAGCAATCCTCCATTTTTGACATGAGGGCAAATTCACAGGCAAGCAGGATAAGCTCGATTCTCTGGTCCAGCGTCTCTGTGCTGATAGTCAATTCTTCATATAGCTTATGGACCGGTGAGTTCAGACTTTTCACCTGTCCCCATACTGCCGGTTCCGGGAAATACCCCGCTTCACTCACTTCAATGCGCGCCCAATGATACAAGGCAATGAGTACGCAATTATAGGCATCCATGGTACAGCCTGCTTCAATGTAACGCTTGGACTTAATATACATATGTAAAAAACGGGCGAATTCCATAAACAGCACCCGTTCTTTGAGCGGGCCCTCAAACTGAGTGAGCTGCTTGCGCATCTCTGCCAAGATCCCTTTCGGGTCCCAGAGTACCTCTCCGGATATCAGGCTGCTAAGAAGCTCGTTGTTATCCCCGGCCATTACAGCACGTTCCAATGCAGATAGACCTACATGCACCGATTGCGTCCGCTTATCACCGGCAATGCTATGGGTTATGATGCGTTCCGTCTCCTGTTCTTCGTGCAGCAGAAGAACCACCATATCAAAATCGTGCAACAGCGCACTCTGAAACGTGGCATCCCCTCTTTGCCGCCAAGCAACGGCTCCCAGAACATTCTCCTCAAATGTCTCCCCGCTTAATAGGGTCAAATTGGACAGTTCCATACTTCCCTCCATCAAATTTGGCGATTTTGCGTCCGTCAGTTATAATCTCTATACATAAGCTTATTCTACATATTCATGCCAGTTCCTCCTGAACAACCGAACTATATTTCAGTTAGGAGATCATACTCATGAAATTTAAATCGGCTAAAATCAATGCTTTTCGCACCTGGGGACTGCTTCTGACCATGCTGGGCATGGGTCTCATGATCATGGGAACCGCAGGCATTGTATTCTGGGGATCTGCCGGAAAAGTCGTCGCTGCTGTCGGTCTTGTCATTGGACTCGTCTCTATGATGGCCAGTCTGGCTATTTATTTCTGGGCGGGTATGCTCTCAACCAGTGCGGTTCAGGTGGAATGTCCAGAGTGCCATAAGCTGACCAAAATGCTGGGCAAAACTGACCGCTGTATGTTCTGCCATACCATCCTCACCATGGACGCTGCACAAGCAACCATTACTGCCGAAGAGCTTGAAACCCAGCAACTGAAACACTAATCCTCTCCATGCAGTTCTTACTGATATTATGCATTTATTAAGAGACAAGGTAATGTAAGAATAGTATTGTCTGCCAAAAAAGGTGTTGTCCACTGTAGGACAACACCTTTTTATAATGGAATCATCTTATTTAATAATTCCCTTCAATGCTTCCCATGCCTCCGGACTGGCGAAGCTCCGGTTCCAGGCTGCCACACCGCCCAGCTTCAAGGATTGGGCCAGCTCTACCCTGGCTGTGAGCGAGGTGCTGTCCTCGATCCAGATTTTGCGGAGAACATCATCTTCCTTATACTCTACGTAATTCTGTCCGGCTTCCTTATCGAAAACCGGTGTCAGCTTCTTCTCGGCGATAATTTCCTTGACCGCATTCATGCTGACGGCCTTGGAGCTTACTTTGGTCTTGCCCTTCTCGGTGGTTTCCGTCCAGATCCGCGTATAGAGCGGCACTCCCAGAATCAGTTTCTCTGACGGCACCTTATCCTCCTCGATAATCCGGTTCATAGAGGTCTTAACCCATGGTAGAGAGGCTACTGATCCTGCAACCGGACTGGCTGCCCAGTGCTCGTCGTAGGCCATTACAACCAGGAAGTCGGATACGGCGGCAAGCGCCGGGCGGTCGAGGAACAGGGACCACATCTCGCTCTTAGACTTCGGCGTCACATCAATAGAGACAATCAGATTCCGGCTCTGGGCCATTGGCTTCAGTTCCCGCATGAATTGGGTTACGTTTGGTCCATCCTTGGTATACACATTCTCGAAGTCGATATTAATCCCGTCTAAGTTATACAGGTCTGCATACTTAAGCATCTGCACAATGGCATTCATCCGATTGTCATACGTGGATAAGGCTTCAGTAGTCAAATCGGGTTCAAAGCTGTTGCTCAGCAGCCCCCATACCTCCATCCCTTGATTATGCGCCCAATCCACATAAGAGCGGTCCGCCTGGCTGCGCACATTCCCCTTCACATCAATAATGCTGAACCAGGTGGGGCTAACCACGTTAATTCCAGGCAAGGCTGCGAATTTGGCCGGATTCGGCTTGCGTTCGTACACGGCTTCCCAGAACATGTTAACCGGCTTGTCCTTCCAGCTGCGCTGCGCACGTGTAGGTGTCTCGGGCTTTTTCTCTACAGTTCGGGTACCGTCTTCAGTAATATCATCTGCCTGGGCGTAGCCCGAATAACCATTATCAAGCTGAGCGTATACCCAGTCCCTAGTATCCGTATTCCAGATCCGTACAACATCGCCAGGATTCATATCGGCAAAAATCGGTGCATGCACCGAAGGTTCACTGCGCAGGGCTTTCGTTTTCCCGCCTTCTTTACCCTTCACCTTGCCAAGCGGCACCGATTCTCCCGCAGTCATTAGCAGCACCGCACCGGTATTCGTATCCTCTTCGATCTCGAAGCCGTACAGATTCTCCAGTGTATCTGCCGGAAGATAGGTCACTTTATCTTTAACCTCGGGAGCAAGGCGAAGCTGCAGAGGTTCATTGTTCAGAGCTGCGTCCTTGGATTCCTCCTGCATGTACAACAGACTGCTGTCCGTTGAGAGGATAACTGATTTGCTCTCTTTTTCATAACGGATAGAAGGATCTACATATTCCTGCAAAAAAGGCAGCGGTAAAAGCAGTCCGTCCCCCGTACCCGATGCTGAATAGCCGGTAAGCTGTCCCTTCACAAAAATCGGCTTATCCAGCCCCTTCCAGTCCGGGTCCAGATGCTGGCGGTTAGGCAGTACATAATAAACAACCCAAAAGGCTGCGGCGGCTATGATGACAAGTCCCAATAAGCGGCGAGTAAGACTTCCACGCTTCGTGACGCGTCTTTGTCTCTGTCTTCTGTCCAAAATAGGTCCTCCAAACCATTCGTTGAATTTTAAAAGCAGGCAATACTTCTGTTAAGTATACGCCATGCAGGCGTGCTTGGTTGCGCGAATCTCTTGGAAGGTTTGTATTTTTGTAACAGCTTCATTATTTCTTTAATCAAAAAAGCGTGCAGAATCCGTATTCGGACTCTACACGCTTATAGGTATTATTCCATTCAGTGCTGCTTCTCGCCGCAGCCTTTGCACACACCGTACAACTCCATACGCAATCCATGAATCTTGAAGCCTGTGGCCTGTTCGGCCTGCAGCTCTACCTCATGAAGAGTGGAATAGCTGAAATCCTCAATCTTACCGCATTCCTGGCAGATAACATGATAATGATCAGATACATTGGCGTCGAAACGGCTGGAATTATCACCGTAGGTCAGCTCACGGACCATACCTGCTTCCATGAACATCTTAAGATTGTTATACACAGTTGCCACACTCATGCTCGGAAACTGAGGCTCAAGCGCCCGGTAGATGTCGTCTGCCGTAGGATGATTCATCGCTTCCATCAGATACGTTAGAATCGCATGACGCTGAGGCGTAATACGGACACCGGTTGTCTTGAGTTGCTCCAATGCATGCTGTACGCCACTACCCATCCATGCCACCGCCTTTGATTATACAACTTAATAATAATTCTAATGTAATTGTATGTCTCTGCTTTTAGCGTTGTCAATGAAGTCATTACATTATATTTATTATTATATAATAAAAATTCCTTATTTCAATATTTGCTCACATTTAAATTGCTGTTTCCGTCTACGCGCAGCTTGAATTCGCCGGTTCCGATCTGGCCGGAAAGCACTTTTTTGTCAATCACGAGTCCTGGCAGGTCTGTTACAATATCCCCGTAGCCGCTGGAGCCCTCCACCGTATAATTACCCGTCAGCGGCAGGAACAGTTCAATATCCCCCACTGCACTGTAAATATCCCAGTCTCCCCCGAAGTCCCCGGAGCGGATGCTGATCCGGCCGTTCAGGGATTCAGCATGCAGCTTGGCTCTTGCTCCGGATACCTCCACATTGCCGTTCTTCGTGGACAAATCCAGCGCTTCCCCGCTGTCATATGCCGTAATATTGCCAACCGCCGTTGACAGCTTCAGAGAGCCTCTGACGTCCCAGGCCCCCATATCGCCTCCGCTTGTCCCCAGCTCCACATTGCCCAGGACATCTCTGGCGCGCACCGCTCCGTTCAAGGTTTTACCTTTTACATTGCCGTAAATGCGGTGCAGGATCAGCTCCCCGTTCCCGGTCTCCAGCGAGATGTCGGCAATGGCTTCCACATTCTGCAGAGTAATTCCGCCATTCATCGTACGGACGTTCAGGTCGAACCGCCGGTCTTCCGGCAAGGAGATATCGAGGTTGATCCGCGGCTGGCGTTTGCCGGATTCACCATAAGCTTTACTCTGGGGTGTAATCTTGATCGTTGTTCCCTCTGTCACCTCGACAAAAGACTGGTCGGCTATGGATTCAGCCAGTACCCCGTCCAACTGGTCCACCCATACGGTTGCCGTAATCTCGATATCCTCCACAGCCGCCCGGTGAATGAGAATGTCTCCATTAATAGCGTCAATATTGACCTTGGAGGTGTTCAGTTCGACCGGAACCATCAGCGGAGCCTTCTGATAAGAGCTTCCTTCCGCTTCCCCGTAATCGACTGCCGCCACGGTCAGGTTAAGACTCACTTTGTTCCACAAATGCAGATAGTGCTCCTGCTCGGTTACGATAAACACACATGCAGCCAGTATTACCGCAGAGAACAATCCCCGCAGATCCATCCTCGCTCTTCCGGCAGCACCGTTCTGCTTCAACCGGCGGAAAAGAATATAGATCAGCAGATACTCTACTCCCCATAATACCGGAATGATTGGCCACCATTTGAGCAGCAGCATCATATAATCCGTTCCATCGCGCCAGTCCAGGAGAAGCAGGATTCCGACAGCAGCCAGCGTTACTGAGGCCGTATATCTGCCGATCCGCCGCTTCTTCCGCTCCTTGTCCTTACGCGCTATGGAGTCCCTGGCCATCTCTCTGATTCCCATAAGCAGGCCAAGGCCAATTAGCACCACGGAGGCGGCAGCACCGGCAGAGGTCTCAATGAATCCCCGAAGCCAAGGCGGCTTTTGCTGGAAAAGAAAAAGCAGTGCCCCGCCGATAAGCAGCAGGAGGCCAAAGGAAATCCCGGGCTCGCTGATCCTTACCCGGCGTCTTGAGGTTGTACTTGCACTCATGGTCTCCAGCTCTTCATGATCATGGTCTTCAGGAAAACGCAGAATCCGGTCTGCAGTCTGGAGCGCGTCAAACACATTATAGAAGTATAACACCGGGATCAGCAGCCCCAGTAAAATCAGCAGCGGTACATTAATTTGCATCCCGATAGATGAGAAATACAGCAGTGCCACAATATCCAGCACAATTAGGAAAATGACAGAAATCCCTTTGCGGAGCAGCCCGAGATAGAGATGTCCCGTGCCGGGAAGCACTGCAGCAAGCAGGCCGGCTATAAATTTACGTTTGTGCGGACGGCGCTTGGGACGGGGAGGGATGTAGGGGGCCTTCAATTCTCCGTCTGCTTCAGACAGCGGCATGCCTGCCTCGTTCTCTTCCTCCCCCACGGGAAGCTCCTCATGATTCTGATAACCGGAATTCATTCTCAGTACTCCTCCTTTCTAAAATGGGATGTACTTGTCATTTCAGCCTGCCTGCCCGTTGGAATTCCAGCAGTTCTACTCCCGGAACCACCTCTTCGGACCCGGCAGGAATGAACCCGTGCTTGGTATAGAGCGTCACTGCCGGAAGATTCAGCTTCCCTGTAGATACGATAAACTGCTCCATCTCCGCATAACGGGCAAAGATAAATTCTAATAGTCTTCCGGCCACACCTTGGCGGAAATGGTCCGGGCTGACCATCATCCGGGTAACCGTTAGCTTGCCGGGAGACTCCTCGATAACTGCAACAGCGCCCAGTAGCTCCTCCGTCTCATCGAAACAGCCATAGAAATCCTCTGTAACCCGGCTGAGCATGTCCCTCGTCTCCAGCAGCGGCGGTATGTCACGAAACCCGATGATCTCCGCCTCCAGGCGGTAGGCCTTATGCTGAAGGCTCCACAGCTCATCAAGCAGGAACTCATCCTGCAGATTCAGCTTCACGATTGTATCCATCCGTACATTCCCCTTATATACTGCACAGAGCCTGCCGTTGCCGACAAGCCCTGTGTCCAAGATTCTATGATCTATTACCCAAAAGCAGTCTATCTGTTCAGCACTTCTGCGAGCAGAGTGTTCGCAAGACCCGGGTTAGCCTTCCCTTTGCTCGCCTTCATGACCTGGCCTACAAGGAAGCCGATGGCTTTTTGCTTGCCAGCCTTGTAATCTTCGACCGATTGCGGATTGGCCGCGACCACTTCCTCAACAATTCGTTTGATCGCCCCTTCATCGCTGATCTGAACAAGGCCTTGCTCTTCCACGATTACCGCCGGCAGCTTCCCGCTCTCCAGCATTTCTTTGAATACTGTTTTGGCGATCTTGCTGCTGATGGTTCCGCCTGCGATCAGGCCGATCATCTCGCCCAGTCCCTGCGGCGTAATCTTCACCTGGGATAATTCCAGATTGTTGCTGTTCAAATATCCGAGCAGATCGCCCATCATCCAGTTGGCGACAGCCTTAGCATCCTGCGTGAAGGCAAGACTGCCCTCGAAGAAGTCCGCAAGCGGCTTGGAGGAGGTGAGCACTCCGGCATCATAGGCAGTCAGACCATACTCCTCACTGTACCGGGCCTGCCGGGCATCCGGCAGCTCAGGGATTGTGGAGCGGATCGCTTCCTTCCAGTCCTCCCCAATATGCAGCACAATCAGATCCGGGTCCGGGAAATAACGGTAATCATGGGCTTCCTCCTTGCCGCGCATGGACAAGGTCTTGCCTCCGGCTTCATCCCAGCGGCGGGTCTCCTGTACAACAGTTCCTCCGTCATCCAGAATCTCTGCCTGGCGGAACTGCTCATATTCAAGGCCACGGAGCACACCGCGGAAGGAGTTCATATTCTTCAGCTCCGCACGGATACCGAATTCTTCCTGGCCTGCCGGCCGCAGGCTGATGTTAGCATCACAACGCATGGAGCCTTCCTCCATCTTCACATCGGACACATCACAGTACTGCATAATAGCGCGGATCTTCTCCAGGTAAGCACGCGCTTCCTCCGGCGAACGCAGATCAGGCTCAGACACAATCTCAATCAGCGGCGTCCCCACACGGTTGAAGTCAACCAGTGAAGCGAAGCCTCCATCCACATGCGTCAGCTTACCCGCGTCCTCTTCCAGATGAAGACGGGTAATTCCGATCCGCTTGGTCTCGCCGTTCACTTCAATATCAATCCAGCCGCCGAGGCCGATAGGCTGATCGTATTGCGAAATCTGGTAGGCCTTCGGGGAGTCGGGGTAAAAATAGTTTTTGCGGTCGAATTTGCTGACATCGCCGATCGTACAGTTCAGAGCCATTGCCGCTTTCATCGCATACTCCACCGCTTGGCGGTTCAGCACCGGGAGTACACCGGGGTGACCGAGACAGACCGGACAGGTGTGCGTATTAGGCGGCGCGCCGAATTCAGTGGAGCAGCCGCAGAAGATTTTGGACTTGGTATGAAGCTCCACATGAACTTCCAGCCCGATGACCGTTTCATATTTAGACATAGATAATCTCATCCCTTAAAAGTTTATGGTCAACTACTTCAAGCTACAGTTGCGGACGGGCCTTGTGATGCTCTGTATGTTGTTCAAAGGCATGCGCAACGCGCAGTACCGTACTCTCATCAAACTCCTTGCCGATAATCTGCAGGCCGACAGGCAGGCCTTCCGCGAAGCCGCAAGGGATGCTGATGGCAGGAATACCGGCCAGGCTGACAGGAATGGTAAGGATATCATTCAGATACATGGTCAGCGGATCTTCGGTCTGCGAACCCAGCTTGAAGGCTGTGGTTGGCGCAGTCGGCCCGATGACAACATCATACTTGCGGAATACTTCGTCGAAATCCTGCTTAATCAAGGTACGGACCTTCTGCGCCTTCAAATAATAGGCATCATAATATCCGGAGCTGAGCGCATAGGTGCCGAGCATGATCCGGCGTTTGACTTCAGGGCCGAAGCCCTGGCTGCGGGAATTATGGTACAAATCCAGTAATCCGCCCCCATCATCCACACGCACTCCATAACGGACACCGTCAAAACGGGCCAGGTTGGAGGAAGCCTCCGAGGAGGAGAGCAGATAATAAGCAGCTACAGCGTATTCCGTATGCGGAAGGGAAACCTCTTCCCATATGGCGCCAAGGCCTTCCAGCACTTTAAGCGCTGCGAGCACCGATTCACGGACCTGGGCATCCACACCTTCACCCAGGTATTCCTTAGGTACGGCAATTCGCAGACCCGAGATGTCACCGGTCAGCGAGCTCAGATAATCAGGTATGTTAACCTTAGCTGAAGTGGAATCCTGGGCATCGTAACCGGCAATTGCCTGCAGGACGTATGCGGAATCCTCCACGGTACGGGTAATCGGACCGATCTGATCCAAGGAGGAAGCAAAAGCGACCAGGCCATAACGGGAGACCAGGCCATACGTAGGCTTGAGGCCGACTACCCCGCAATAGGAGGCTGGCTGGCGAATCGAACCGCCAGTGTCTGAGCCGAGGGTGAAGAAGACTTCCCCGGCTGCAACCGCTGCTGCCGAACCGCCGCTCGAACCGCCTGGAACACGCTCCAGATCCCATGGATTGCGAACAGCGCCGAAGCTGGAATTCTCATTGGACCCGCCCATGGCGAACTCGTCCATGTTCAGCTTGCCCATAGTGACGGCATCGGCCTGACGCAGCTTGTTGACTACTGTCGCATCATAGACCGGCTGGAAATTGGTGAGAAACTGGCTGGCACAGGTGGTGCGCAGACCTTGGGTCACAATATTATCCTTAATACCGGCAGGCAGTCCGAAGAGCAGACCGCGGGAAGCACCGGATGCCAGCTTGTCATCAAGCTCGCGCGCCTTAGCGCGGGCTCCCTCTTCATTCAGTGTCAAAAAGGCATGAACCTTGCTGTCACGCTCCGCAATGACGGACAGCGAATCTTCGGTCAGCTCACTGACCGAGACCGCTTTGGTGTTCAGCATGTTATGTACTTCGGGTAATCGGTATTGAAACAGGCTCAACTTGCTTCCTCCTCTCAGGTATGGGGTTATTCCAGAACAGCGGGAACCTTGAAATGTCCTTCTTCGTCTTCCGGTGCGTTAAGCAGCGCTTCCTCTTGGGTCAAGCTCTCCTTCTCCACATCGTCACGCATTACATTGCTTACCTGCAGCACATGGGTGGTCGGCGGAACATTCTCGGTATCCAGCTCATTCAGCTTCTCGGCATATTGTAAAATAGCATTCATTTGTTCGGTGAAGGTAGCCTCTTCTTCCGGGCTTAATTGCAGGCGGGCCAGCTTGGCCACATGCTGCACATCTTTGACGGTGATGCTCATAATGGATATCCCTCCTGTTTAAAGGGCTAAAGCGCCCGGATAACGTTTTTAATTATAGGGTAGACGGCCTTACAATTCAATGCGCTTGTCGATTGAGGGGATATATGGGGAGTAAGTATGTAGAATTCCCGTGCTGGCGGAGCGGCACTCCGGATTGTTGTATGTTGGGCAGGTTTAATGAGAATTAGCAGATCGAATACGAGATTGTTGTATGTTGTACATGATTAATGCAACTTTGGTGCTTGAATACCCAGATTGTTGTACGGTATACAGAATTCCTTCAGGTTAACAGACTAAACTCACCAGAAGGTTGTATTTCGTGCAGGATTTGCAAAGACTGACGGGTTGTAGGGCAACAATATTGTACTTTGTGCAGGATATATGGCGGGATGGCGGGATGGCGGTTGGCAGAGGATGGATTTCCGGGGTTAGAGTTTTGAGGTAGGATCGTATAAAGACAAAAAAGCCGGCATTCGCCGGCTCTTACTTAAATCCAAGCGCGAAGATTCACCTGCTTGATGAAATCCGCCTGGGACAAACTTTCTGGGGATGTTGTCTCTATCTCTTCCGCTTCAACTTCCTCGCCGTTCATCAGGTGATGAAACAGCTTCTCGTTGTACGTTGACAATGCATAATCTATCAGCGCTTCGTGCGTGGCTCTCTCAGCTTCTGCTACCAGCAATTGTTCCTCGGCCTCAATATCCTCTGCCGTAACATAGAAATTCCGGTTAGCTTCGGGAACACGAATGACATAATCAAACGCATTATCAGGATTGCGGTCGTAAGCAATCAGGTAGCCATAGTCTCCGATAGGAAGACTCTGCTCAAAAGCGTCTGCGACAATGACAATCTTCTCTCCTAAACGCAGCATCATCCTACCTCCTGACCAAAATCTATCATGGTTCTGCTTGTTTCAACAGTCTACTAAAAAAAGATAGAGCTGTCCAGCAGCAGGATGATGGTACGATGAATTTCCGCAGAAAATACTCTGAAAATTCATGAAAGATCGCTTTCTTATCGTAAAGCTTGCTAGACTGGCAATTTATTCCTTGCAGCCAGCAGTGAGGCACCGGCAATACAAATCATAATCAAGAGTACTGCGGAGACAATCGGTGCCAAGCTCACTCCGGTACCTCCATCTGCAAGTACACCGGCAGACATTCCCGGCAGAGCAGCAGGCATCCAGTTCAGCTTAACTGGCAACAGGCCATGGACGAGACTCATGACCGCTGCCAACAAGAGAGACAGGCCGGCAGCAGCAGGCCCGCGCAGCCAGGCACTAAAGAGCAGCGTAAGCGACACCGCACAGAGCAGCCACAGCGCATACAGTCCAGACGCTGCAATCACGTCCTGCCAGGATAAAGCCCCCATAAGCTGTACTGTATAATAAGCCGCTCCCGCTGCCCCCAGCCCCATTGCAATAACCAGTACCGTGAAGTTCGCGGTCCATTTGGCTGCAACAACGGATATAGAGGAGACCGGCTTCGCCATTAACAGTTCGGAGGTGCCGCTGCTGCGCTCTCCTGCCAGACTGTTCATCGTTCCCAGCACCAGAATCAGCATACCAATTGTTCCATACTGGCCCAAGGCCTGAGCCATTACAGAGGACGCGGCCGGTCTCTCCATATTCTCCATCAATCCAGCAGGGACATTGGAAGAGAACGCCAGGATATCCGCCATATAAAAGCTGATCAGCGGCTGCATAATTCCCAGAACAATAAACACCACGGGAACCCATATCAGCTTATAGCTGCGCACATTCTCCAGCATCTCCTTCAAATATAGAGCCCAAAGCTTCCTCATGTTCCCACCACCTTCATGAACAGGTCCTCCAGTGTCGATGAGCCTGCTTCAAATTGCAGCAGCGGAATATCCAGCTCTACGGCTTCCTGTAATAGCGTCCGGCGGGCAAGCCCTACATCCGTGACGTTGAACACGGCCTTGCCATCCGAAATAAGCGCTTCTTCAATAAAATCCCTGTGTCTAAGCCCTTCTAGCCAGCGGATAGCCGAAGCTTCCTTCCCTGTAGTGAGCCGGATTACCGGCAGACTGTATTCTGCGCGGAGACTGGACAAGGTTCCTTGAACGGCTATGGTCCCCTGGTTCATCAATACGACATCATCGCATATCTCTTCCGCATCATGCAGCACATGCGTGGAGAAAATAACGGTTGTCTGCTCCCGGATGTCCCTAAGCAGCTCCATGACTTCCCGGCGTCCGATAGGATCAAGCGCGGAGACCGGCTCATCCAGCAGAAGCAGACGCGGGCGGTGTACCAGGGCCTGGGCCAGCCCCAAGCGCTGCTTCATCCCCCCCGAATATCCGCCAATCCGCCGCCGTGCCGCAGAGCCTAGTCCCACACGCTCCAGCACAACGCCCGATGCCGCTGCAGCCTCCCGTGCATTCATTCCGCTCATCTTGGCGGCAAATAAGATATATTCGTGCCCGCTCATCCAATTGTAAAAAGCCGGGGCTTGCGGCAGATAGCCCAGTTGCCGGCGGTAATCCGTCCCCGGAGCCCCGTCAAAAGTGATCGTTCCCGCAGTCTGCGGCAGAAGGCCGGCAAGCATGCGCAGCGTTGTAGTCTTCCCGGCTCCATTGGGTCCGAGCAGCGCGACACAGCGTCCTGCTTCAATTCCAAAGCTGATGCCATTCACTGAGGGATGCCCCTTAAAGCTCTTGTGAAGATCCTTAACCTCTAGCAGCGGCATCAGAACTCTTTCCTTCCCAGTGTGAAATAAGCCACACTGCCCAGCAGGTTGCCAAAAATCAAGAATAGAACCCACATCCATTTCGGTCCGCGTACCTGCTCTGTCTTGCTCAGAGAAATCAGACCGATGATTGCCAGTATTACCTGCAACGCAAGCAGCGGCCCAATCAATCCCCAATTCAAATCATTCATAGCCATATCCTCCTTATCTCCCGGGCAATCAGCTATTGTCTCAGCGGCTCCTTCCGGCCTTCCGTTTGCGCTTATCTGGAAGAACTACAAACAGCAGGTAAAATACTGCCGGTGAGGGTACAACGGTAAGTCCCCAGATTCCCCAGAACCAGGCCTTCATTCCCTGACCTCTGTTCCTGGCATCACGGAACAGCCAGGTTCCCTGCAGCAGCAGCACAGCTGCAAGAATCATCCAAAACCAAATAGGTATCTCCTGCAGCTCCTTCACGCTTATGATTCCTCCCGCCCGTGTCTGATCCGCGCTGCTCCCAAGCTGCCAAGTGCGCTCAGAATGAACACTGCCTGCAGACTCCAATACAGCACCGGCGCTGTGCTTAGAATAGAAATCACTATGGTAACCAGCACAAGAGCCACTAGAATGAATAGCAGCAGTTCCTTACGGCGCCGCTTCCTCCGGCGGACAGCTTCCCCGGCAATAAGCTGCTCCAGCTCCGGCAAGGAAGGCGGAGTAACATCGGCATACAGCATATCCAGATGATCCAGCTCCGCGGACAGCTTACCCAGCAGCTCCTCGTCACTCTTAAACCTCATCCTCATTCAGCTCCTTTCGCAGTTGACCCAGTCCGGCAGCTACCCGTGATTTGACCGTTCCGGAAGGGATCTCCAGCATCTCCCCGATCTCATCATAGCTGTACCCGTAATAATGCTTCAGCAGCACAGCCATTCTGTGCGCAGAGGATAGACGCGACAAGGCATCGAGCACTTCACTCCACTCCATATTCCGGCTCTCAAAGCTCCAGCGTAAACTGCGGTTCCCCTGCTCCTGCATCTGTCTCTCCCGCCACTGTGCCTCCCGGCTCCAGCGCCGCTTACGGTCAATGTACAACCGGCTGCCAATGGTAATCAGCCATGAAGAGAATGCCGAGGTCCCGTTGTAAGTCCCGATCTTCTCCATGCATCTGACCATTGTGTCCTGAGCAATCTCTTCCGCAAGCAACGGGTCAAGTGTCGCTTTGATCAGATACTTGTACAGGAAGGGATAATGCTCACGCAGCAGCACGGCCAGTGCAGCAGCGTCACCCCGCTGTGCCTGGCTGATCATCTCCAGCGTCCTGTCGCCCATAGCCCCTCCCCTTATCTCTTCTGTCACACCTGTAATACGTCTATGTAATAGTTATCGTTCATTCAGAGTCAGAATTATTCTGCAGCTCCCACAGTCTGCGTCTCCATGGCTGAATAGCCCCCTTGCCTCCGGGAAAGCTCCAGAACAACGTATATTTAGTATCACTCTTCCCGGCCGGATCATTCACTTCATTCCGCTCCGCTATCAATGAATTATTCGCTTCCAATTCCCCATAATCCAACTGGCAATGCATATTATCCTTCATTCTGCTTCCCCCTGAAAAATTCATATCTATAGGCAAAAAAAAGAACGCAAACCGGGATTATTCCACAGTCTGCGTGCTTCGCGAGGTAAATGTTACATTTAATTAACCATATTGTAACAATCTGGCCCTGGCTTGTCTACCTCTAATTTCCCGGTTTGTGTCAAATCCGGCCAGAAGATGTCGTTACAATGCAAAATCATCCCAAAAGATATACCATTCTACATCGGGACATAAGGGTTGTGAAGCTTCTCATAGCCGATTGAGGTTCGCGGACCATGTCCGGGGAACACTCTCACTTCCTCATCCAGCCGGTAGAGCTTGCCGCGGATCGAGTCAATCAGATCCCGTTCTCTGCCGCCTGGAAGATCGGTACGTCCTACTCCCATTTTGAACAAGACATCACCGGCGAACAAATCATTCCCGCATAAAAAGCTGACGCTTCCCGGCGAATGTCCCGGCGTATGCATGACACGGAAAGAAAGGCCGAGCAGCTTCAGAATTTGGCCTTCCGCCAGATCGTACTCTGCTGGATCTGTGCTGATGGGAGGCGTGGTATCAGGCCACATCAAGGAGCCGTTCAGCTTCGGGCTGCCCAGCCAATCACTCTCCAGCGGATGGATATAGACCGGGCACTTCTTGGCTTTGCGGACCTCGTCCAGCCCGGCAATATGGTCGAAATGGGCATGTGTCAGCAGAATCGCCTCAATCTCCATTCCCTCGGCGCCGCGGAGAAGACCCGCAGGATTAGCCCCCGGATCAATGATGACACCGCGCTTAGGGTCTGCCCCCGTCAGAAGATAGGCATTGGTCTGGAGTGCCCCCAGATTATAAGAACGAATATTAAGCATCGGCATTAGAATCCGGAGATCAGACTGCGCAGCTCTTTGGTGATAACTGCGTGTGATTCCGTTCCTTCTCCGTAGGCTTGCCCCATTGCTTTGCGCACTTCGGTAATTTTGCTGTCATAGTCCGCTGCTTCGCGGTCCGGGTTCTCCCGTTTGAATTCTCTCATCAGGGTCTGGACATGCTCCGGACGCGGTCCCCACTGCCCCAGTACATAACCTCCGGTATCCGCAAAAATCACGATAGGAACGGAGCGTCCGCCCATGGTCAGGAAATTGTCGATCAGCTCCTGGTTCTCTTCGAGAATCAGCACTTCCGTCTTGATGCCCGCAGTCTCCAGAATCCGGAAGACGACCGGAACATTGCGGACCACATCTCCGCACCAGTCCGCAGCCAGAATCAGCACACGCAGATCATCACGGTGATTCAGGCTCTCGAAATATTCCCGGTCACTCTCGTCTTCCCAGGCGAACTTCTCATACCAGGCTTCAAAAGCCTGCTGGTTCTTCGTCATGGCTTCCACGAACTGGCGCGGAGTCAGGCCTTGGCCAAATTTGGATGCTACATTCTGCTTCATACTGCACTACCCTTCTTTTTGGATTTGTACCACTTGAACAGGAAATACAGAATAATTACCGCAATAGCGCCAAGAAGAATCTCATGAGTGTACTTGGCTGCGACCTCATCAATGGTCTTCCACTTGTCCCCAAGCGTATACCCCAGATAGACAAACAACGCGCTCCACGGAATGACTGCAAGGGTTGTCAGCATAGTGAATTTGCCCAGCGGCATGCGGGAAATACCGGCCGGAACGGAGATGGCATGACGGACAACCGGGATAAAGCGGGCTGTAAATATCACACCGGTCCCATACTTTTGAAACCATTCTTCGGAGTGGTCAATATGCTTTTTGGAGATAAAAATGTACTTGCCGTACTTCTCCAGCACAGGCCTGCCGCCATAACGGCCAATCCAATAAACAAAGATCTGGGCGATGACTCCCCCGACGGTACCGAACAGCACCGCACCAAAAAAGTTAATATCGCCTTGTGAAACCAAATAGCCGCCAAAAGCCAGGACAATCTCACTTGGAATGACTTCAATCATAAGGCCGATCATAATCCCGAAGTAACCCAAAGACTGAATCCATTCAAACAATTGTGAAATGACATCAGATATAAAGTGCACTGCAGGTCTCCTCCCGTATGGCGTAATAGCCTGGTATTCTGCTGGCAGAACCCATCTGCTTAACCGCTCTATGTATCCAGCTTCTCCTAGCCTATTCTAGCATATGCAGGCTTACGACTTCTACTTAAGGAATACAAGCGTAAACGGCTCTGCTGTTCTTTTAAAGAACGGTAGCGGTTCGGCGGGAAATAGAAGGATAATTTATAGCGTGAAGCATATAAATTCCTCTATTTGGAAGAAAAGCGCCTTCGCGTGAGTTTCTGCATTGACAAAGATTGGAATCGAGTCATATTATATATTTAGATAATTATTTAAATATCGAAAGGAGGATATGGAGTTGAATGAATCGTTCAAAGCGCTCGCCGACCCGACCCGGAGGCAAATTCTCCGGCTGCTGCGTGAAAAGGACCGGACGGCCGGGGAAATCGCCGATTTTTTCAATATGACGAAGCCCAGCATCTCTCACCACCTCAATGCGCTGAAGCACGCGGGGCTGGTGCAGGACGAACGTAACGGGCAATTCATCGTCTATTCGCTGGACTCCACGGTACTTGAAGAGGTGCTTGGCTGGTTCCTGGAATTGACGGGTACAGGCAAGGGAAGCAGGGACCATCAACCGGATGCTCAGACGGATGCTGGCTCAAAGGGCTCCGGGACCAAAGGAAAAAGTGAACCGCACGCTATTAAACATACGGAGGATGAACATTGATGAAGAATTTCACATGGAAGTGGCAGGATACGCTGATTGTCATTCTCGGGCTCCTCTCACTGGGCTACGCGCTGGTGAATTATGGCAAGCTGCCGGATCAGCTGCCCGCCCAATTCAGTATAACGGGCAAGGTCAATACTTACTGGAGCAAGGGTTCGGTTATTGCCTTGTTCTCTTTTTTGGGCTTGATTTTCCCGCTCGCGATGCAGTTCATACGCAATGTTGACCCTAAGGGAGAGAATTATAATAAGTTCCCGGGCGCTTACAAAATGATCCGTCTCACCGTTGCCGTCATCTGTGATGCCGCCCTTGTCCTGTCGGTCAGTTACGGGCTGGATGTGCAATTTCCTGCAGGAAAATGGGCTACTGTAAGCATAGGGCTGCTGCTGGCTGTAATCGGAAATTTCCTGCCGCAGATCAGGGATAATTATTTCACGGGAGTCCGCACGCCCTGGACGCTGCATAACCCTGCCGTATGGCGGAGAACCCACCGTTTCTCCGGAAGGATGTGGGTGACCGGCGGTCTGCTGATTGCGCTTGCGGCCTTCATGCCCGTTACGCTGTCGATCAGCATGATCATCACCGCTCTGGTAATCATGATTATTCTCCCTATTGTGCACTCATGGCTGATCTCGCGGCGTGTTAAAGCTTGAGATTAGTCGGGGGATGGGTAGGAACTGAGGCTCGGGTGAGGGGCGGCTGTGGGAAGTCCTAGGGTGAGGGTGAGACTGCGGTCATTGTGCTGCTAGGTTCACCGCAGCGGCGATCAAACCCCGAGTTCAATATGAGGCGCGTCTTATTTATTATTGGAGCTAAGTGACGCCTGGGACTGTAAATGTGTTAACTCAAGATAGATCCCTTCGCTCTGCGGAAGTAGGGTGAAGTTGCGGTCATTATGCTGTGGTCCTCTGTCCTCCTCCTTGGTGGTTAGCAGGCTGTACTGCCGCATCAGCTCTAGTCCCGCCGCCGCGCTATCCTCCGCTATACGTCTGTCTCCCTCTGCCAAGCTGCGTTCCCCCATCTCAAGCATTCCTCTTAAAGCAGCAAGCCTTCTGGCAGCATTAAAGTGATCCGTCTGTTGACTGCGGCGGACCCAGTACAGCGCTTCTCCAGGATTACCGCCCCGCAGATAACTTGCCGCAAGCTCCCCATGGAGAGCAACATCCCCTGGAGAGAATGACAGGCTTCGCAACAACAGATCAACCCCCTGCTTCTGTGGAAGCAGACGCGATAAAGCAACCGCAGCCTGAGGCTCTCTCGGATTCCATCTCAGTGATTCCTGCAGCAGCTTAATTCGTATCGCAGGATCACTCTCCCTAACCGCCTGCTTGAATAAGGCAGACCCCTTCATTGCCTCGAAGGAAAGACCGCTGCACAGAAGGGTCAGCCCGCAGAAAACGCTTATGCCTGCATAAACCCATAATCGGTGAGGCCACTTCCTTCGCTGGCAAGGACGCTTGCTGCGCTGCCAACGGGAGTCATGCAGAGCTGTAGAGTCAACCGTCCTAATAGTCAGGCTATTTGCTTCGGCAAATGCCCAAGCGGGCAACAGGAGCAGCAGCAACCAGACCAGTCCATAGCTCCAGTCGAAATCAGCTGCGCTATGCAGAATGATCACGAGCAGAGGCGGAAGCAGCCTTGGTGACGCCTTGAATACCAGCCCTCCTGCGGCCAGGAGCAGCAGGAGGACCGCAGCCAGACCCGCCATCCCGAGGTTCAGCAGGATGTCGAGGTAACCGCTGTGCACCTGGCTGCCCACGTAGGGGCGTGACTGGGCGGCAAGGTACGTATGCCGCCAGGTCTCACCCCCGCGCCCCAGCCAGGGCGCCTCTTCCGCGAGCTTCCAGGCGTCGCGGTAGAACAGTCCGCGCGCGTCGGCCGTCGGTGACGGCCCGGTGATCCGCGCGCGTACCAGCAGCAGGACGGCGCTGGCCGCCGCCGTCCAGCCCGCCGCCGCCAGTGCCAGCACGGCGGCGCGGGACCCGCCCGCCGCATGGCA
>NZ_ASPS01000040.1:0-62565 GCF_000517865.1 Paenibacillus sp. FSL R7-269
ACTTGGACCGAAGGGTCCTGGGAGAGTAGGACGTTGCCAAGCACACATGAGCCATTGTCGACAATTCGACAATGGCTTTTTTGTATATCCGCGTATATAAAAAGCGGGAAGGGGTATGGTGCTTTAGTATAAAAACGCTTACAAACGAGTGACATTTTTGTTACCGACGAGGCGATGGTTCCAAGTATAATGGGAAAGTGCAATAAATAAGCAAAAGCCTTAATACGAATGAACTACGTATAAATTCTATCTTGGAATTTTCTTGCGTCTTTAGATGCATGGTAGAGGTAAGGAGGATTTAAGGTATGAAGCGAACTCAACCTTTGTGGATATTAGTTATTCTTTGTATAGTCGGAGTAATGCTGGCGGGTTGCGGAACGAAGGAGCCGGCTTGGGAGACTTTTAACGGTGCACTTAATGAGGAAGACTTCCCCGTGCCCAAAGAGGCAAGCTCACCCGACAGAACAACTACAAACGTAGCTATGGACTATGTACGGTACTCCCTGCCGGGGTTGAAGGAGAAGAAAGGCGTTCCGGAGCCTTATCTTGCTGCCATTAAGGCGTGGGGCTGGGAAGAGCAGGAACAGAAAGCAGACGATTCCGGAAGCTCCCGTGTTTTTCAGAAAGAAGGACTTATTGTACATCTGACCGTGCATGATGACTATTTCATCGTGATGATTCCGAAGGAAAAGAAGGTCACAACCAAAGGCTTGAAGAACAGATAAAAAATCGCCGTCCGGTTATGGATGGCGATTTTTTGTGTGCATGCTTGGCCGCTTAAATACAGAGCTATGTATATCTGGTTGGGATCACTGGGCGTAATAGGAGGCGTCTGCTGCATTGAACTTGAGCATCCCATCTTTGGCTACACTCTTTAACCGCAGCAGCGCATACAGACGGGGGAGCAGCAGCCACAGGTGGCATACCGCCAGCGAAGCCGTGAAGGCGGGCGGAGCCCAGACGATGAAGAGTGCGGCTATACAAAGACCGATCCAGAGGTTATGCAGCTGTACGGAGCGGAAGATGCCGTAATTGATATATTGATCAGGCATGTAACCGGGCCAGGGCAGGCGCAGGGACAATTTCCAGCGCTTGGCGATAGGGTGTCCGCTAATCAGCAGGACGGAGCGTGAGATGACATACTGAATCCACAGCATGACAGGTCCGGCTATAATCATGAACAGGATACTCAGCCAGGAGAGAAAGACACTTTCGAGCACAAGACATATAAAGGGTAGGGTGATATAGACCCGCAGCAGTAATGCTGTAATAGTAATTTTTTTGATAAGCTTGTATTGATAGAATGTAGCGGCACCTTTGGTGTTTGGTTCCATACCTGGAATTCGGACCTCCTCGCAAGTTCTCTTGTTATTATTATCGGCCTGCTCCTGTGTTTTATTAAACAACGGGCTCAGATTCACAGAATGGGTATCAGGCGAATATATATATTTTAGGCTATGAAGGATTAGGAAAAAACTATGAAAAGGTTTAAAATGATAGAAGGTGTACCATACTGTTCTTAAAAGAGTCAAGGTGGGATGAAAATGGAACAGCAAACAGGGCAGGCTTGCATTATCTGCGGGCAGGAAAAGGAAGAGGGCATTGTGATTGTCTCGCATTTCATCTGTGAAGACTGTGAGAGTGAGATGGTGCGTACGGAGGCTGAGGATGTGAAGTACAACTTTTTCATTAGCCGGATGAAGAAGATCAATCTGCGTATGCATGCTTAATGCACGAATTGCAGTACCTGTAACAAGCAACATATAAAGAGCGGGCGGTGAATCTGTGTCGCGTTGGCTGCAAATACAAAGTTCCTCTTAACGGCTTCTCCGCCCTGACCGGGTGAGGGGAGCCGTTTTATTGCTTGTGGGGTCCCTTGCGGAAGTGATAGGCGTTTGGGTGTAATTGCGTTAAAATAGAAGGTAACCCCCAGGGAAGGAAGAATCTATGGACAAGCTACAGCCTGGCAGGGCACCTGTATACGAAATGCTGGAACAATATAGACTTAAGGGTAATATATCTTATCATGTGCCGGGACACAAGAACGGGGAGGCTTACCGGCGTACTGTCAGTGCAGAGAGTGCGGGGTATCTCACGGAAGTAATGCGTTACGATGTGACGGAGATTACCGGAACGGATGATCTTCATCATCCGGAAGGGGTAATAAGGGAAGCACAGGAGTTGGCCGCCGATTGTTATGGCGCGGAGGAGAGTTATATGCTGGTGGGTGGCAGCACCGCCGGCAATCTGGCTCTGATCCTGACGGTGTGTGCAGAGCCCGGAAGGCTGCTTCTCTTGCAGCGCAACGTCCATAAGTCCGTAATCCATGGACTGATGCTGGCAGGAGCGCGTGCAGTCTTCCTGGAGCCGCAGATTGATCCGGGCAGCGGACTCGCCGTGGCTCCGTCTGCTGAGACGGTGCAGGCGGCGCTGAATGCCTATCCGGAGGCAGCCGGTGTCATGGTCACAATGCCGAACTACTACGGCATGGGCATTGACCTTGCGCCCCTCGCGCAGGCCTGTCACACAAGCGGCGTGCCGCTGTTGGTAGATGAGGCGCACGGGGCGCATTACGGACAGCACCCGGCGCTTCCAGCCGGGGCGCTTGCCGGGGGCGCAGACGGAGTGGTGCAGTCCACGCATAAGATGCTGACCGCGCTGACGATGGGCGCCATGCTGCATGTGCAAGGGCCATGGCTGGACCGCGCGCTGCTGCGGCAGCGCCTGGCCATGGTGCAGAGCTCCAGCCCATCGTACCCCGTGATGGCTTCGCTCGATCTGGCCCGGCGCCTGCTGCACAGCCAGGGCGCCAGTGCCTTCACGGCGGGGCTCGCCGCCGTGGATGTCCTGCGGCGCGGCCTGGCGGCGCTGCCGCGCTTCGGGCTGCTGCAGCCGGCTTCGCTGCAGCAGCCTGTCTGCGGCGAGGCGGGCGCCGCAGGAGCGAGTACGCCGCCGCTGCGCGGGGCGGCGTACGTGACCCAGGACCCCTTTAAGGCGGTCATTTATGACGCCGCAGGGGTCCTGGGGGGCTTCGAGCTGCAGCGCAGGCTCGAAGAGAGGGGAATCGTGCCGGAGATGAGCGACGACCGGCACGTGGTTCTGGCCTTCAGCCTCGGCTCGAAGGCTGAAGAGGCAGCGGAGCTGCTGACAGTGCTGCAGGACATTGCAGCGCTGACTTCCTTGGCAGAGCCGCAGACAGGCGGGACCACTGCCTCATCAGACCTTGATCATATTGCTGGCTCTGATCATATCTCTGATCCTGAACCTGTCTCTGGTCTAGATCTTACCGCTGGGCCCGGCCAGTCTACTTACTCAGACACTGCCTCAGCTCCCGCTCCCCAAGGCGGAGAATCCTTCTCCAGCTCACGGAACGCAGCCCAGGCAGTGTCATATAATAGCAGAGAAGGGGACTCAACCTTCTCCGGCGATATTTCCACGTGGAACAATTTTGACATTCCGGCAGCATCAGCTCCGGTTGCGTTCTCAACCCGGCCGGTCGCTGCCGGTGAGACAGAGAGCATAGAGCTTGAGGCAAGTGTGGGCAGGATTGCGGCAGAGATGGTTATTCCCTATCCGCCTGGCATTCCGCTCCTGTATCCAGGAGAGAGCATTACAGCGTCTGTCTGTGACAGGCTGATCCGTCTGCGTACAGGCGGGGCGAAATTCCAGGCCTGTACTGATCCGGCCTTACAGCATATTAAGGTATACAACATTCAGAAGGGCGGAGAAGCATAAGTGAAGCGAGAAGGATTCTTCATTACACTGGAGGGAGGCGACGGCTCCGGCAAAACAACCGTACTAGGCAGGGTGGCAGCTTATCTGCAGAACCATTCCATGCCCTATTTAATCACCCGTGAACCGGGAGGGATTGAGATTGCCGAGAAGATCCGCTCTATTATCCTCGACCCGGCGCATACGGCCATGGATGCCCGGACAGAGGCACTCCTATATGCGGCAGCAAGAAGCCAGCATCTGGCGCAGGTAGTCGAGCCTGCCTTGCAGGAGGGAATTACCGTGCTCTGCGACCGTTTTGTAGATAGCAGTCTGGTTTACCAGGGTTACGCCAGAGGGCTGGGCATCGAAGAGGTGCGGGGGATTAACCGGTTTGCGACTGGCGGGAGAATGCCCGATCTTACCTTTTACCTGGATGTAGATCCTGAAGTGGGCCTATCTCGGATTGCCGCCAATCAGAACCGGGAAGTGAACCGGCTGGATCTGGAGAGCCTTGAGTTCCACCAGAAGGTAAAAGCGGGCTATGAGCTGGTTATCGGCTCCGATCCGGAGCGGATTGTAGTGCTTGATGCCAATCGTCCCATCCATATGGTGGAGCAGGATATTGTACGTGTACTGAAGGACAGGATATTAAAGGATTTCTAAGGTGTTTTGTCAAATAGAACATAGAGGTATAATGAATGAACAGGGCTTCTCTGCAGATTGAACTAATGCTGTGCGGAAAGCCTGTGAACATAACTAATAGGAGGGGATACGAAGATGAATTTGATCATTGCAATTATCCAGGATAAAGACAGCAACCGGCTATCCAGTGAACTGGTGAAGGCGAACTTCCGCGCCACCAAGCTGGCCAGTACAGGCGGATTTCTCCGTGCGGGTAACACTACCTTTTTGATTGGGGTAGATGATATTCAGGTAGACGCAGTACTCAATGTAATCCGTAACAGCTGCAAAGTGCGTGAGCAACTGGTCACTCCGGTCACGCCGATGAGCGGCACGACAGATTCCTATTTGCCGCTTCCTGTCGAAGTGCAGGTGGGCGGAGCTACCGTATTCGTACTTCCCGTCGATCGTTTCGAGCATTATTGAGCATAATGAGCATTAGACCATAAGGGCGGTAGATATCCTTGAAAATCAACCCGGGCTACAGGCCCTTAAAAAGCGAAATGCTGACCACGGAGGCTGAGAGGCGGCCGGTCCAGCAAAAAAACTTCAACGATGTATTTCAACAGCAAAGCCAGCAGAAAACTATAGATGAGTTGAACCGTCAGATTAAAGATATCCAGTTGCAAGGCGACCGGCTCTCCAAATCCATGACTGTACGTGAGCTGTCGATCTACCGGAACCTGATCAAACGGTTTCTGGAGGAGACGGCCCGCCGTGGAGTGATGCTGAAGGACACCAAAGGCTGGGACCGGCGGGGCCGCGGCAAACGCTACAAGCTGCTTGAGGAGGTTGATGCCGCTCTGCTGAATATGGCAGATGATCTGCTCGACAGCGAGCAGGGCCGGATCGATCTCCTGGGACGGGTTGGAGAGATCCGCGGGCTGCTGATTAATCTTTCTTTCTGACAACTTGGAGGAACCTATGTCTTTTCATGAACTATTAGGCCAGGAGGACGCCAAGCGGCTGCTTCAGAATGCCTTACGTAAGGATGCTGTCAGCCATGCCTATCTGTTCACGGGTCCGGCAGGCAGCGGGCAGGTGAAGATGGCACTGACGTTCGCCCAGGCGATATTCTGTACCGCCAGCAAGGATGATGCCTGCGGAGAGTGCCTGGAATGCCGCAAGGTGGAGCATGGCAATCATCCTGATCTGACCCTGCTGCGTCCCGATGGGGCCAGTATTAAGATCGACCAGATTCGTGAGCTTCAACGTGTTTTTTCCTACCGCTCGGAAGGGATTAACCCGAAGGTCTATATTATAGAAGGAGCGGACAAAATGACGGTGCAAGCCGCCAATAGTCTGCTGAAATTTCTGGAGGAGCCGCCAGCCCCGGCGGTTGGTATTCTGATTTCGGATAACAGCAGTTCCCTGCTTCCGACGATCCAGTCCAGAACCCAGCGCATTCCGTTTAGCCCGCTGCATCCAGATATTATGCTGCAGGCGTTGTCCGGCGAAGGGGTTCCGGTGCCGCTGGCGCGATGCGCGGTATCGCTGACTGCCGGTCTTGACGGCTGCAGGGAACTTTTGGCACAGAATTGGTTTGCAGAAATGAGAAATCTAGTGTTACAATTAGCGAAGGAGTCTCTGGGCAAGGGCAGCACTGCGGTGGCAACCGCGGGTTCGAAGCTGTTCAAGACCGGACTTGGTGAACATTTGGATACTCTATTCAGCATGTTCCACTTATGGTTCAAAGATATGCTCTACTTCCTGTACCGAAAGCACGAAAGTATCGTTTTCATAGATCAGTTAGACTTTATTTCGAGGGCTGCCCGTCAGAGGAGTACGCAGCAGTGGGTGGCTTATATGGAATATGCGGCGGAGAGCAAGCGGAAGCTGCGTTCCAATGCCAATGCCCAGCTGTGTCTGGAGCAGTTTTTAATCCGGCTGGAAAGCTAGAGGTTCGGGTTATTTATAATAGATCCTCCGGGATATAATCCTCAGCCCTGGAAAGACCGGGTATAGCGGACGAGGAAGGACAAGCATGGATCATCAGGGAAGCAGTCTTGCTTAAGGGTTCCTTTACCGTCAAACAAGGGGGTTAATTTTTGTACAGCGTAGTAGGTGTCCGCTTCAAAAAAGCGGGTAAAATATATTATTTCGATCCGCTTGATTTCCCGATTGAACGCGATCAATGCGTAATTGTTGAGACTGCAAGAGGGGTCGAATACGGTAAGGTTGTCGTAGGCAAAAAAGAGGTGCAGGAAGCAGACGTTGTACTGCCGCTCAAGAAAGTCATGCGTATTGCCGGCGAGACCGACGCGCGCGTGGTGGAAGAGAACAAGGGTGCAGCGAAGGATGCTTTTACCACCTGTTTAAATAAAATCCGCGATCATGGCCTCAAAATGAAGCTGGTGGATGTGGAGTTTACGTTTGACCGCAACAAGATTATTTTCTATTTCACGGCCGAGGGACGCGTGGATTTCCGCGAGCTGGTGAAGGACCTGGCCAGCATTTTCCGTACCCGCATTGAGCTCCGGCAGATTGGTGTGCGTGATGAAGCCAAGATGCTGGGCGGACTAGGACCATGCGGACGTGTGCTCTGCTGCTCCTCTTGGCTTGGTGATTTCGAGCCGGTGTCCATCAAGATGGCGAAGGATCAGAATCTGTCGCTTAACCCGACCAAAATCTCGGGATTATGCGGACGGCTGATGTGTTGTCTGAAGTTTGAGCATGATAATTATGAGAGCACGAAGGAAGAAATGCCGGCCGTAGGCAAAATGGTCGTTACTTCACTGGGTGACGGCAAGGTAGTCGGTATCAATGCCGGTAGCCGCACGGTTCATGTGCAGCTGTTTGAAGTGGGTAAAGTTAAAGAACTTCCAATGGATGATGTTGTCGTCAAGTAAACCATTATAAGGTTACTTTCGGGGTGGAAACTTGGAGAAGAAAAATATATTTATACACATGCAGGAGATGGAAGCGCAGATGGATGAGATGCGCACCACTCTGAGCGATTGGAAGCAGACGGTCAAAGAGCTGATGGAAGCGAATCAGAAGCTGAGTCTGGAGAACGAGCAACTTCGTATCATATTGAAAAGGGAAGCGCCTGTAGATAAGGCCGCGCTGTCTGCAGAGGCGGAGGCTATACTTGCTGCCGAAGGGAAAGAGGAGGTTGTCGGGGAAGGCTACGATAATCTGGCCCGGCTGTATCACGAAGGCTTCCACATCTGCAATGTCTACTTTGGGCATTTGCGGACGGAAGGCGATTGTCTGTTCTGCCTTTCTTTTCTTAATAAATGAGGATATCCAGCCGTAGGAGATTGTCGCCTACGGTTTTTTTGAATGTAAGGCTATGCTTCCGAAGTAAGTTTTGTTTCGAAGAATATACAGATTGAAGCATATGCTCAACAAAAACTTTTAGGAGATTACAATGACCCATTCAATGAACAATACACCTGTATCCTTGCATGAAGCAGAACGGATTGATGATCTGCTCACCCATGATCTGAGAATTATCCAGAGTGACGAAGTATTTAGCTTCTCGATGGATGCCGTGTTGCTGGCACGGTTCGCCAGTGTACCGCCGCGCGGACGGGTGCTTGACCTGTGTACGGGTAACGGGGTAATTCCCATGCTACTGTCTACACGGACGAAGGCTTCTATTGAAGGAATCGAGATTCAGCCCCGTCTGGCGGATATGGCCCGGCGTAGTGTATCGCTTAACGGTCTGGAAGAGAAGGTACAAATTCATGAGGGCGATTTGCGGGAACTTCATCTTACAGCGGGCTATGGCGTATACGATGCGATCACGGTGAATCCCCCCTATATGCCGCTGAACGGGAGTGATCTGAAGCTGAATTCCCATCAGGCGATGGCCCGTCATGAAATCGGTTGTACTCTGGAGGAGGTCATTCAGGCCTGTGTCCGGCTGGTCCGTACCGGAGGCAAAGTCAGCATGGTGCATAAGCCGCAGCGCCTTGTAGATATTATCAGTCTGATGCGGAAGCACCGGCTGGAGCCGAAGCTGATCCGCTTTGTGCATCCCCGCGCCCATCTGGAAGCGAATATGGTTCTGATTGAGGCTGCGCGTGACGGGAAGCCCGAGGTGCGTTTACAACCGCCTTTAATCGTATATAATGAGGACAATCAATATTGCCCTGAGATTATGGATATTTATTACGGAAACAAAGAGGATACGAGCCAATGACCATACAATGCCAAAGCAGCTTTCAAAACAACCATGACGGAGCGAAGCCCGAAGGATGCGGGTGCCTGTATCTGGTGGCTACACCGATCGGCAATCTGGAGGATATGACTTACCGGGCAGTGCGCATGCTGAAGGAATGCGATATTATCGCCGCTGAGGATACGAGGCAGACGCGTAAGCTGCTGAGCCATTTTGAAATTACACCGTCCATGCTGTTCAGTTACCATGAGCATAACAAGGCGGCCAGTGGGCCGGAGCTGATACGCTATATAATAGAAGGTAAAAATCTGGCACTTGTCAGCGATGCTGGTCTGCCGGCGATTTCCGACCCTGGTGCCGATCTGGTAGCTCTGGCTGTCAGCCATCAGATTCCGGTGATTCCAGTGCCTGGGGCGAATGCCGCATTGTCGGCTTTGATTGCCTCAGGACTGCCTACCGCCAGCTTCACATTCATCGGCTTCCTGCCTAGGGAGCGCAAGGATATCCGGGCTGTTCTGGCACCTCTGCGTTCTGCCCAAGGGACACTTCTCTTCTATGAATCACCTCACCGCGTTGCCAAGACACTCGTTCATTTGCAGGAGGCCTTCGGCAACCGCCGGATTACACTGGCTCGTGAGCTGACTAAGCGGTATGAGGAGTTCCTGCGCGGAAACATTGAGGAGTGTCTGGCCTGGCTGGAGGAGCATCCCCCGCTTGGCGAATACGTGATCGTACTTGAGGGAGAGAGTAAAGAGGAGGCGGAGTTGGCCGAGTCTTCCTGGTGGCGCCAGCTTAGTACCGGGGAGCATGTGGCTCATTATGAAGCCTCAGGTTTAACACGTAAGGATGCTATGAAAAAGGCAGCGTCTGACCGTGGCCTGTCCAAGCGCGATATTTATAATGAACTCCTGGAGCGGGAATAAGGGATAAGGCTGACACCAAGTTGGAACTTATAAATGGGTTATATAATCAGTGAAACCATTGAAATAAATGTATTATGAACACTTTTATGGTTGAAAATCTACCTTAAACTAGTTTTAGATGTAGTTTATACATTTATGTGTATAGGTAAATAGATATTATAAAGGTTTTATCTGGATATAAATACATGAAGTACTACTAACCTGCCCGGGCGGACATTATACCAGTAAATAACTGTATAGAATACAGCTATCCAAATTTTCCATCCGAAAATATTCTACTTTGTATAGCCAGTAACCAGTGCAGTTAAGTGTATCCCGCACGGAGAGCGCTCCCTCGTAAAGCCGTATCCTGTAGGCAGAACGCTCCGATGTAAAGTGTATCCCGCAGGGAGGCCGAACAGGGTCGGTCCACCACCGAACCCCGCTTCCTTCCGCGCTAGCTACAGAGATCCACCAAGCTTCCGGGTGTCCAGAGGGCTGGGGCCCTCCCTGTAGAGAGGGTAGACATAAAAAAATACCTCCCGCGCGAACGGGAGGCCAAGGAGATATAAAAAGGTTAGAATTAACAATTGGATTAGTTCCTATTATACCCTATTTATTTTAGTTTGTCACAGGGGTAGGGATAGCCGAAATGCATTCATGACAAACAATTTTACCTTTGAAGTAAGTTACATTCTCAGCATTGCCGCAGAAAATGCAAGCAGGCTCGTATTTCTTAAGCATGATCCGCTCACCGTCCACGTAAATTTCGAGCGCATCTTTTTCCCCAATGCCTAGGGTACGACGCAATTCTATTGGAATAACGACCCGTCCAAGCTCATCTACCTTACGTACAATTCCTGTTGATTTCATCATTACAATCGTTGCTCCTCTCAATGTTCAAAAGCGTCATTATTCGACATTCTTCACTGTTTTATGATATTTATAATACCAACCATTCCCAAAACAGTCAACCTTTTTTCAGGCGAATTTTAAGGAATATTTTGAGACTACATTTACTCCGCGTTTGATAGGGCAACTGAGTCTAAAATAGCTTATTAAGATGTTTGTCGATTTGGCAGTATATGAATCGCTAATATTCGACAAAGAGCGACAATATATTATATAAAACAAGAAAAGGAGATGATTTCATGAAGCAACCGCTGTCAGAAGAGAAGGTATTTAAGGACCCGGTTCACAACTACATCCACGTACAGGACACTATTATCTGGAGACTGATCAATACTATGGAATTCCAGCGTCTGCGGCGCATCCGGCAGCTTGGGACCTCCTATTTGACCTTTCACGGGGCAGAACACAGCCGCTTCTCCCATTCTCTGGGGGTATATGAGATTACGCGGAGGATTATCTCCCAGTTTGAACGGAGCGGCTACAAGGACTGGATGCCGGAGGAGAGACTACTTACCCTGTGTGCGGCACTGCTGCATGATTTGGGGCATGGACCCTTTTCCCATTCTATAGAAGAAGCTTTCGAAATGGATCATGAAGACTGGACCTGCCGTATCATTCTGGAGGATACAGAGATCACTGCTATTCTGCGTGATGTGGCTGAAGATTTCCCCGATAAAGTGGCCTCAGTCATCTCCAAAACCTACGAGCATGAAATTGTTGTCAATTTGGTGTCGGGACCACTTGATGCTGACCGAATGGATTATCTGCTCCGGGATGCATATTATACGGGGGTGAATTACGGAACCATCGACATCGACCGGATTCTGCGGATGCTACGTCCTTATGACGGCCGGGTGGTTGTGAAGGAATCGGGGATGCATGCGATTGAGGATTACCTAATGTCACGGTATCAGATGTACTGGCAGGTCTATTTCCACCCGGTAACCCGCAGCTCAGAGATTATTCTCAGACAGATTCTCCGCCGGGCCAAGGAGCTGGTGCAGCAGCAGCATGCTTTCCGCTTCATGATTGAGCCCTTAAGTGATCTGTTCAGCGGAGAGGTAACGGTAGGGCAGTATCTGCTGCTGGATGAAGCCTTGATGCAGACTGCCTTCATGCAGTGGACGCTGGAGGAGGATGACATCCTGAGCGACTTGTGCAGCCGGTTTATCCATCGTAAACTGTATAAATATGTGGAAATGGAGCATTTGGATTCTGACACAATTGACGAAATCCGCCGCAGCTTCGCCGGTGCGGGACTCCGGCCCGATTATGACCTGGAAATTGATTATCCCACCGATCTTCCCTATGATGTGTTCCGTCCGGGAGAGGGCTTTGACAGCAAGCAGATCCTGCTTTTGGACAAGCATGAGCGGCTGAGGGAAATCTCCGAGGTATCGGACATTGTACGCTCCATCAGCGGTATTCACCGCGGCAGATACCATCTGTATTTTCCACAGGACAGGCTGCAGAAAGCCCTTTCACAGTTGCCGCCGTCCATCGCAGAGATTTTTGCCAAATAATCAGATCAAGCTTGGAATTATAGATAACACAACAGGCCGAAAGGATGTAATGTAATGCAGTTATTCGACACCCATACCCATCTGGATGCTCCACAATTCGACGAAGACCGCGAAGAGGTCATTGCCAGAGCGCTGGAAGCCGGCGTCAGCAAGATGATCAACATTGGCTTTAACCGGGACACGATACCGACGACCATGCAGCTTGCCGAGAAATATGATTATATTTTTGCAGCCGTAGGATGGCATCCCCAGGATGCCATCACGATGAGGGACGGAGACCTGGAATGGATCGCCTCCTTATGCTCTCATCCCAAGGTGGTTGCCATCGGTGAGATCGGGCTGGATTACTACTGGGACACCTCCCCTAAGGATGTACAGCATGATGTATTCCGCAAGCAGATCGGTCTGGCCCGTGAGCTGAAGATGCCAATCTGTATTCATAACCGAGATGCTCATGAAGATGTGATCCGTATCCTCCGCGAGGAGAAGGCGGGCGAGGTTGGCGGCGTAATGCACTCCTTCTCCGGCAGCTGGGAAAGTGCCAAGATGTGTCTTGAACTAGGATTCCATCTTTCTTTTGGTGGACCGATTACGTTCAAGAATGCCCGGGTGCCCAAAGAGGTGCTTGCCCAGACTCCGCTAGACCGGCTGCTGATCGAAACCGACTCCCCATATCTAACTCCGCACCCCTTCCGGGGCAAGCGAAATGAGACCGCTCATGTGAGGCTGGTAGCGGAGGCGGCCGCGGCAATAAAAGGGATTGAATTACAGGAATTGGCTGAAATTACGTATGCGAACGCACTGGAACGATTTGGGATACTCTGAAAACGGGAGTAAAAGCGGTGAAAAATGAAGTATAGCGGATGTATTAAACTTTTTTGACTGAAAAACGGCCGATTATTACAATATTTTAATCATTTTTTTACGTAAACGTGGTTGAATCGTCCTTTACAACATGTATCAAAACAGGATATCATCTTTTCAGTGCAGTGAGCTGTTGTAACTGTGACAGTCACTAATTTCATGGATCGTCTCGCTGAGTCTCCGTATGGAGAACGGGGGAACCAATAATGCGCTGCCGCATGAACGTACAAGAGTACTGGCACAGAATTGCCGCAGGCATTATTTGATTTCTTTACGTGGTCTTTGGGGTGAATTTGAGGGCAACCGCCGTGAGCGGGTGACCTGAGATAGGGCGTCTCTCTTATGTCCGAACCCGACAGCTAACCCCGTAAGCGCAAGTAAGAGAGGAAACCTCGTGCATAAGCATTCCGACGTATTCGACACCGGGAAGCCACGAAAGAGTCCTCTAAGAACTCTTTTTTAGGCTTCTTTTGTTTTGAATAATGAGAATGCTCCCGGCATACTGTTATATAACAGATCTCCGGAGTAACTATGCCGAGCAGGCGATCCATGAGCAGGAAACGCTGAAGCAAGTGCGGGCGTATCCTGTTGCAAACTCAAACTTAGTTTCGTCAGAAGTGATACAGTCACCTTGATATAACTTGGACGACGGGGCTATGTAAGGAGGATGGAAAGAGTGGGCGTATTCCAACCAGAGGTATCCCATGATTCGCAATCATCCAGCAGGTCTTTCGCATTACGGTTGAAGCAAGTGAATCCCCGCGTAGTTTTACTTGCCGGTGTGGCATCGATTGTTATCGCACTGTTAATACTGCTGTACGTACACGGTCAGAGCAAAAAAGAAATTACCCTAGTAATAGACGGACAGGTACAGACACTGGAGACGCGGGAAACGCTGTTCAGTGATATGCTGGCTAAGGAACAGATTTCGCTGCAGGCGCATGATGAATTATCTATTGGCCTTAGTGATGAAATAAAAGACGGCGACCGTATCGTGATTAACACTGCGCAGAAGTTCGCTCTTACCGTAGACGGAAAGACCGAGACGTTATTTACGACCGAGGATACTATTGGTCAGGCCATCGACAAGCTGGGCTATAGCCTGGAAGGCTTAGACAAGATTTACCCTTCGCTAGAAACCGCAGTATCTGCAGACATGGAAATCAAAATTGTCCGGATTAACAAGCATGTGGTTCAACGGACAACTAATTTGCCTTTCCGGGTCATTAAGACAGCAGACCCCTCATTGACCAAGGGAACCGTAAGAGTGGCACAGGCAGGTAAGCCGGGCGTAATGATTCAGCACATCGAGAAGATCTATCAAGATGGCGAGCTGGCATCCATGCGCATGATCGGCAAGGAAGTACAGACTGTTACCAAGGACAAAGTCATTGCCATTGGAACCAAGCCGCTTCCTAAGCCCGTCGTAGTTACTGCCAAAGTCTCCAAACCTGTAACAACCTCCAACTCATCTAAAGCCAGTGCAAGGGTCAGCAATGTTACCAGTAAGGCTGGTCTGGATTTCGAGTACAAAAGAATGATCAAAAACGTATCCATGACTGCGTATTCGTCGCAGGAACCGGGTATTGGAACACGTACTGCCTCCGGCACACGCGTAACGGAAGGCCGCACTATAGCTGTAGATCCTAGTGTTATACCGATTGGCTGGTGGGTGTACATTGAAGGATTAGGGTTTCGCCGAGCAGAGGATACCGGCGGTGCCATCAAAGGCAACAAGGTGGATGTCTATTACGATTCATTGAGCCATGCCCGTAATTTCGGCCGTAAGTCGCGCACACTCTATGTGATCGGACCTGTGAAGCCGGAGCTGAACTAAACGTAAAGTCTTTTGCAAATTAGCGGTTAATACGATATAGTGAGGGAAGCACTTACGAAATTTCAGAGAGCTGCCGCTCATCACTTATACATTCTTTAGCCAAAAAGAAGGGGAGCGAATCCTCTTCTTTTTGCGTTCTGGAGTAAGGAGTAAAAATATTTATGATTAAAGAGCTAATTGTGGTTGAAGGGAAAAGCGATACTGTTGCCGTTAAGCGGGCGGTTGAGGCCGATACGATTGAAACCGGGGGTTCGGCAGTGGATAGCAGGGTCATTGCCAAGATCAAGCTGGCCATGGAGCGCCGGGGTGTAATTATTCTTACCGACCCGGATCATGCCGGAGAGCGAATCCGCAAAATCGTTGCGGCCAAGGTACCGGGCTGCAAGCATGCCTTCATCCCTGAGAAGGATGCAACCCGCAAAGGCGATATCGGAATAGAGAATGCTTCGCCTGAGGCTATCCGCCATGCGCTGGAGCATGTACATACCTCCTTCGAGGGGGCGCCGCCTATTATCGGGCTGGATGAGCTCATGGCCGCAGGGCTGATGGTGCATCCTCGGGCGGCTGAGCGCAGAATGCAGCTTGGCAATCTGCTCGGTATCGGTTATTGCAATGGCAAACAGCTATACAAACGTCTGGCGATGTTCGGCATTACCCGCGAAGAATTCGCGCAGGCCCTCGCCCAAATTGATCAGGGAGGCATTACTTCATGAGCGGTATCGAGAATATCTCGTCCCCAACAAGAACCAAAGCAATAATTCAGCGTTACGGATTCTCTTTCAAAAAAAGTCTGGGCCAGAACTTTCTGATCGATCAGAATATTCTGGACAAAATCGTGGATGCCGCCGGTCTGGACAGCACAGCCGGTGCACTTGAGATTGGGCCGGGAATCGGAGCACTGACGGAACGGCTGGCGATGACGGCCGGGGCTGTTACTGCAGTAGAGATTGACCGCAGGCTGATTCCGATTCTCAGGGATGTCCTGTCGCCATATCCCCATGTGAAGATCCGCAATGACGATGTGCTGAAGGTGAATCTGCAGGAGCTGTTCGCTGAGGATTTCGCGGGTAACGACCGGGTTAGTGTAGTAGCTAATCTGCCGTATTATGTGACTACTCCCATCCTCATGAAGCTGCTGGAGGAGAAGTTGCCGCTGGATAATATCGTGGTCATGATCCAGAAGGAGGTTGCCGAGCGTATGGCGGCGTCTCCGGGCGGCAAGGAGTACGGCAGCCTGAGTATTGCCGTCCAGTATTACAGCGAGCCTGAGCTGGTCTGCATGGTGCCGCGTACGGTGTTCATCCCGCAGCCGAACGTTGAATCTGCTGTGATCCGGCTGAAGGTCAGAGAACGTCCTCCGGTGGAGGTAGCGGACGAGAAGCATTTCTTTGGTGTGGTTCAGGCGTCCTTTACCCAGCGGCGCAAGACGATTGCCAATAATCTTAAGGCCCGCTTCTTCCCGGAAGAAGGGCGGGAGCGCCTGGAGGCGCTGCTCTCCGAAGCCGGTATTGAACCCTCGCGGCGCGGCGAGACGCTTAGCATTGAAGAGTATGCCCGGCTCAGTGCGGTTCTTCTGGCCGCAGGCATCGCATAGAATACAGAAAACCCTCCCGGCGGATGAACCAACCGGGGCTTTTGCCCATAACATGGGGTAGAGGTGGTGTTGTGATGAATCTAGGAGACTTGGTCATTCGTAAATCCTATGGCGGCGATGTGACCTTCCGGGTAGACAATATATTGCAGAATAGAGCAGTCATCAAAGGCACGGAGTTCCGTCTGTTGGCGGATTCTCCGCTGGAGGATCTGGTTCAGGTGCCTCCTACACGGGTTACCGAGCGGGGACAGCGTGCACAGATCAAGGCAACAGAATCTCTAACCTGGCTGCGTAAAGACCGGCAGGTGCAGAGCCAGCGAAGCGGAGAGAGTGTATCGGGGTCCACGGGAACCTGGGGCCAATCTCCGAAGGAGGCGGCTTACTTTGAAGTGCCGGGCAAGGTCCTGCATCTGGACGGGGATGCGCTCTATCTGAAGAAGAGCCTGAGCCTCTACGAGCAGCTGCGCATACCGGCGGAGGGACATCATGTCAACGAATCCAAAATGGCAGAGACGCTGTACCGCCTGCTGCCCCGTGTGCGTCCCGATATCGTAGTGATTACCGGCCATGATGGAGTACTTAAGCAACAGCAGAATTATGATCTGTACAGTCTGAGCAGCTATAAGAATTCACAGAATTTTGTGGCAGCCATCCGGGTGGCCCGTGAGTACGAGCGGAATTTCGATGCCTTGACGATCGTAGCCGGAGCCTGCCAGTCGCACTTTGAGGCTCTCCTGGGCAATGGTGCCAACTTCGCCAGCTCCCCGGGCAGAATACTCATTCATGCCCTGGATCCGGTGTATATCGCGGCCAAGGCCTCTTTTACCTCCATCCGGGATACAGTGAACTTAAGCGATGTGCTGAGCCATACGATCAGCGGCAATCAGGGGATGGGCGGAATAGAGACGCGGGGCAGCTTCCGGATCGGAATGCCCCAACTGCAGAACCTGGCTACGCTGAAGGTAGCGCCTTCGATGCTGTAGCCGGGCAAGTGATAACTGAACAGGCGGAAGGAATAGGGTAAGCATTCGTGCTTATCCTATTTTTGCTGCCATGCAAGCAGCTTCTAACACAAGATGGGCCAGGGAGCAGCCAGTCTTCATTACTGATAACAAGGTGCTTGAGTCAGGACTTTCCCCGTCTAAAAAAATTCCGTTGACAACTTTTTTATCATCATCTATAATTATTTATTTAATTTGACAAGTGGTTATAGAAGTTGTATAATGGACAAGGAAAGAGGTGGTCGTCAGGCAATGGCTAATAACGCGCTGTTGGAAATTAAACGCAGTCTTGAAGCTCACGTCGGTCATAAGATCACGTTGCGGGCTAACGGTGGCCGTCGGAAGACCGTTGAACGCACCGGTGTCCTGGAAGAAACGTACCCTTCTGTATTTATTGTCAAACTCGATCAGGAGCAGCAGACATTCAAGCGTGTCTCCTATAGCTATGCCGATATACTTACTGAATCTGTGGAAATCACAGTTACCGAAGACGATGGGCAGATGCGGATTATGTATATCAAAGCTTAGCGTCATGACAGTCTCCCTGCAGGGGGGCTGTTTTTTGATAGAATTTTTATGTTTTGGGGTCCCCGCAAAGTACCTGGGTCATCACCTACGCTAAAGCCCCACTTTGTGGGGTTATTTTGCATGTAGGGGTCTTCCTGAATTATGCTGCATGACACTGGCCTCCTGGCTGCATACTACATAGGCAGTACATTCATCATAGAGCAACATACAAGGGAGGAATTTGTAATGAGCCGCAGAAGACGGAGCATGATGTCGGAGGAATTGAAGACGGAGCTGGCTAAGGAGCTTGGGTTCTACGAAACGGTTGAGCAGGAGGGCTGGGGCGGAATCCGGGCAGTCGACGCCGGGAATATGGTGAAGCGGGCAATTCAGCTGGCAGAGCAGGCTGCTGCGCGGAAATCGTAAGTTGCTGTAGCGGTGTCATGCCGCACCGGGTATCGCCTGCGGGCGGTACCTTTTCTTCATCATAGAACCGGATGTATATTTAATGGACTTCACTGTCAGTTTCTCATATAATATGTTAAGTTGTTTTGTACGGGAAAAGCTGAGGGTGGGTGAACGCCTTGAAAATGTATGAGAAGGCACCGGCAAAAATTAATCTGATGCTGGATGTGTTGCATAAGCGGGCTGACGGATTTCATGAAGTGGAAATGATAATGACAATGGTCGATCTGGCGGACCGTCTGGAGCTGTCGGAGCTGAAGCGGGATTCGATTATTATCTCAAGCCAGGCCGGATATATTCCGCTGGATGAGAAGAATCTGGCCTTCCAGGCGGCAAGGCTGATCAAGGACCGGTATAACGTCAGAAGCGGCGTACATATCCATTTGGACAAAAGAATTCCGGTTGCTGCCGGTCTCGCCGGCGGAAGCAGCGATGCCGCGGCTACGCTGCGCGGCCTGAACCGGCTCTGGCGCCTGGGCATCCCGGTGCAGGAGCTGCAGGAGCTGGGCGCTGAGCTGGGCTCAGACGTCCCGTTCTGCGTCACAGGAGGCACTGCCCTGGCGACGGGCAGGGGCGAACGGCTGACCCCAATCGCGAATCCGCCGCAAATGTGGGTTATCCTGGCGAAGCCGCCGATCAATGTATCGACGGCTGAGGTATACGGACGTGTGCGCGCTGGCAACATAGCGGTGCATCCGTCCGCGCTCCGCATGCAGCAGGCTCTGGAGGCCGGTGACTTCTCAGCCGTCTGTGAGGGCCTCGGCAACGTGCTGGAGGATGTGACCCTGAAGCTGCACCCTGAAGTGCAGCAGCTCAAGGAAGCGATGCTGAAGCTGGGTGCGGACGGCGTGCTGATGTCGGGAAGCGGTCCGACCGTATTTGGCCTTGTCTCCAAGCACTCCAAGGTGGCGAGAATCTATAACGGTCTGCGCGGATTCTGCAAGGAAGTCTATGCAGTGCGTTCGCTTAGCTAAGCGGAACGGGACCATGCTCTCATAACGGCGGCAAAGCGGTTTCCGCTTGTGTAAATCCGTACAATAATGATATTATTCATAGTAATATTCGGTTTTGGCGAGGAGCATTCCGTGAAAAAACTTAAACGAAGCCAACGGTTAGTTGACATGACCCAATTTTTACTGGAGAAGCCGCATGATCTGCTGCCGCTGTCCACTTTTGCAGAGCGGTACGGTGCGGCGAAGTCATCGATCAGCGAGGACCTGGCTATTATAAAAGAGGTATTTGAAGGCGAAGGGATGGGCGAGCTGCAGACACTGGCCGGGGCAGCGGGCGGAGTGCGGTATATTCCGAGCATGCCCATGGATATGGCGCTTGCCTTCGTGAACCGTCTGTGCGGGCAGCTTGAGCAGAGTGACCGGATTCTGCCGGGCGGTTATCTGTATATGTCGGATTTGCTCGGCCTCCCGTCCCTGATGGAGCAGGCCGGCAAGATCATTGCCACCGCCTTCTACGGCGTGGAGATTGACGTCGTCATGACGGTGGAGACCAAGGGGATTCCGCTCGCGTACGCAACGGCTGCGCAGCTGGGGCTGCCGGTTGTGCTGGTCCGCCGTGACCATCAGGTAACGGAAGGCTCAGCTGTAAGCATCAACTATGTATCGGGCTCCCATAAGAGCATCCATACGATGTCCCTGTCCAGACGGGCACTGCGCGAGAAATCCCGGGTGCTGATTGTCGATGATTTCATGAAGGCGGGCGGCACCGTACGCGGAATGGTAGATCTGCTGGGTGAGTTCAATGCTGAGGTTGCAGGTGTAGGCGTGCTCGTAGAGTCCGGCGATGTGGAGAACGAAGAGCGTCTGCTGCATGACTACGTATCGCTGGTGAAGCTGACAGAGGTGGACTCCAAGGTACGGCGTATTTCGGCGTTTCCGGGCAACTATTTCTCCTCCTGAATGAGTGATAAATGCCGGTTCTGAAAAGTAGGGCATAATGTCGAAACTGTGAGGATTCTTAAGATAACTGCACGAAATCTGTCGAAATTAGGGTTTCAGCAAAAATAATCTTCTTAATCAGGCATTATTTGGAATGAAAAAGAAGGAATTCGCTTTGCTGTGTGGAATTATACACCAAGTCTCTGATGGAAAAAGGTGGTGAACACACACATGCAAATTACGGATGTCAGACTCCGCCGCGTCAACTCTGAGGGGAGAATGAAAGCAATCGCATCCATTACAATCGATAACGAGTTTGTTGTTCATGACATTCGCGTCATCGACGGGAATAACGGGATGTTTGTTGCAATGCCCAGCAAGCGTACACCTGACGGAGAATTCCGCGATATCGCACACCCGATTTCTTCGGGAACGCGCGAAAAGATTCAATCTGCGGTTCTGGCCGAGTACGAACGTGCCGCTACGGAGGAAGAGGAAGTTATTGAAGAGGGAGCTTAAGCGGTGAACCGCTGACTCTCTGGGAGTTGCTGCCTCCCCAAGGGCGGCACCAGCCCACACCGCTTTATATGTTTCGGGGTCCCCGCAAAATACGTGGGTCAGCCTCGGAGCCAAAGCCTCACTTTGTGGGGTGATTTTATTGGGGTTCGAAGAAAAGGGAACCATGCCTGCATGGTTCTCTTTTCTTTTTGCCCGGAATGAGATATATTCAGTAGTGAGTTCAAGAAGTAGGGGGTTGGCATTCTTGAAAAGAATGGCTGTTGTACTTGCTGCAGGTCAAGGCAAGCGCATGAAATCTAAATTATACAAGGTGCTGCACCCTGTCTGCGGTAAACCGATGGTAGGGCACGTGCTTGATACAGTGAAAGCGACCGGATGCCAGCGTAATGTAGTTGTTGTAGGCCACGGCGCTGAGAAGGTTAAGGCATATTTAGGCGAGGATGCCGAATATGTGCTGCAGGATGTCCAGCTTGGAACCGGTCATGCTGTTAAGCAGGCCAAGGATCTTCTGGGCAGTGAAGAAGGAACCACCATTGTTATCTGCGGCGATACGCCGCTTGTCATGAGCGAGACACTTGAAGGCATGATGGCTTTGCATGAAGCACAGAATGCTGCTGCAACTGTCCTTACTGCTGTTATGGAGCAGCCTGCCGGATATGGCCGGATTATCCGCGGCGAAGACGGCGGAGTGCTGAAGATTGTGGAACAGAAGGACTGCACAGAGAGTGAAGCTTCGGTTCATGAGATCAATACAGGGACGTATTGTTTTGATAATGCTAAGCTCTTTGCCGCTCTGGAGAAGGTTACGAACACCAACAACCAGCAGGAGTATTATTTGACGGATGTTATCGGCATACTCCGGGCGCAGGGCGATATCGTTCTGGGTTATCAGGCCCATGATTCAGCGGAGTCCATTGGTGTAAATGACCGTCTGGCGTTGTCTGAAGCCGAAGGCTATATGCGTCAGCGCATCAACCGGAAGCATATGCTCGGCGGAGTCACTATCATCGACCCGGCTTCAACCTATATCGGGGCAGAGGTTGAGATTGGAGCAGATACGGTGCTGTATCCAGGCACGGTGCTCAAGGGCAAGACAGTGATCGGCGAAGATTGTGTGATCGGTCCGGCAAGTGAAATTGAAGACTGCGTGATTATGGACGGAGCGGCTGTGAAGCATTCCGTACTGAATCAGGCTCAGGTCGGCACACGGGCTTCCGTTGGGCCTTTTGCGTATTTACGTCCCGGCACCGTTCTGGGTGAGGGTGTTAAGGTCGGCGACTTCGTAGAGATCAAGAATGCTACAATCGGCGACGGCTCCAAGGTATCTCATTTAAGCTATGTAGGCGATGCTGAGGTCGGCAAGAATGTAAATATTGGCTGCGGCGCGATCACCGTAAATTATGACGGCTATAATAAGTTCAGAACTGAGATTGGCGATGATGCCTTTATCGGCAGCAACGTGAACCTTGTTGCTCCGGTTACAGTGGGCAAGGGCGCATTTATTGTCGCCGGTTCCACCATTACGCGTCCAGTTTCGGAGAACGATCTGGCGATTGCCAGAGCAAGGCAGGAGAATAAGCCGGGTTATGCAGAGAAGATCCGCTCCCGGGCCAAGGCGAAGAAGGGCCAGCATAGTCCATCGTAAAGCGTGTAAGCACGAAAGCAGCTGTAGGCTTAGAGCGCCGGACGGACTTCTTGCACATCCGCGCCGGTGCTTTGGCCAGTTAAATTCCGTCACGGAGGGTTTATATTTTATGACTTATTGTGATTCCAAACTCAAGATTTTCACCTGCAACTCCAATCCTAAGCTGGCCAGCCAGATTGCTGATTATATCGGCATTCCGATGGGCGAGTCCCATACGACCAGCTTCAGTGACGGAGAAATTCAGGTTAAGCTGTCGGAGAGTGTCCGGGGCTGTCATGTCTATATCGTACAGTCCACCTGCGGACCGGTGAACGACAATCTGATGGAGCTTCTGGTGATGGTAGATGCGCTTAAGCGTGCCTCAGCGAAGAGCATCAATGTCGTGATTCCTTACTACGGGTATGCCCGTCAAGACCGTAAGGCCCGTTCCCGTGATCCGATTACGGCCAAGCTGGTAGCGAACCTGATTGAGAAGGCGGGTGCACATCGCGTCATTACTATGGACCTTCATGCAATGCAGATTCAAGGCTTCTTCGACATTCCTGTGGATCATCTGCTGGGTGTTCCGATTCTGGCCCAATACTTCCGTTCGAAGCAAATTCAGAACCCGGTGGTCGTCTCTCCTGACCATGGCGGTGTGGTGCGTGCCAGAAAGCTGGCCGACTTCCTTAACGCTCCGCTGGCGATTATCGACAAGCGCCGTCCTGAACCGAACGTTAGTGAGGTTATGAACATTATCGGTAATATTGAAGGCAAAACGGCGATCCTGATCGATGATATCATCGACACGGCAGGAACGATCGTTCTGGGAGCCAATGCTCTGATGGAAGGCGGCGTGAAAGAAGTCTACGCCTGCTGTACGCATCCTGTATTGTCCGGTCCGGCGCATGAACGTCTGGAAAACTCTCCGATCAAAGAAATAATCGTGACGGATACCATTCCAATTCGCAGCAGCAACCCGACCTCCAAGCTCAAGGTGCTGTCGGTAGCTCCGCTTATGGGCGAAGCTATCATTCGCGTACATGAAGAGCTGTCGATCAGTAAGCTGTTCGAAATCGAATAGGCCGCAGGCAGATCAGCAGAAAAAGGGTTACACCTTTCGTCAAGCGGAAGGTGTAACCCTTATCGGCGTGATTCAGCGGCTGGGACTGAGGCTCTTATAAGCTTCAATATCCCGGACGGGAGATGAAGGTGAAGAGGCTGCGGTTGTACAAAGTACCCTGCAGCTCTACGAAGCCTTCGTCCACTGCTGTAATCACACCGATGTCTACGTGCGCGTTCCCCCTATAGACTTCAACAGGCACAGCATATTGAATATGGTACTGGAAATGGCGCTGCAGTGTTAAGATATCGCCCTGATGTGGCATGTTCATCACCTGTCTCCGGAGTATAAACTTATTGTACCAAAAACGGAACTCTTCTGCTGAGAGTACCGGGCGGAAAGGAAAACCATAAATATGAAATGGATTGTTGGACTCGGGAATCCCGGAACGCAGTACGCGAAGACCAAACATAATGTCGGCTTCATGGCCCTCGATGAGCTTGCGTCCAGACACGGAATTGCCTTTAACCAGAATAAATGCAAATCGGTAATCGGTGAAGGGATAATCGGCGGTGTGAAGACGGTGCTGATCAAGCCGATGACCTTCATGAACCTGTCCGGGGAAGCGGTACGGGCTTATATGGATTATTATAAGGTCCAGCTGGAAGATATGATTGTAGTCTATGATGACCTGGATACGGAGCTGGGTAAGATCAGGCTGCGTTATCAGGGCAGTGCCGGCGGGCACAATGGCATCAAGTCCATCATTCAGCATACGGGCACCCAGAGCTTCAACCGGGTGAGGATGGGCATATCCCGTCCGGAGCCTGGCTTTGCTATCGTGGACTACGTACTGTCTACCTTCGCCAAGAAGGATGGAGCAAGGCTTGAGAGCATGAAAAGTGATACTTGCGATGCTGTGGAATTCAGCCTGCAGCATACCTTTGAACAGACCATGGCCAAATTCAACGGATGAAATATAAGGCATAGGGTTCAAGACCCTGCGGCTAAAGCCTTCCCGGGCGGGGCATACTGGAGGTATATACTACCTTCAGGAGGCATATAGATGGCAATACACTATGTATGCAGGCACTGCCGGACGTTCTTGGGAAGCATTGGCAGAAGCGATATTACAGAGATGCAGCTGGGGCTGCAATCCTTGACCCCTGCGGAGCGCAGAGATATAATAGCGTATGATTCAGAAGGCGAGATTACGGTGAAGGTGACCTGCGATTACTGCAAGCAGGCGCTGGATAACAACCCTGAGCTCAGTCTGCTGGCCAGTCCGCTTCAGTAAGGTGGAAGCGCCTGTCTCTATCGTCATCCGCAAGCCTTGGCCTTATCCGCTGAGGCTTGTTTTCGATTCCAATTATAATAGGTGACAGCGGCGCTGCTGCTGTCAGCCTGTTTAGTAAGAGAGGTGCACCTGTTGTTACAAGGTCTTATAGAAGCTTTTTCCAAGGATACTGATTTCCAGTCTGTCACCCGTGGCATCGCAGCAGGTATGAAGGAACAGCTTATCTCCGGTCTGTCCGGCTCGGCCAGACAAATCATGCTGGCTGCCCTGCATGAGGAGACGCAGCGTCCGCTGCTGGTTGTGACCCATAATATGTTCTCAGCCCAGAAGATGGCTGATGATTTACAGGAAGCGCTTTCCCCGGAACGGGTGCTGCTCTACCCGGCGAATGAGCTTGTGGCGGCTGAGGCCGCTGTCTCAAGCCCGGAGACGCTGGCCCAGCGGATTGATGTACTGACGCGCTGCGCCCAAGGCTTCCGTGGAATTGTAGTCGTTCCCTACTCCGGCGTTCGGAGGCTGCTACCCGCTCCGCATGTCATGGCTGAAGCCCAGCTTACGGTTTCGCAGGACGGAACCTTGCCACTGGATGACTTCCTCATGTCCATGATTGAGATGGGCTATGAGCGGGTGGAGCGTGTAGAGAACCGTGGTGAGCTCAGTGTACGCGGCGGTATTATCGACTTCTATCCCATGACCTCTCCACTGGCTTACCGGGTGGAGCTGTTTGATGATGAAGTAGATTCCATCCGCACCTTCGACCCTATGGATCAGCGCTCCATTGATAAGGTCCGCAGTGTGAAGATTACACCGGCCAAGGAGATTATATTCGATCAACTCCGCCAGGATGCGGCTTCTACCGCTGCGTCTGCGATGCTGGAGCGGCAGCTTGAGAAGATGAGTGACCGTCAGGCCAAGCTGCGTCTGCGTGAGGAGATGGGCCGGGAGCTGGAGATGCTACGGCAGGGCACCTATTTCCCGGAAGTCTATAAATATATCAGTCTGCTCTACCCTGAACGCATTCATCTGTATGATTACATGGCTCAGGATACTTTGCTTGTCCTGGATGAGCCGGCCAGACTTCTGGAGACCGCCAAGCAGCTGGAGCGTGATGAGTCGGAATGGAATATGCACTTGCTGCAGAACGGCAAAACGCTGCCTGAGCTGCAGCTCTCTGTTGACAGCGATGTTATTATGTACCAGCGTCCGTTCCAGAGCCTGTTTATGTCGATATTTCTGCGTCAGGTTCCGCATATTCAGCCACAGAATATCTTAGGCTTCATCAGCCGCGGAATGCAGGACTTCCATGGCCAGATGAATGTGCTGAAATCCGAGATGGAGCGCTGGCACAAGTCCGGCGTGAAGGTTATCATGCTGGCGAACGGCGAGGAGCGGACGGAGCGTATCCGCCGGGTACTGGATGACTATGGCATTGAGGAGCCGACGATCCTGCAGGGCAACCTGGGTTCCGGCTTCGAGCTTCCTTCGATTCATCTCGCGGTGATCACTGAAGGTGAGATGTTCTCGCAGAAGCAGCGTAAGGCGCGGAAGGTCTCCAAGGGCATTGATAATGCCGAACGGATAAAGAGCTATACCGAGCTGAAGATCGGGGATTATGTGGTTCACCAGAATCACGGGATCGGTAAATATATGGGTATCGGGACGCTTGAGGTCAGCGGCATCCACCGCGACTATATGCATATCCTCTATGCAGGAGGCGACAAGCTCTCTGTTCCAATTGAACAGATTGACCTGATTCAGAAATATGTCGGCTCGGAAGACAAGGAGCCGAAGGTATATAAGCTGGGCGGCAATGAATGGACCCGGGTTACCAGCAAGGTGCGGAGCTCGGTTCAGGATATCGCCGATGATCTGATCAAGCTGTACGCAGAGCGCCAGAGCGCGCTTGGCTATGGCTTCGAGAAGGATACGCAGGAGCAGCACGAATTCGAAGAGATGTTCCCGTATGAGGAGACCCGTGACCAGTTGCGGGCGATCGAAGAGATCAAGAAGGATATGGAGCAGAACCGTCCGATGGACCGGCTGCTCTGCGGCGATGTAGGCTATGGCAAGACAGAGGTGGCGATCCGGGCTGCTTTTAAATCTGCAATAGAGGGCAAGCAGGTGGCGGTGCTCGTGCCGACGACGATTCTGGCGCAGCAGCACTACGAGACCTTCCGCGAGCGCTTCGCCAATTATCCGCTGAATATTCAGGTGCTGAGCCGTTTCCGCAGCCGCAAGGAGCAGAATGATACGATCAAGGGAGTACGCCAGGGAACAGTGGATGTCATTATCGGCACACACCGGCTGCTGTCACAGGATCTGGTCTTCAAGGACCTCGGCCTTCTGATTGTCGATGAAGAGCAGCGTTTCGGCGTGACCCACAAGGAGAAGCTGAAGCGGCTGAAGACCAATGTTGATGTATTGACTTTGACGGCTACACCGATTCCCCGCACGCTGCATATGTCGATGCTCGGGGTGCGTGACTTGTCAGTTATTGAGACACCACCGGAGAACCGCTTTCCCGTACAGACGTATGTGGTGGAGCATAGCCAGACGCTGACCCGGGAAGCTGTGGAGCGCGAGCTGGCCCGTGGCGGGCAGGTCTACTATCTGTACAACCGTGTACAGGGGATTCAGGAAATGGCGGCGCAGATCTCCATGCTGGTGCCGGAGGCAAGAGTGGGTATCGGGCATGGACAGATGTCGGAATCGGAGCTTGAGAAGACGATTCTCGACTTCCTGGACGGGGAGTATGATGTGCTGGTCAGCACCAGTATTATAGAGACGGGTGTCGATATTCCTAATGTTAATACCCTTATTGTTCATGACGCTGACAAAATGGGCCTGTCCCAGCTCTACCAGCTGCGCGGCCGAGTCGGCCGTTCCAACCGGATTGCTTATGCCTACTTCACCTACCAGCGCGATAAAGTGCTGACAGAGGTGGCTGAGAAGCGTCTGCAGTCCATCAAGGAATTCACAGAGCTCGGGTCCGGCTTCAAAATTGCTATGCGCGATCTCTCCATCCGGGGAGCAGGCAATCTGCTGGGGGCGGAGCAGCATGGCTTCATCGCCTCGGTTGGCTTCGATCTGTACTCACAGATGCTGGCGGAGGAAATCCGCAAACGCAAGGTGAGCGTGCTGGGCGAAGAGGATACTTCGCTTAAGCAGGGGAATACGGTCATTGATTTGTCGATTGACGCCTACCTTCCTTCCGAGTATATTTACGACAGTATCCAAAAAATAGAAATCTATAAAAAAGTGGCTGCAGTTGACTCCTTCGAGGATGCCTCCGAGCTTGAAGATGAGCTGCTGGACCGGTTCGGCGAATTGCCGGAAGCCGTTATTAATCTGCTTTCTGTGGCCCGGCTGAAGGTATACGGCAAGCTGTACGGCATGGAATCCATGGTCCGGCGCGGGGATGAGGTCCTGCTTAATTTCCACGAGGGCAGCCTCGGGGCCTTTGATACGGCAAAGCTCGCCAAAGTTGGTAATAGCTTTGAAAGGCGTGTACAATTTGATAAGGATGCCCAGGCAACAATTCGGATCAAAGCTAAGGATTTAGGTGATAAGGAGCTGCTAGATGTGCTGGAGCAATTCCTGACGGCAGCCAAACAGTCTTTAAAATCGAAGGGAGAATTACACAATGTCGTTAAATAAAAAATCCTGGAAGGTACTGGTGGTCTCGCTGACCGCAGCCCTGTCCTTCTCCATGCTTGCTGCCTGCAGCAATAAAAGTGATGATACTGCGGTGGCAACGTATAAGGGCGGAACCATTACCCAGAAGGAATTCAATCTGGATACCCGCGTAATGAAATTCCTGTCCCCCGAGCAGGCGCAGTATCTGGAGATTGATATGTTCAAGGAGTCCATCCTGAAGCAGGAGGTCGCATTCGAATACCTGGCGGACAAGGCCACGGATGAAGCGAAGAAGGCTGCGGAGAAAGAAGTCGATACACAGATCGGCTCGATCAAGACTGCGCTGGGCGACAAATACAAAAGCACGCTGAAGGAACAGGATCTGAGCGAGTCGGACCTGCGTTCCTATATGCAGCGTGTACTTACCGTATATCAGGACATGCTGCTGAAATTAACGGACGAGCAGGTCAAGACCCATTATGAAGCCACCAAGGCTGATTATAGTGTGGCTACGCTGCGCCATGTCCTGGTTGGCCTTACTGATAGCGCCGGCAAGGAGCGGACGGATGCCGATGCGCTGAAGCGCGCTCAGGAAGTGAAGGCGAAGCTGGATGGCGGTGCGGACTTTGCTGCCGTTGCCAAGGAATACTCGGATGATACCAGCACGAAGGAAACCGGCGGTGAATATAAGGACAAGGCTCTGGTAGATTATGTAGCAGAGTTCAAGGCTGCGGCCCACAGTCTTCCGCTGAATACGATCAGTGAGCCGGTCAAGACTACTTACGGATATCACATTATCAAGGTGGAGGCCCGCAAGGACACTACCTTCGATACGCTGACTGCCGACCAGCTCAAAGCCTTGAAGAACGCTGCGGCTTCTGCCAGCCTGGAGACCTTCCTGGAGAAGGACCTGGATAGTCTGGAGATTAAAATCAATCTGCCGAAGAGCTCTGCTGCTGCAGGCAGCGCGGGAGCCACAGCTACACCAGCTCCTGCTGCGGGTTCTGACACGCCAGCCGCTACAGATGCACCGGCTGCTACAGAAGCTGCAAAATAAATTTAGGCTGGACAAGCCGCCGGATGCGCCACGCATCCGGGCGGCTTTTTTAAAAGAATTTATATGTTTTGGGCTCCCCGCAAAGTACCTGAGTCATCATCCAAGCTAAAGCCCCACTTTGTGGGGTTATTTTTTGTCGATACAGAAGGAACCGGGAAGAATGGTGTGGTGGTATAGAAACCCCCGTTAGTGATCATAACTGGAATGATGCGGGACCGGGGCGTTCTCATTCTGCATGAACAATTATATGCGGGGTGACGGATGTATAAGGAACTGGGAAGAGATGAATACTATGGTCAGATATTACGATAAATCACTGGGATTAACCATTCCCATAATGGACAGTAGTTGGACCATACTTCTTAAGAAAGCGGGGCAACATGTGAAATGAAAGCTACTGGTATTGTAAGACGTATTGATGACCTCGGACGAGTTGTTATCCCCAAAGAGATTAGACGCACATTGCGGATTCGTGAGGGCGATCCTCTGGAAATTTTTGTAGACCGCGATGGTGAGGTTATACTGAAAAAATATTCGCCGATTGGTGAATTGGGCGATTTCGCCAAGGAATATGCAGAGTCGCTGTATGAAGGAACAGGGCATATTACCATGATTACGGATCGGGACACGTTCATCGCGCTCGCCGGCGGCTCCAAGAAGGATTATCTGGAGAAGCAAGTGGGTGTACTGCTGGAAAAGGTAATGGAAAGCCGTAAAACGATGCTTGAGAACAATGCAGGCAGCTATGACATCAGCAAGGACCACACGGAGCTGTTATCCACGTATGTGGCAGCGCCTATTATCTCCGGAGGAGACCCCATCGGCTGCGTAGTGCTGCTGAATAAGGATGATTCGGTCAAGATGGCCCAGATGGAAGTGAAAATGGCTGAGACAGCCGCTGCCTTCCTGGGCAAGCAAATGGAGCAGTAATCAGCTGGTGCTGGAGAGCCCCGCTTTTCCTTTGGTTATGATAACCTTAAGGGAATGGCGGGTTTTTGCTGTGGAGGCGGTCCCTCAGGAATGTATGCATGGCCATTTACACTTCTTCCCTTAGATAAGTTATAATATAGAAATTCATTTGCTTAGGTTAAAGCAAGCTCTATATTATGGCAGTTATGGCTGTAGAAGCAGGTAAACGATGACATCCAATACTCAAGGCTCGAAGCTGCTGCAGGGCGCTTTTATTCTTAGCGCGGCAGCTATTTTCTCGAAACTGATCGGTACGCTCCAGAAGATACCGCTGCAGAATATGGGCGGTGACGCCGCGTTCGGCATCTACAATACGGTCTATCCGCTGTATACCATTCTGGTTACGGTGGCGATGCTCGGGCTGCCTGCCGCCATCTCGCGGTTCGTGGCCGAGGCCTCGGCGGCACAGGACACGCAGAAGGGGCGGCGGGTGCTGCTGCTATCAGCCGGAATTACGGCGGCCAGCGGCCTTTTGCTCGGCATTCTGGTCTACGCCGGGGCTCCGCTCATTGCGGTATGGGTCGGCAGCTCCCATATTGTCCCTGCTCTGCGCAGCAGCGCCTGGGGGCTGGCGGTGGTACCGCTGATGGCGGCACTGCGCGGCTACTTCCAGGGGCTGCATAATATGATGCCGACCGCCGTATCACAGGTGGTCGAGCAGTCTGTCCGCGTGGCGGTCATGATCGCACTTCTGCTGTATCTGACGGGCGCTGGCGCAGATGCGGCAGGAATTGCTGCCGGTGCGATGCTGGGGCCCGCTGGAGGCGGTATCGCCGGTCTTGGCGTAATGCTGCTGTATTGGCGAGGCCACCGCCGGGACTTGCAGGACAGGCTGCCCCAAGCTTCGTTTAAGAACAGAACAGCATCAGCCGTACGAAGTGCTAAGCAGGGCGTTCCTGCCCGCGAGCTGTTGGCCTATGGCCTCCCGGTGATGCTTGGCGCACTTGCGGTTCCGTTAATCGGCCTCGTCGATGTCTTCACAGTTCCCCGTCTGCTGGCGGGGAGCGGGAGCAGCGAGACGGCGGCGATGGCCCAGTTCGGCATCTATAACCGCGGGCTGCCGCTCGTGCAGATCGTAACGATGCTGGCGACCTCACTCTCGGTCGTCTTCATTCCGGCGCTGGCCGAAGCGAAGTACCAGCGGGATGAGGCCTTGATCCGCACGCGCACCACGCTGTCGCTGCGCTGGTTCTGGCTGCTCGGGCTGGCCGCCTCCGTAGGCCTGGCCGTGCTTGCAGAGCCGGTGAACACGGCTCTGTACGGGGACGCCGCCGGCAGCGGCGCGATGACCTGGCTGGCCTTCACCGCCGCAGGCGGTACGGTCAGCATCATCTCCGCCGCGCTGCTGCAAGGCCTGGGCGCCGTGCGCGCGCCGGCGCTGCATCTCTTGGCCGCCGCTCTGCTCAAGGCGGCCCTCAACCTGCTGCTAGTCCCGCAGCAGGGCATTACCGGTGCGGCCATCGCCGGCGTGGCCGCACATCTTTTCGCAGCAGCGCTGAACGTGCTGCTGCTCTACCGGCAGGGACATCTGCGGCTGCGCGCCGCAGATGTCCTGCTGAAGCCCGCGGCGCTGCTCGCGGGCCTGGGGCTGGTTGCCGCAGCCGTGAGCCACGGCGCAGCCAGGGCGGCAGACGCCGCCGGCTTCGGAGGCGGGCGGACCGCGGCCCTGGCGCAGAGCCTGCTCGGCGTGCTCGCAGGCTGCGCCGTCTTCGCACTCGGCGCAGTGGCGCTGCGGCTGCTCAGCGAGAGCGAGCTGCGCCAGCTTCCGGGCTTCGGCCCCCGCTTGGCGGACAAGCTAAAAAAGCTGCGCCTGTTCCCTTAAGGCGCTGACCATACATAGCGCAGCCGCCTCTGCGCATAGCAGAGGGCGGCTGCCTGGAAGGAGTAGACTGGCATGAGCGCAACATTAACGATCGTCGGCCTGGGCTCCGGGAATCCGGACCGGCTGACACTGGGCATCATCAAGAAGCTGAAGGCGGCCTCGGCCGTATACGTGCGGACCGCAGAGCATCCTGTTATGGCTGCACTGGCGGAGATGGAGATCGCCTGGGAGTCCTTCGACGGGCTGTATGAGACGCTGTCGTCCTTCCCTGAGGTCTATGAAGCCATTACGGCAACGCTGATCGAGAAGGCTGCGGCCGCTCCGCAGGGGACGGAGATTGTCTATGCCGTGCCGGGGCATCCCATGGTGGCCGAATCCGCTGTCTCCCTGCTGCGCGGGCGCTGCCCGGAGGCAGGCATTGAGCTGAATATCCTCGGCGGAGAGAGCTTCCTGGATGAAGCGTTCGTCCGTCTGGGCTTTGATCCGATTGAAGGCTTCCAGCTGCTGGATGCCTCTGGTATCCGTAGCTCCCAGCTTCACCCGGAGCTGCATACCCTGATCGGGCAGGTCTATGACAGCTTCACCGCATCTGAAACCAAGCTCTGCCTGATGGAACTGTACCCGCCTGAGTATGAGGTGATCGCTGCACATGCGCTTGGTGTGGAAGGCGAGGAGCAGATTCTCCGTGTGCCGCTGTACGAGCTGGACCGGCTGGACGGCTATGGTAATCTGTCACTGGTATATGTTCCGGCGAGCCGTGCGGATGAAGCGCGTAACCGCACCTTTGCCCGGCTGCATGAAATTGTCGATATTCTGCGGAGCCCTGAGGGCTGTCCCTGGGACCGTGAGCAGACGCATGAATCCTTGCGCAAAAATCTAATCGAAGAGACCTATGAGGTGCTGGAGACGATTGACGAGGATGATCCGGACCATATGAAGGAAGAGCTGGGCGATCTGCTGCTCCAAATTATGCTGCACTCCCAGATGGAAGAAGAGCTGGGAGCCTTCAGTGTCTACGATGTCATTGAGGGGCTGAATGAGAAGCTGCTGTTCCGCCACCCGCATGTCTTCGGTGATCAAGCGGCTGGCAATGCCGAGGAGGCACTGCAGAACTGGGAAGGGATGAAGGCCGAGGAGAAGCGGCGCAAAGGCGTGGAGCCCGAAGCCCTGTCCGCACTTAGCGGGGTTCCAAGGGATCTGCCGGCACTGATGAAGGCGTACAAGCTGCAGAAGAAGGCATCTAAAGTCGGATTCGACTGGGACAATACCAGCGATGTGCTGGCTAAGATCCGCGAGGAGATTGACGAGCTTCAGGAGGCGATTGAGACGGGACAGTCTGCCGGGGAGCAGATGCTGGAGCTGGGCGACCTGCTTTTCGCAGCCACCAATGCGGCCCGCTTCATTGGAGCCGATCCGGAAGAAGCACTGACCCGCACCAACCGTAAGTTCGTAGCCCGGTTCGAATATATTGAGCGGCGTCTGCGCGATAAGGGGGTCCGGCTGGAGGACAGCCCGCTCGAAGAGATGGAAGCCCTCTGGCAGGAAGCCAAGGCGGAAGAGCGGAAGCAATAGATTCTAGAATTATAGTCTTCTGCAGTATATCCCGCGCGGTTCACGGCAATGCTGTGACTACGGCGCTAATCTCTGATTTGAAATGCAATGAGAGGTTTATAATGTTATAGTGCTATATGCCCCCATATCCTACGCAAGATGTTACTTTTTCAAAAAAAACGGCGGAACGTGGCAGGAATTGAGGGTGGAATCCAGAATATCATAAAGACGAAATGACGATTTGCCGTGATTTTCCGGTAAACCTGATTTTCATTTATTTTTTGTATCCTAGGAGGAACTTCAAATTATGAACAAGACAGATCTGGTAAACAACATTTCCGAGAAAAGCGGATTGGCCAAAAAAGACGTAGAAACCGTACTCAACGGAGTTCTGGGCGAAATTACAGAAGCTCTAGCAAGCGGAGATAAAGTACAGCTGATCGGTTTCGGTACTTTTGAAACGCGCAAACGTTCCGGCCGTACCGGCCGTAACCCGCAATCGGGCGCACCTATCGAAATTCCTGAATCCACAGTGCCGGCCTTCAAGGCAGGCAACAAGCTCAAAGAAGCCGTTAACTAATGCGACTGGACAAGTTCCTGAAGGTCTCCCGTCTGATCAAGCGCCGCACCGTGGCCAAGGATGTGTCCGAACAGGGCCGCGTGTTGATCAATGGACGGGAGTCCAAACCAAGCAGTACGGTGAAGATCGGTGACGAGATTACCGTGCAGTTCGGCCAAAAGCTTGTGACGGTCAAAGTGGAAAAGCTGGTGGAAACTACCCGCAAGGACGAGGCCGCCGGAATGTATACCCTGCTCCGTGAAGAGCCGGTTGTCAAAAGTACTGGACTCGATTGGTAGTAGATCATCGAAGTGTAAGGTTAAGAGGTATTCCCAAAGCCGGAAGACGGCGGAGCGGAATACCTCTTTTTTCTTCTTTTAACCGGTTCTATACCCTGTCCTTCCTTCATAGATTAGAACCAAGAAGGAGGGGTACATGCTATGATCGAGCCAGCCAAAGTGAGCAAACAGCATGATCTGCACATGCGCAGCCGCAAGCAGATTGAGCTTACCGGTGTGCAGAATGTGGAGAGCTTTGATAGCGAAGAGTTTCTGCTGAGTACAGAACTCGGCCAACTGACTATACGGGGTACTCATTTACATATCAAGAATCTAAGTCTGGAGAATGGAATGCTGTCCCTTGAAGGCAATGTTCATTCCCTGATTTATCTGGACCCCGGGACGCAAGGCAAAAATAAAGGGATTCTCCGCAAGCTGTTTAAATGAATCCCTCCGTACAATGGATCACCCTGCTATATATGATTCTGGCCGGCATTGCCATGGGACTGGCCTATGACAGCTACCGGGTGCTGTCGCAGAAGCTGAGGTTTCCCCGTTGGCTGAATGCGCTGCTGGATCTGCTGTACTGGATAGGGGCGGCCCTACTGGTCTTTCGCATGCTTTATGCCGGAAACCAGGGACAATTGAGGTTTTATGTCGTTCTTGGCCTCTTTCTAGGTGTATGGATCTATTTTTTGATCTTCAGTATTACGGTGCAGCGTTTTGTGGTAAGGTTAATTCAGTCGGTTCAGTATGTATGCAGGATGTTATGGCGTTTCGTTACCATAGTCATCGGAGGTCCGATTCTCTGGCTGTGGCGCCTGGTTAAGGGAACAGTGCTGCTGCTCGGCCGGGTCCTTCTTTATATTTGTAAGCTGCTGCTGCGTCTAACCAAGCCAATCTGGGTACTTCCTGTAAGGTGGGCCTCTCCGTATACATCCCGGTTCGTTCATAGCGCCCGGATCGTGAGAATCACCGAGTGGATATCAGGGTGGCGGAAGCGCTGACCTTGAACCCTGGAACTGGAGGTAAGCTGAATGAACAGATTCTCTGCGGAAGAGAAGAATACGAACCACAATGCTTCGGCCGCAGGCGCGAAGAGAAGAAAGTTTATATGGATTCTTGTGATGGCTGTTTTCTTCGGCTGGGCCGGATACACTTTCTTTGCCCAGAGCGCAGCAATCGCCGACAAGAGTGAACAGCTCGCCCGTAAGACAGAGAACAGTGAGAGTGTAACAGCTACGCTGAATCAATTGAAATATGAGGTCTCGCGGCTGAATGACGATGAGTATATCGGACAATTAGCGCGTAAATGGTACAATATGTATCCTGCAGGGGAATCACCTATCCGTACCGAGCAATCCGGGCAATAAAAGCAGGCGAAAAGAGGCTTACGCTGTGTTGCCTTGCTTTGCTCTTTACTGTATAATCAAATCACCGCAGACAGGATGGACATTATATTCGTCTGTATATTTTTAAGGGAGGATCATTTTATTCTATGGCAATTGAAGTGGGCACCAAGTTAGAGGGCAAGGTGACAGGCATCACGCATTTCGGAGCATTTGTGGATCTGTCAGGAGGTGTCACAGGTCTCGTTCACATCTCGGAGATCGCCGATAACTACGTCAAGGATGTTAACGATCATTTGAAGATTGCGGATGTAGTAACCGTTAAGGTGATCAATGTTGACAAGGACGGCAAGATCGGACTTTCCATTAAGCAAGCCGTTGATAAGCCGGCATCGGAAGTACGTCCCCCCAGAGCTCCAAGACCTGAACGTCCAAGCGGTGGAGACCGTTTCGGCGGTGGTGGCGGCAGTGGCGGAGGCGGCGGTGGATTCAATCGTGAACGGGGTGGGCGTCCATTCAAGCCTGCAGCCGGTAAACCTTCATTCGAGGATAAAATGTCACGCTTCCTGAAAGACAGCGAAGAACGGATATCTTCGATCAAGAAGAACACAGAAGGAAAGCGCGGCGGCCGTGGAGCCAAGCGCGTATAATCTGAGTCTTGCACATCATAAATAAACCGCTGGGGCGCTTACGCCCTTCGCGGTTTTTTTGTGTTTGTGCCCGCGGGCCGAATGTAGGCGAAAAACCGACTACAATCGGCAACGTGGAGGCGTACGGACCAAATGTAATCGGAAAACCGACTACAATCGGCAACGTGGAGGTGTATTGACCAAATGTAATCGGAAAACCGATTACAATTTGCTCGCAACGCAGAGTATGAGCAGCCCAGCGCGCCCCAGCTCTATACCGCGCGCCCCAGCTTCCGGCTATTTTTGTCGGTACCCGGCAAATTGCCGACAGCATCCATGCCATTCTCACATAACTCTAGGGCAATCGCTGACGAATGTCCGCGCGGGCATTACCTGCAACCGGCAGTGCGACTGCGGCAGTCCGCAGCCAATCTTTTACCCCGTACGGGATTGGGAGGCTTTTCCGCAGAATGTCGGGACAGGCTTTTTTGTCGGAAATTTTTTACAGATTGCTCTCCGTTTCTGACAAACTTTCTTAAGACCCCCGCTATATAATGAGAACCATAAAATTCATAAACGGGTGGTGCAGGGAATGAGTAAAAGCAATGTGGTGAATTTGCCGGAGTGGACAAGAGCAGGAAGCAAAGACAAAAATCAGAAAGAAGCCTTAGGTACACGCCTTACGGCGTGGGGCACCAAGCTGCCGGTTGTCCAGTTCATCGCGGTCAAGAAGTGGGTGCTGCTGCTTAGCCTAATGGGCTTTTTGCTGGGACGGGCTATGATCCTGGATGAGCTTACCCCGTTTGCTGCTGCTTATTTCGCCGTCATTGTATTTATGCGCAGGGATTCCATGCTGCCTGTGGCCGTAGCCATCGTGCTCGGCAGTCTCTTCACACCGTTTCCGGGTGCCATCGTGGTTGCTGCGGAGCTGATTATTTTTTACCTGATCTATAAAGGGCTGGAGAATTTCCAGCGGGTGGATCTGTCTTATGCCCCGCTGATGGTGTTCGTGGCTACTTTTATGGTGGGATTGTTCCAGGTCGTCATCGGTCCTTCGCTCACATGGTATCCGCTGATGATGGCAGCCATTGATGCCATACTTGGGTTCGTGCTGACGCTTGTATTCCTGCAGGCGCTTCCTGTATTCACCTATAAGCAGAAAAGCAGGGCACTCCGCAATGAGGAGGTACTCTGTCTGATCATCCTGCTGGCTTCCGTCATGACCGGCCTTGTTGGCTGGACCATTAACGGTCTATCGCTGGAGCATGTGTTATCAAGGTTTCTGATTCTGATCTTTGCCCTGGCCGGAGGCGCGCCGCTTGGTGCTGCGGTTGGCGTAGTGACCGGGCTGATTCTCAGTCTGGCCGATATCGGAGCCATCTATCAAATGAGCCTGCTGGCTTTTGCTGGGATGTTGGCAGGCATGATGCAGTCCGGACGCAAAGGGGCGGTCTCGATCGGGATGCTGCTGGGATCAACGATCCTATCCGTCTATTTCATGGGACCGGGCGATGTCATGAATTCTACTTGGGAGACCTGCGCAGCCATAGTGCTGTTTCTTCTAACACCTAAGGGGATGATTACTGCCATTGCCAAATATGTACCAGGCACGGCCGATCACAGCCGTACCCAGCATGAATATGCCCGGAGGGTCCGGGATATTACAGCAGACCGGGTGACCCAGTTCTCACAGGTATTCCAGCAGCTCTCCAGCAGTTTCGGGCAGATTCCCCGGGCCGCAGAGGCGGGCAAAAGCGACCGTGAGATGGAGGACTTTATGAATACGGTAACAGAAGGAGCCTGCGCCGGGTGCATCCGGCGGACCCACTGCTGGGATGCCAAGTTCTATCAGACCTACAGGTATATGACGGACATGATGACCACGGTCGAGGAGTGCCCGGACATTACCGCTGCCCAGCTGCCGCCGGAGTGGAGCCGGATCTGCGGCAGGACGGGGGAGGTTCTTGAGGTGATGAAGGGCCAATATGAGCTATACCAGCATGATATGCGCTGGAAGCGGCAAATATACGACAGCCGCCAATTTGTGGCCGAGCAATTATCCGGCGTCTCGCAGGTCATGGAGGACCTGGCGAAAGAGATTAAGCGGGAAGGGCAGGCGATGTACCGGCAGGAGAGCCAGATCCGGGAGGCGCTGGAGAAGCTGGGCCTCTCCATTCACAGCATTGAGATCCTGAGTCTCGATCCCGGCCGTGTGGAGATTGAGGTTGTACATGCCTACACCCGGGGCTTCGATGAATGCCGCAAAATGATCGCTCCGCTGCTCTCGGATATTCTGGAGGAGAATATCGCAGTGGTCAGTGAGACTGCCATCCATCCACGCGAGGGTCTGTCGATGGTGACCTTTGGCTCGGCCAAGGCTTATGAGATAAGCTCCGGCGTAGCTGCCGCCGCCATGGGAGGCGATATGCTGTCGGGGGACAGCTTCAGCACGGTGGAGCTGGGTAACGGTACCTTTGCCGTCTCTATCAGTGACGGAATGGGCAACGGGGAGCGGGCCCGGATGGAGAGCAGCGCTGCGTTATCCATGCTGGAGAAGCTGCTGCAATCGGGAATGGATGAGAAGCTGGCGGTGAAATCCGTCAACTCTATTCTGCTGCTGCGCTCCCCAGATGAATTCTATGCGACAGTAGATATGGCGCTGATCGACCAGTATTCTGCACAGACCATCTTCATGAAGATTGCTTCTGCTCCGAGCTTCATCCGGCGGGGCAGCGAGGTGATTCCCGTGACGGCCAGCAATCTGCCGATCGGCATCATCAAAGACATCGAGGTGGATCTGGTCACCATGCAGCTTCGTCCCGGCGATATCCTGATTATGATGACCGATGGTATTTATGATGCGCCCGGATATGCCGTTAATAAGGAGATATGGATGAAGCGTCTGATTCAGGAACTGGAGGGCGATGACCCGCAGGATATGGCGGACGAGCTGCTGGATAAGGTAATCCGCTATCAGGGGAATGAGGTCCATGATGATATGACCATCGTGGTCAGCCGTGTGGATCATTACCATCCGGAATGGTCCAGCCTGCATATGCCTGGCGTCGGCCGGATGGAGCGCCCGCGTACGGTTAGCTAACCAGCTAGCCATTGACCTGACAACTAATTAGTCTATTGAGTGAGTAAGCTGGAAATGTTGCACATAATGCAGCTTGACGCTGAAGATACCCCGGTACTTTAGTGGATTGTTGCATAAATTGCAATATTCTTTCGGCTAATTGACTTACGGGGGGAGGAATCCTGCCTTTTGTGCAACATATTCCTTACCAGGAGGGATTATTGAGAGGAATGTTGCATTTTAGGCAGGATTATTGGATTCGGAGCTGGAGAAAGAGTAGGAGGCTGTAGGCAGAGTAGGGGACTGGTGTAAGTGCATGAAGCATGAGTAACAATATGAGTTAGAGTAACAGTAACATTCAAGGGCCGAGTGCACAGTCAGTGCTGAAAGGCGGGTGTCTTTAAATTATTCGGCGGGTGCATTCCAGCCACTCGCCAGCCCTTGCTCCGCTCCGTTTCAACCGCTGCTGGTTAGGGGGTTGAAGGGTAGGGTTTGAATAACATAGTAAAATAAACGGAACGGAGAGAATTTTGGAGCCGCAGAAGCGTCAGCGTTCGCCTTTGTCTTCCGATTTCAACCGCCAGCCGCGGTACTATAATCAAGAAATCGGAAGACAACAGCGATCGGAGGCCCAAAAGTCTCGCAGAGACTCATTTTTACGTAGTATTTTCAAATCAACTTCCAGTGTCCAGCGGCGTTTGAAATCTCTCTACCTTGGCAATGCTAGTAACTAGACAAGGAAGGGAGGAACGGTCATGAAGCAAATTCTGCTGATCACGGACGGTTGTTCAAATGTGGGGGAGAGTCCGGTGCTGGCGGCTGCACACGCCCGTCAGGAGGGCATCACGGTCAATGTTGTGGGGGTTGTGGATTATGGAACCATCGGTGAGCTGGGCAGCCGTGAGATTGCCGATATTGCCAAGGCAGGGGGCGGTATCAGCCGGATCGTGGGAACCCCGCAGCTGGCCCAGACCATTCAGATGATGACACGCAAGACGGTGGTTCAAACCATTCAGCAGGCGGTTAATAAAGAGGTGCAAAAAATTCTCGGCGACGGCTCGCTGGCGGAGCTGCCTCCGCAGCAGCGTTCGCAGGTGGTTACCGTGGTCGATGAGCTGACCGAGATATCGCCGCTGCGCATAGCGCTGTTAATTGACGCAAGCGCGAGCATGAAGCCGAAGCTTGGCGCGGTAGAGGACGCCATCCGTGATCTGGCGCTTAGTCTGGAGGCCCGGGAAGGGCGCAGCGAGATTGCCGTGTTCCATTTTCCCGGCCGCTCAGGCAGTGAGGATGCCATGCTGGATATCGACTGGACCCGGAATGTGTCCGAGGTCCGCTCCCTCTTTTCCAGACTGAAGATGCGGGGGGCAACGCCGACCGGACCGGCTATTTTCAAGGTGCTGGAACATTATCGTTATGATAAACTGGAGGAACATCGTAATTATCTTCCAGGGGAAGATGACGGGGCAAGAGAAGGGATGATTGATGGGTATGTCGTCTAATCCATCCTATCCGGCAGGCACAGTGATTACCGGCAAATGGCGGGGGAACCGTTATGTCGTGGAACGTGTGCTGGGGAAAGGGGCAAACGGAACCGTATATCTGGTGCAGCGGGAAGGCCGACGGGAGCGGTATGCGCTTAAGATCGGATACGATACGCTGGAGCTGCAGTCTGAGATTAACGTGCTGACCTCCCTGCAGTCCTGCCGCAAACGCAGAGAGCACCGGGCACGCAAGGAATCGCCGCTATCCTCCTACCTGCTGGAATCGGATGATTTCAAGGATCGGGACCAGGCGCCCTTTTATGTGATGCGCTATGTGGAAGGAAGGCCGCTGCATCATTTCCTGTCCAGGAATGGTGCCTCCTGGCTGGGGCTTGTCGGAATGACGATTCTGGAGAAGCTGCAGACGCTACATGAGTGCGGCTTCGTATTCGGAGACCTGAAGCCGGAGAATGTCATGGTATCCAGCTACGGGGAAGCCGAGCTGATTGATTACGGAGGGGCAAGTCCCATCGGACGCAGCGTGAAGCAGTTCACCGAATGGCATGACCGCGGATTCTGGAATGCCGGCAGCCGGACAGGTGACCAGAGCTATGACCTGTTTGCTTTTGCCGTCCTGTGCCTGCGTCTCCTTAATGAAGAAGGGCTGAAGTCTGCCGCCCAGCAGCTGCCGCAGACAAGGAGCGTAGAGGAGCTGATGAAGCTGGCCCGGGAGCTGCCGGACAAGAAACTGTCCTCCTGGCTATGCCTCGCGCTCAAAGGCGGTTTCCCCGGTTCTGCGCAGGCTGCGGAGATCTGGAGAAGCCACATCTACAGAGGACGGAAGACCGGACATGAGACGATGGCGACCCCGCGCTGGCTCAAAAATGCGTTCGCGCTGTCTTTATTTCTGCTGGCATTCACGCTATACTGGGTTTTCCGTTTCTGATAATTAATTGTATGCTGTAATCGTACATAATCACCAAGATGCTGACCGCCGGATCAGGCCGTGTTAGGGATGGCAGGAAAGGAAGCCCCTATGGAGCACAGGAAGGAACTGGTGGAATCCGTAATGGAGGCTGCGGTTGAATATGAGCTGTGGGCGCCTCATGACACCATTGTAGTCGCAGTTTCCGGAGGGCCGGACTCTGTGGCTCTTTTGCGTATTCTGCATGAGATCTCCCAGACCCGGATGCCGCTGACGCTGATATGCGCCCATGTCAATCACGGTTTCAGAGCCGAATCGGCAGAGGAAGCAGAGCTGGTCCGGACCCTCGCGGCAGAGCTGGGCGTTCCCTTCGAGCTGGGCGAATTCGATATTCCATCCATCATTAAGGAGAGCGGGCTTGGCCCGGAAGGCGCTGCACGGGAGAAGCGTTACCAGTTCCTGATCGCAACCGCACACCGTTATCAGGCGCGATCGGTGGCGCTGGCCCATCATGCAGACGATCAGGCCGAGACGGTGCTTATGCGGCTGCTGCGGGGGAGCGGGCCTTCGGGCCTTGCCGGCATGCGCTGGAAACGGACTGAAAAAAAGGTGGAACTCATCCGCCCCTTCCTGCGTATTAACAAAACGGCTCTTGTCGGCTTTTGCCGGGAGGAGGGCCTGGCCTATGCGGAGGATGCGACAAACCTTCTGACGCAGTACAAGCGGAATGCAGTTAGGCTGGAGCTGTTGCCTGTGTTGGAGCAGCATAATCCGAGAGTGAGACAATCGCTTCTGCAGCTGGCTGAAATTGCCTCGGCGGAAGATGAATATATGGAGGCGAATGCGGCAAAATGCTTTGATGAGCTTGTTTTCACCGAGCATGGAAAATACACCTTGAAAAGAGCTGCCTTTGCGGCCATACCCTCCGCTTTACAACGGCGTTTGATTAAACTAATATTAAATTATCTGTCGGCGGATTCATCATTCATGGATTTTTCCAAGATTGAAGCAGTACGCCGGGGAACGCTGCAGGAATACCCTACCGTCTGGACGCTGGATATGGGTGGCGGTTATGTCTGCGTGCGGCAATATGATACCATTGTGTTCTCGTCCAAGCCCTTGACCCGGCAGGTAGGCTATACATACCGGCTGTCTTTGACTCATCCCCGGATTAAGCTTATGGAGATAGGAAAGGTTATGACGATGAGGGGGCTTGCGGGGGAAGTTTTTTCTGCACAGGAGGAGGATTACGGGAAGAACTCGGCTTGGTTTGACTGGGATGATCTTGTCCTGCCGCTCACCATTCGTTCCCGGTTGCCTGGAGATACCATAAGGGTTATGGGATTAAACGGAAGCAAAAAGGTAAAAGATATTTACATTGATGATAAAATACCTTCTTCCGAACGGCCTGCAATTCCCCTCGTATGTGATGCACTCGGCAATATCGTCTGGATTCCGGGCGTAAGGCGCTCGGTGCATGCCGCAGTTGGGCGGCACACGGCCTCGGTTCTGCTCCTGACCCTGGAAGACCTGGAACAGGGCGAAGAATCGTAATGGCCGAAGTAAGTCTTTCATAAGTATATCTTAGGAGGTTCGCAAGTTGCAGAATGATATTCAGGAAATCTTGATCAGCGAAGAAGAAATTCAACAAAGAATCAGGGAGCTTGGCGCCCAGCTGAGCAAGGAATATGCAGACCGCACACCTTTAGTGATTTGTGTACTCAAAGGTGCGTTTATTTTTATGGCGGATCTGGTTAAAGTGATTACAGTACCCGTTGAAATGGACTTCATGGCGGTATCCAGCTACGGCGGTACAACTAAATCATCCGGCGTAGTCAAAATCATCAAGGATTTGGACACATCGGTTGAAGGCCGTGATGTTCTGATTGTCGAGGACATTATCGACAGTGGCCTTACACTCAGCTATCTGATTGACATGCTGCAGGGGCGCAACGCTGCTTCTGTCAACGTAGTCACTCTGTTCGACAAGCCGTCAGGCCGTGCAGTGAATCTTGAAGCCCAGTATACCGGCTTTGTGATTCCTGATGCATTCCTCGTAGGCTATGGACTGGACTATGCCGAGCTGTACCGGAACCTCCCTTATGTCGGTGTACTGAAGCCTGAGATTTATACCAAATGAACTACCCGACAGCCTTAGATCTACGGATCACTTTTCTGGATTTCCTGACAATTTGAGGAGTCCGGTCAGGCTATGGTACAATAACTTGAGCGTTGCGAGAGGAGGTAGGGGATGAATCGGTTCATCCGGAATTCTGGTTTTTATTTGATTTTATTTTTAGTCGTGGTGGGCATAGTCCAGTTTGTAAGCAATGGAAATGAATCCGCCGATCTCCCTAGATATGACGAGTTGCGGCAGGAGATCTCGAACAATAATGTGAAGAGCATGACGGTTCAGTTTGAGGGGAATGCATTTCTGGTTACTGGCGAATATAGAGAGCTGCCACCCGAGGCTAAATCGAAGAATTTCTCCACTTATGTTCCTCCTACAGACCAGGCCCTTGATGAACTTGTGGCTGCAAGCGATAAGAACGGCGTAGAACTGAGCCAGAAAAAAATGGAAGGTGACAGCATCTGGCTGACATTCCTCTCTTCCATGATTCCACTGGTCATCATGTTCATCCTGTTCTTCTTCCTGTTCAATAATGCACAGGGCGGCGGCGGCAAGGTGATGAACTTCGGCAAGAGCAAGGCCCGGTTATATAATGAAGAGAAGAAGAAGATCAGCTTCGAGGATGTTGCAGGGGCTGATGAAGAGAAGCAAGAGCTGGTTGAGGTTGTTGAATTCCTTAAGGACCCCCGCAAATTCGCAGCGGTGGGTGCCCGGATTCCGAAGGGGGTACTCCTTGTAGGTCCTCCGGGAACAGGTAAAACCTTGCTGGCCCGTGCAGTTGCAGGGGAAGCAGGCGTTCCGTTCTTCAGCATCTCCGGTTCCGACTTCGTGGAAATGTTCGTCGGTGTCGGCGCATCCCGCGTACGTGACTTGTTCGAGAACGCGAAGAAGAACGCACCTTGTATTATCTTTATTGATGAGATCGATGCTGTGGGACGTCAGCGCGGCGCAGGACTTGGCGGCGGACATGACGAACGTGAACAGACCCTTAACCAATTGCTCGTTGAAATGGACGGCTTTGGCGGCAACGAAGGCATTATCATTGTCGCGGCTACCAACCGCGCAGATATTCTTGACCCGGCGCTGCTCCGTCCGGGCCGTTTCGACCGTCAGATTACGGTTGACCGTCCAGATGTGAAGGGCCGTGAAGCTGTACTGAAGGTTCACTCCCGCAACAAACCGCTGACTAAGGATGTAAGACTTGACGTTATCGCCAAGCGTACTACCGGCTTCACTGGTGCGGATTTGGAGAACCTGCTGAACGAAGCGGCATTGCTTGCTGCACGCCGTAACCGCAAGGACATTACGATGCGTGAAGTGGATGAAGCGATTGACCGTGTCATCGTCGGTACCGAGAAGCGCAGCCGCGTCATCAGTGACCGCGAGAAACGGATTGTCGCTTATCACGAAGCAGGCCATACCATTGCCGGCTACTTCCTTGAGCATGCTGATGTGGTTCACAAGGTTACGATTATCCCGCGTGGCCGTGCCGGCGGATATGTCATTATGCTTCCTAAGGAAGACCGGATGATCGTTACCAAGCAGGAACTCTTGGATAAGGTTACCGGATTGCTTGGAGGACGTGTTGCTGAAGAATTATTCATTGGTGAAATCGGCACAGGCGCTTATAGTGACTTCCAGCAGGCTACGCGCATTGTGCGTGCGATGATTATGGAATATGGGATGAGTGATAAGCTCGGGCCCTTGCAGTTCGGCGCAACCCAAGGCCAAGTCTTCCTGGGCCGGGATATCGGACATGAACAGAATTACAGCGATTCCATCGCTTATGAGATTGATCAGGAAATGCAGAACCTTATCCGCAGCAGCTATGAGCGCTGCAGAGATCTGCTGACTAAGCATTCCAAAGAAATGCACCTGATTGCCAACACCCTGCTTGAGAAGGAAACGCTGGAACTTGATCAGATCGCAGAACTGATTGAGAAAGGCTACCTGAGTGAGGATGGTAAGCCAGAAGAAGGCGATGCTATTACCAATGAAGCGGGCGAGCCGATTATTGATTCCATCGGTGATGTGCGTGTCCGGATTCAAGGTAAGAATGACGAAGAGTCCCCATTAGACCTGTCTAAGGATATTCCGAACAAGCCGGACCCTGAAGAGGGCAACGGACCGGATGACGGGAATAAGGGTGGCGGAAGCCTAATCTAAGCTGTACCGTAGGAAATTGTGTAATCTAGTCCGGAGAACCACTGGTTCTCCGGGCTTTTCTTTTACAATATAAGAATGTATAGGTTTCACATGGTAACTTGTCCTCCGGTTTCGCTCTGAAACAGAGCACCCGCTTGGATTGACAGGGGGTGGAACGTTGTGTACATTAGTGAATAAATATTAAATTTATCATTTATAAGAAATGTATTGGCGGCAAGCCATGAAGACATAAGGGGGAGACTGACCGTGGAAGCTCTGGCGCTTGAGCGCAAGCAGGAACAGAATCGTGAACTTCGTGTGCGCCTCGAACAGCTTAAGAAGGAACGGAATGCTATTATTCTGGCTCATTATTATCAGCGTGATGAAATTCAGGAAGTCGCCGATTTCCGGGGAGACTCTTTTTTGCTGGCCCAGAAGGCAGCGGAGACAGAGGCAGATGTAATCGTATTCTGCGGCGTTCATTTCATGGGGGAAAGTGCCAAGATTCTGGCGCCGAACAAGACGGTCCTGATTCCTGACGAACGTGCGGGTTGCCCGATGGCTGACATGGTCAATGTGGATGGGCTGCGGAAACTGAAGGCGCAGCATCCGGGTGCGAAGGTAGTAACCTATATCAATTCCTCGGCAGAGATTAAGGCGGAGACAGATATTTGCTGCACCTCAGCGAATGCGGTGAAGGTGATCGAATCGCTTGATGCCGAAGAAATCATCTGGGTACCCGACAAGAATCTGGGTCAATATGTGCAGGATCAGACCGGTAAGAAGCTGATTATCTGGGAGGGCTATTGCAATACTCATGACATGCTTACCGTCAAAGATGTGATGGAGATGAGAGCCAAATACCCGGAAGCTGAATTTGTTGTACATCCCGAATGCCGCCCGGAAGTCGTGGCAATGGGGGATTATGTAGGCAGCACTACCTCAATTCTGGAATATTGCCGGAAATCGGACCGCCGGCAGTTTATTGTAGGTACTGAGGATGGAACCGGGTATCAGCTGCGGTTGGACAGCCCGGATAAGGAGTTTCATTTTGCCACCAAATTCCTGGTGTGTCCTAATATGAAGGTTAATAATTTGAAGAAGCTGGTCAAATGCCTGGAGACGATGAAGCCGCAGATCTATGTACCGCCTGCAGTCGCCGACAAAGCCAGAACATCCCTAGAGCGCATGCTACAAGTCCGGTAGCATGCGCTACTCTTTCGTTGAAACAGGTGAAAAGCGGTCATGATTCCACAATATTTGGTTGATTTTGATCTTCAGGGACTTCCTGTAGTTAAGACAGACTGCCTTGTCATTGGTTCCGGTATTGCCGGGTTATTCACAGCAATCAAGGCCAGCGAAGACCGGAAGGTTATTATGCTTACGAAGAAGACCGTAATGGAGAGCAACACACGGTATGCCCAGGGCGGAATTGCAGCCGTCATTTCGGAGGACGATTCGCCGGCGTATCACCGTCAGGATACCCTGATGGCCGGCGCGGGATTGAACTCCTCTGCGGCTGTCGATGTGCTGGTCAATGAAGGACCCGAAGGCGTACGCGAGCTGATCCGGCTTGGCACTATTTTCGATAAGGAGAATGGTGTACTAGCCTTAACCCAGGAGGGGGCGCATAGCCACCGCCGTATTTTACATGCAAATGGGGATGCTACTGGATATGAGATTGTCCGCGCACTCGCTGAACAGGCTGCCCGGCATCAGAATATTGAGACCTGGGATGACCATTATGTCATTGACCTGATTACGGAGGGCGGAGAGTGTCTGGGAGCGCTTGTACAGCGGCCTGATGGAGGGCGGTTATTCCTGCAGGCAGATGCAACAATCCTGTGCTCCGGTGGAGCAGGGCAGCTATACCGTTACACGACCAATCCTGAGGTGGCTACCGGAGATGGGGTAGCTATTGCCTACCGTGCCGGTGCCCATATCCGGGATATGGAGTTCATTCAGTTTCACCCGACTGCACTCAGCTATCCTGGTGCTCCGCGCTTCCTGATCTCGGAGGCTGTGCGGGGAGAAGGTGCTGTGCTGCGGAACATTAAAGGTGAGCGGTTCATGGAACGTTATCATGAGCTGCAGGAGCTGGCCCCGCGGGATATTGTTGCCCGTGCCATTGTAAGCGAGATGGAATTGACCAAATCAACCTTTGTCTATCTGGATATTACACATGAACCGGCGGATATGGTTAAACGCCGCTTCCCGACCATTTATGCGACCTGCATGAGCTACGGGCTGGATATTACAAGTGACTGGATTCCGGTGGCTCCTGCTGCGCATTATATGATGGGGGGCGTGAAGACCGACCTGAGTGGAGAGAGCACAGTTGCCCGCCTGTTTGCCTGTGGTGAGGTATCATCTACTGGTGTGCAGGGAGCTAACCGGCTGGCCAGCAACTCCTTGTCGGAAGCCGTTGTGTTCGGCCGCCGGATTATTGAACGCATCCGCCAGCTTCCGCCGCTTGACCGGGATAACCTGCCCTCAGCCTATCATCAGGCAAGGGTGGAAGCTCCTGCACAGGCGATTGTAGAACGGCGGCTCAAGCTGCAAAAGGCTATGGTACGGTACGCCGGACTGAGGCGGAACCGGGAAATGCTGAATAAAGGCTTGGATGAGATAAAGCGCCAGCTGCCGATTTTTAAGACCAAACTGACAACACGGGAAGAATACGAGTTCGCCAATATGCTTACATGCTGTCTGCTGATCACCGAATCGGCCCTGGCACGGGAGGAGAGCCGCGGTGCGCATTATCGTGAGGATTATCCACTGCGCAGTGACGCACAGTGGCAGAAGCATCTGCTCCAGATTCGCGAACTTGGAATAGTGGAGGAATTAAGTGATGATGTTTAACGGATATAATGAAGACCTGCTTAAGGCTATTAAGGGCTGGCTGCAGGAAGATGTCGGCTCGGGGGATATTACCACCCGTACAACCATACCCGCAGGGCATGAGTCCAAGGGAATTATCCATGCTAAGGAGGACGGGATTATTTGTGGAATCCCCGTGGCCGAGCTGGTGTTCGAGGTCGTTGATCCTGGGCTTGTATTCACGGCGCTGGTCCAGGAAGGGCAGGCTGTCTCCAAGGGCACTGTGCTTGCTGAAGTAGAAGGCAGCACCCATGCCATCCTGACCGGTGAACGGCTTGCTCTCAACTTGATGCAGCGGTTATCCGGTGTGGCCTCACGAACGGCTTCCTTTGTAGAGAAGCTTCAAGGACTGCCGACCCGCCTGGTGGATACCCGCAAGACCACACCAGGCCACCGGATGCTGGAGAAATATGCAGTCCGTATAGGCGGCGGAGCCAATCACCGTTACGGTCTGTATGATGCGGTAATGATTAAGGATAATCATATCAAGGGGGCCGGTGGCATCCGTCAGGCAGTAGGGCGTGCCCGTGCCAATATCCCGCACACCATGACCATTGAAGTAGAGACGGAGAGTCTGGAGCAGGTAGAGGAAGCGCTAGCGGCCGGAGCGGATATTATTATGCTCGATAACATGTCTCCTGAGCAGATGACTGAAGCCGTGAGAAGAATCCGGACCAAGGCGAAGCATGTCACCATTGAGGCATCGGGCAATGTATCTCTGGAGACGGTCCGGGGCATTGCTGAATCGGGTGTGGATGTGATTTCGGTAGGACGGCTAACGTATTCCTTCGCGAGTCTCGATATCAGTCTGGACCTGAACGCCAAGAAGGAGGGAACCCTCTGATGATACTTGTCGTTGATATCGGCAATACAAACATCGTACTGGGTGTCTACCGGGGCAGTGAGCTGCTGCACCATTTCCGGCTGAGCACTGCCCGCGGGTCCACTGTCGATGAATACGGTGTGATGATTCATAATCTGTTCAACATGTCGAATCTGTCGTTCAGGGATGTCGAGGGGGTCATCATCTCATCCGTTGTTCCGCCGCTCGTGCAGGTCATCGTGGAGATGTGTGTCAAATTCATTGGCAAGGACCCGCTGCTTGTGGGACCCGGTATCAAAACCGGGCTTAATCTGCGTTATGAGAACCCGCGCGAAGTGGGGGCGGACCGGATTGTGAACGCCGTTGCGGCGATTGAGCAGTATAAATGTCCGCTTGTCGTTGTTGATTTCGGTACGGCAACCACCTTCGACTGCATTGATGCCGGGGCCAACTATCTGGGCGGTGCTATCGTGCCGGGTCTGGGCATTTCCACGGAGGCCCTGTATCTGCGGGCATCCAAGCTGCCACGGATCGAGCTGGAGAAGCCCAAGAAGGTAATCGGACGCAATACTGTACATGCGATGCAGGCAGGGATAATTTTTGGCTATGCCGGTCAGGTTGAGGGTATCGTCAGACGCATCAAGCAGGAGATGAACGCTCCTGTTCTCAAGGTTATTGCCACCGGGGGGCTGGCCTCACTGATTGCCAGTGAGACAGAATGTATCGACGAGGTTAATCCGATGCTGACGCTTGAAGGATTGCGCATTATTTACAACCGTAACAAATAATCTTAAAGATGAACCTATACAGAACAGATAGATAGGAGGAGTATGCACCCAATGGATAATAAGAAGGACCGGCTGGTCCGGGGGACGGCTATGAACGGAAGAGTCAGAGCGTTCGCTGTCCGTACCACAGAGCTTGTCGATGAATTGCGGCGCAGACATGATACGTATCCGACGGCTACGGCAGCGCTTGGACGTACGGTTACGGCCGCAGCTATAATGGGGGCCATGCTCAAGGGGCAGGAGAAACTCGCGATTATGGTCAAAGGAAACGGTCCACTCGGGCAGATTACGGCTGAATCCAATGCCCTGGGAGAAGTTCGCGGCTATGTTAACAATCCTCATGTTCATCTGCCAAGCAACAGTATGGGCAAGCTGGATGTCGCAGGGGCGGTAGGAACGGAAGGCTTCATTGATGTCAGCAAGGATCTGGGGATGAAGGAGCCGTACCGCGGCAGTGTGCCTATCGTTTCGGGAGAGCTGGGTGAGGATTTCACTTATTATTTTGCTCTCTCGGAGCAAACGCCTGCTGCTGTAGGACTTGGAGTATTGGTGGAGACTGATAATTCGGTTAGAGTTGCTGGAGGCTTTATTATTCAGTTGCTGCCCGGCCTGACAGATGAGCAAATTACCGAGGTTGAGCAAGCGGTTGGAGCCATGCCTTCGGTTACGTCCGTGCTGGATCAGGGGCTTGAGCCTGAGGAAATGCTGCGGCTGCTGCTGCCGGATGCTGTGATCCTGGATGAGCTGGAGGTCCGCTTTGTATGTCAGTGCTCACGGGAACGGATTGAGCAGACTCTGGTCAGCCTGGGTGAGCACGAACTGGAACGGCTGATTGAAGAAGATGATACGGCAGAAGTCGTCTGCCATTATTGCAATGAGAGCTATGTATTTAACAAGGATGAACTGCAGGTAATCCTCGATCAAGCGAAGTCTTAGGGATATGAGATGGTGACAAGACAGGAGCGCGCGCTGCGCAATGCCGTTATATTACTTGCCGTGGCAACGCTGGTGCTGGGAGGGCTATTATTCTGGAGCCTGCGTGCCATGGCACTGCTGAAGGCAGAGACGGCTGAAGGAGAAGCCTCGGATGTCGCTGCTGCCGGAGGCCAGCCGGTCACGGAACAGGAATGGATAGAGGAGCTTCAGAAGAAGCACGGGGAAGAAGTGCTGCTGAATATGCTCAATCACATTGTGGTGGGTAAGGAAGCTGCAGCGCTGGGAATTACGGTCACGGATGAAGAGATTGAGCAGGAACTGTTGCGCGGTATCTCCGGTTATAGCTCAGAAGAGCAGTATTATCAGCAGATGGAGTCTGAGCTTGGACTATCCCGCCAGGAGCTGCGTGAGGAGACGGCATACCGGTTGACACTCCAGGCAATAGCTACGGCCGGAATTACGGTCAGTGAAGCGGAAATTGATGATTATCTGAAGCAAAATAGCGAGAGATTCATGCCCCGCAAGCAAATGCAGCTCTCTATCATCCAGACCTCCACCTATAACGAGGCCGGTACAGTGATGGACCGCCTGGAGCAGGGGGAGGATTTTGCAGAGCTGGCCCGGGAGGTCTCGATCGACAAGGAAAGCCGCCAGCACGGCGGCAGTATCGGAACGGTCGAGGAGAAGGACCCGTTCTGGCCTGAGGAGCTGCTGGAGACAGCAGCCGGGCTTGAGAAGGGGGATATCGCAGGACCGCTGCAGATTGACGGCGGGTATGCGGTGATCCGTCTGGAGAAGCTGATTGATCCTGTGAAGCCGGACCAGGAGGAGCTGCACCGGATGATCGGCCAGCAGCTGAGACTGGAGCAGGCAGCGCCCTTGCAGCAGGTGGAGCGTGAATTACGGGTCAAATACGATACAGCAATATATATTGACAACAGCCTGCAAGATTGATAATATGAAATTAAATATAAAACCTACTGATTTAGTCGGGAATATTAAGCGGTACAATTTCAACTGTTAGTTACCCAGGCATTGCGAACCGGGAGCTACGGTAATATATGCTGATAGCATCTGTCATAAGTTCCGCACCCTAATTCATTTATCATTCCAAGGAGGTTTTTACTCATGGCTAAAGTCGTCAACAGTGTAACAGATTTGATCGGTGGCACACCGCTCGTCCGCCTGAACCGGATTGTTCCGGAAGGTTCGGCAGAGATCTTCCTGAAGCTGGAATACCAGAATCCAGGCTCCAGTGTGAAAGACCGTATTGCCATCAGCATTGTAGAAGAGGCTGAGAAAGAAGGCAAGCTGAAGCCGGGTGGCACGATTGTAGAAGCAACCAGCGGTAATACAGGGATCGGCCTGGCGCTTGTGGCAGCTGCCAAAGGTTACAAGGCCATTATTGTTATGCCGGAAACGATGAGCCTTGAGCGCCGCAACCTGCTGCGTGCCTACGGCGCTGAGCTGGTATTGACTCCGGGATCGGAAGGAATGAACGGTGCGGTTAAGAAGGCTGAGCAGATTCTGAGCGAGAATCCGGATTATTTCCTTGCGGAGCAGTTCAAGAACAAGGCTAACGTGAAGATCCACCGCGAGACCACTGGACCGGAGATCGTTGAAGCGATTGAATCTGTCGGCGGCCCGCTGGATGCATTCATTGCCGGTGTCGGCACAGGCGGAACGATCAGCGGTGCGGGTGAAGTGTTGAAGAGTCAATATCCGGGCGTGAAGATCTATGCGGTAGAACCTGCAGCTTCACCGATTCTGGCTGGAGGCAAACCGGGCCCGCACAAGATTCAGGGTATCGGCGCTAACTTCGTGCCAGAAATTCTGAACCAGGATATCTATGATGAGATTATTCATGTTGAGAATGATGAAGCGTTCGAAACTGCCCGCCGCGTAGCCAAGGAAGAAGGCGTGCTGTCCGGCATTTCCTCCGGTGCGGCTGTGTTTGCTGCACTGAAGGTAGCGAAGGAACTGGGCGCAGGCAAGAAGATTGTTGTTATCATCCCAAGTAACGGCGAACGTTACCTGAGCACTCCGCTCTATAACTTTGAAGTATAATTGCTGAGAATTCAGCTCGTTAGAAGAGCCTGCCCTATCCGCTTTCACAGGGATAGCGCAGGCTCTTTTTGTGAAAATATAAGAATGAATATATTTCATGCGGCGTTTGGGCTTTTCAAAGTAACCCTATGTACAGTATACTGACAGGCAATAAACTATCGATGAGGCGGGAGAATGGTTGTGGAGATCTTAACGGCTTGGCAGGATTGGGAGCAGTGGGCAGAGGCAGATGAAGCCTGGAGCGTCTTGCCCCTGATCCTGAGGAAACGGCAGGACAATCAGGGCTTGCCCCGCAGCTGGAAGCAGGCCTGGGAACAGGCTTCCCCCTATTCGGTTGTCCTGGAGAGCGGCAAGGGCGGACGCTACACCTATCTGGGTCTAAGTCCTGTCTCCATCATTGAAGGCCGAGGAGCTGTTGCACAGAGCTATACTCCCGGAGCCAAGGCTTCAGGGCATATAGAGTCTGCCGTAACGGAAGGCCAACCGCTGCAAGTGCTGCAGGAATGGATGAGGGAATATACGTCTCCCCGCCTGCCGCTTGACGGTCTGCCGCCATTCACCGGAGGCTGTATCGGATTTCTTGGCTATGATGTGGCCCGTTCCCTGGAGAAGCTGCCGTCGCTTGCTAGGAACAACCCTGAATTTCCGGATTATCTGTTCATGAGACTGGAAGAAGTGTGGATCTACGATGAGCAGGAGCAGCAGCTCTACTGTGCAGTTCATATTCCTGTAACGGATACTTTATCCGGTAACCTGGACGGGCTAAGGAGTCTGTATGAGGCTGCTGTGCACCGTGCGGAGTGGATGCTGGAGCAGTGGAGCCTTCTCTACGCACCGGCAGGGCCGGAAGAAGCCGCCGCTGCAAGGTACGCCGGGCTTACCCGCAGGGTAGAGAGCGAGGCCGAGATTACCGGCGAGTGGCCCGGCATGAGCTCGGATTTCTCTGCTGCGCCTTTCCAGCAGGCTGTGCTGAAGGTCCAGGAATACATCCGCGCCGGGGATGTATTCCAGGTAAACCTCTCGCTGCGCCAGCAGGCGCAGCTCAAATCGACACCCGAGGACGTCTACGAATGGCTCCGTAGACTCAACCCGTCCCCGTACATGGGGCTGCTCCGCACGCCCGGCTTCGCGCTCTCCAGCGCATCGCCGGAGCTGCTCGTCAAGCTGCACGGGGACAAGGTCAGCGCCCGCCCCATTGCCGGCACCCGGCGGCGGGGCCATACTCCCGCGGAGGACGCCGCCATGGAGGCGGAACTGCGCGGGAGCGAGAAGGAGATCGCCGAGCATATTATGCTTGTCGATCTGGAGCGCAGCGACATCGGCCGTGTCGCTGCCTACGGAACGGTCAGCGTGCCGGAGCTGCTGACCGTAGAGCGATACTCGCATGTGATGCATCTCGTCTCGCAGGTCGAGGGAATCGTCGCACCCGGCAGGGATGCGTACGATGTCATTGCCGCCTTGTTCCCCGGCGGCACCATCACGGGCGCGCCCAAGGTGCGCACCATGGAGATCATCGAAGAGCTGGAGCCGGTCCGCCGGGGGCCATATACTGGATCAATGGGCTGGATTGACTATAACGGCAATATGGAATTAAATATAATCATACGTACGCTCGCAGTGAAGGACGGAATCGGCTACATTCAGACAGGTGCGGGAATTGTGATCGATTCGGACCCTTACCGTGAGTACCGGGAATGCCACAACAAAGCCAAAGCGGTAGTCAAAGCCATTCTCTGCAGTGAACGCGAGCAGGAAGAGCGGGCTGCCCTCGGCGCCGAAGGAGGAAGCGCATTATGATCTTGGTCATCGATAATTATGATTCCTTTACGTATAACCTGGTGCAGTATTTGGGTGAGCTGGGGGAAGAAGTTAAGGTAGCACGCAACGATGAGATCAGCATTGAGGAGATAGAAGCATTAGCCCCCGATCATATTCTGATCTCTCCGGGTCCCTGCACACCGAATGAGGCAGGCATCAGCCTTGCGCTGCTGCAGCATTTCAAAGGCATCATCCCCATATTCGGCGTATGTCTCGGACACCAGGCGATTGGACAGGCTTTTGGCGGTAATGTCATCCGTGCAGAACGTCTTATGCATGGCAAAACCTCGCCGATTCATCACAACGGCACCTCCGTATTTGAAGGGCTGGAGTCTCCATTCACAGCGACACGCTATCATTCACTGATCGTGGAACGCGAGAGTCTGCCGGATTGTCTGGAGATTACCGCCGAGACCGCTGAAGGCGAGATTATGGCCTTGCGGCATAAGGAATACCCGATTGAAGGGGTACAGTTCCATCCCGAGTCGATCATTACGAATCACGGGCATACCATACTGCGCAATTTCCTGAAACGGAGAGCCGGAGAACCGGCATGAAATATATAGGACTTAACAACAAAGCAGTCGACGCCAAAGACGCCGTGGTCTCCGCTCTGGATCACGGCTTTTTGTACGGCATGGGTCTGTTCGAGACCTTCCGCACCTATGGGGGGCAGCCCTTCCTGCTGGAGCGTCATCTGAGCAGAATGGCAGAGGGCTGCCGCCAGTTGGGCATTCCCTTCGAGCCGGATGTACGGGGGCTGCGGGAATGGATTCGGCTTGTAATGGACAAGAATGAGCTTAACGAGGCGTATATCCGCTACACAGTTACGGCCGGTGAGGATATTCTGGGTCTGCCATCCGTAGCCTATAAGCAGCCTAATCATCTGCTCTATATCAAAGCCCTTCCGTTTACACCAGCCAGCCTTTACACGGAAGGCAAAGAACTTCAGCTTCTGAACCACCGGCGTAATACCCCGGAGGGCCCGGTAAGACTCAAATCGCTGCACTATATGAACAACATTTTGGCAAAACGTGAATTAGCCGGGTATCCGTCCGCAGAGCGAGGGGCAGAGGGGTTGATGCTGACCGCACAGGGAGAGCTCGCCGAAGGCATTGTGAGCAATATTTTTTTCATCTCCAATAAGCGGCTCTATACCCCCGATATCGCCACCGGCATTCTTCCGGGAATTACCCGGGAAATGGTGCTTGAGCTGGCAGCGGCCAGCCTTCAGCCTGAACAGGGCTTGTACCGCTGGGAGCAGCTTGCGGCTGCGGATGAAATCTTCCTCACCAATTCTGTGCAGGAGATTGTACCAGTAAGCACCTTATGGAATGGAGACCGGCGGGTAACCATAGGCAGCGGGCGCTGTGGAGAGCAGACGGCTGCACTTATGAAGCTGTACAGAGAAAGGACGGATATGCTGATATGAAGCCGATGATCTATGAACGGACTTACCGCTGCGGAAGCAGTGAGCTGAAATTGGGCAAGCGTACGCTGATTATGGGGATACTCAATGTGACGCCGGACTCCTTTTCGGATGGGGGCCTGTGGACGGAGCGGGATAGAGCCGTAGAGCATGCGCTGCAAATGGCGGCAGAGGGGGCCGATATTATCGATATAGGCGGAGAATCCACGCGTCCGGGTCACCAGCCGGTGAGTGCTGAAGAGGAATTGGCCCGTGTACTTCCTGTCATTGAGCGCATCCATCAAGCCGCCCCGCATCTCTCCCTCTCTATAGATACCTACAAGGCGGAAGTCGCCCGTCAGGCGGTTCAGGCCGGTGCGCATATCATCAATGATGTATGGGGAGCCAAGGCCGATCCGCAGATGGCGGCGGTTGCTGCGCAGGCAGACTGTCCGATCATTCTGATGCATAACCGGCATGACCGTAATTATAACGATTTGATCAGCGATATGACGGATGACCTGAGCGAGAGCATTCACCTGGCGCTGGCAGCGGGAGTGAAGCCGGAGAATATTATTCTGGACCCCGGAATCGGCTTCGCCAAGGACTATACAGAGAATCTTCAGGTCATGACCGGTCTGAGCGCACTAACGAAGCTGGGATATCCGGTGCTGCTGGCCACTTCGCGCAAAAAATTCATCCGCACCGCCCTCGGTCTGCCCGCAGATGATGTTCTTGAGGGAACCGCGGCTACTGTCGCCTTCGGGATTGCGCAGGGCTGTCAGCTTGTTCGGGTTCATGATATTGCGGCGATGAAACGTACCGTAGAGATGTGTGACGCCATGTTATATGCAGGGACACCTGTGCTCTGCGTATAGACTATATTCTTCAAGAGAAGGCAGGTACCCTTAATGGATAAAATGAAGCTGCACCGCATGGAGTACTACGGTTACCACGGAGTGTTTGAAGAGGAACGGAAGCTCGGCCAGCGTTATTATATCGACCTTGAGCTGGAGCTTGATTTGCAGGGAGCAGGGCTCAGCGATGATCTGGAGCAGACCGTGAATTATGCTGAAGTTCATGTTGTAGTCAAAAAAATTGTCGAAACCCAGTCCTTCAAGCTGATTGAAGCTTTGGCGGAACATATTGCATCCGGGTTACTGGACACTTATACTGTTATCAATGCAGTAACGGTCCAGGTGACCAAGCCGCATCCTCCTTTTGATATTCATTTCCAGGGAGTCACTGTAGAATTGCGCCGGACGAGAAAGTGAGACAGACTGATGAACATACCTTCCACCTCTGAGGCATCAGAGGCTTATATTGCTTTAGGGGCTAACCTGGGTGACCGTCAAGGCACCTTGAGAGAAGCCCTGCACCGGCTGGAGCATCACGACAAGATTGAAGTAGTGCGCACCTCCCGGGTCTACGAGACGGAGCCTGTCGGTTATCTGGATCAGCCTCAGTTTCTTAACATGGCGGCTGTTCTGCGCACCACACTGGCACCCGAGGAGCTGCTTCATGTGATGCTGGACACAGAGAACCAGTTAGGCCGGGTCCGGGATGTGCAGTATGGACCGAGAACGGTAGATTTGGATTTGTTGTGGGTAGAGGGGCTGACCCTGGACACGCCGGATCTGACGCTGCCTCATCCGAGGATGCTGGAGCGGGCGTTTGTCCTTCTGCCGCTAAGCGATATCCTATCGCAGAACGAAGAGTCTTCCGGATTCCGCAGATTAATTACAACAGCGCTGCAAGACATAGACGGAAAGGCAGGAATTCGCCTGTGGACAACAAACGTATGGGAATGCGGGTCAGAGCGTTCCGGAAGCTGAAGGGCTACACGCAGCAGGAACTGGCGGATTCTGTCGGAATATCACTTGCTGTGCTTGGCGCAGTGGAGCGGGGCAACCGACGTTTGGAAGATCAAATTTTAAATAAAATTGCGGATTTTCTGGAAGTGACAGTAGAGGAATTGGCCCATCCGGCACCATAAGACTGGGCTGAACGTTACAAATTGAGGTAGGGAAGTGATTGGGCCATGCTGAAGATTGGTGATATTGAATTGAAGAATCAGGTCGTGCTGGCGCCTATGGCTGGCGTATGTAACCCGGCATTTCGTCTGATTGCCAAGGAATTCGGGACTGGCCTGGTCTGTGCGGAGATGGTCAGCGGCAAGGCGATCGTACATGGCAACCAGCGTACGCGTGAGATGCTGTTTGTCGATGAGCGCGAGAAACCGCTGAGCCTGCAGATTTTTGGCGGAGATCGGGAATCGCTGGTGGATGCGGCGAGAATTGTCGACAAAGAAACCAATGCCGATATCATCGACATTAATATGGGCTGCCCGGTGCCGAAGGTGACCAAATGCGATGCCGGAGCACGCTGGCTGCTGAATCCGGACAAAATCTATGAGATGGTATCCGCAGTAGTCGAGGCCGTGGACAAACCGGTCACCGTGAAGATGCGGATCGGCTGGGACAGCGAGCATATCTTCGTTGAAGAGAATGCGCGTGCGGTGGAACGGGCTGGCGGAGCGGCAGTTAGCGTACACGGGCGGACCCGCGAACAACTCTATACTGGACGCGCCGACTGGAATTATATCCGTATGGCTAAAGAGGCAGTATCGATTCCGGTGATCGGCAATGGCGATGTGAATACGCCGGAGGATGCGCGGGCGATGTTGGACCAGACCGGCTGCGACGGTGTAATGATCGGGCGTGGCGCACTGGGCAATCCGTGGATGCTGTACCGGACGATTCAATATTTGGATAGTGGTGTGCTGATGCCGGAGCCTGGCGCCGAAGAGAAGATTAAGGTAGCTATTCTTCATATGGACCGCCTGATTGCCCTTAAGGGTGAAGCGGTGGCAGTCCGTGAGATGCGCAAGCATCTGGCCTGGTATTTGAAGGGCTTTAAGGCGGCGGCCCGCGTGAAGGACGTTATTATGGAAGAAACGAAACGTGACGAGATGGTGCGGATTTTGAATGATTTTGTCGGTCAGCTTAGGCAGGATGAGGACCAGAATAGCGCGGATAGCGAGCTTTTCGCCGTATGAGCCTCACATATTCCTGGGACTAAGCCCCGTTCCTGTGTGCTTTATTGAGTATTGCTAAACATTATATGGGGCGTCATTGACATTTTGTAGCGGTTCCAATATAATTTCACAGTATAAAATCGCCGTTACAGCAGGAGCAATGGTGAAGGAGGGTTCTGATCCCTCCGGATTCGCATATAGTATGGTGTTTTCAATAAATGTATACGACAGGAGAATCGGTTGAGATGAGCGATAAAGAAGTCATCCTTACACCGGACGGACTTAAGCGTCTGGAAGAAGAACTGGAGTTCCTCAAATCCGTGAAGCGCCGCGAGGTGGCGGAGCGTATCAAAGTGGCCATCGGCTACGGAGATATCAGTGAAAACTCGGAATATGAAGACGCGAAGAATGAACAGGCTTTTATTGAAGGACGGGTTCTTACTTTGGAGAAGATGCTCCGCAATGCCCGTATCATTAATAGCGATGAGATCGTGACAGATGTGGTAAGCATCGGGGTAACGGTGAACGTTGAGGATATGGAGTATGGCGACATTATGGAGTACACTATCGTGGGTACTGCCGAATCCGATCCGCTGAACAACAAAATTTCTAATGAGAGCCCTGTAGGCAGAGCGATCATCGGCAAGAAGATTGGTACGATTGTGGATGTTAGTGTCCCTGCAGGCGTCATTCAATATAAAATTCTTGATATCAAAATGAAGTAAGACGGTTCCGAAAGCTTCCTTAGGGAAGCTTTTTTCAAAGTAAATACCAGCCGTAAAATATGGGTGAACACATACAGCTTATATTTTGTACCGGAACGGACTGTCCTCAAGATCGGGGTGGAGCCGTTTCTTCTTTTGTATAGTGAGTAAGAGAGGATGAAGAACATGACGGAAGAAATCAACAACGTCGAAACTACAGAGAATGAATTAAGTGAATTGCTGCAGATCCGCCGGGGTAAGCTGGACGAGCTCCGCGCACTCGGGATCGATCCTTTTGGCAAGAAATATGAGCGTACCGCTGCTGCTGGCGATCTTCTGGCCAAATACGACGGGCAAACCAAGGAAGAGCTGGACGAGCTGGCGCTGGAGGTCAGTGTGGCTGGACGCATTATGGCGAAACGGGTCATGGGCAAGGCAAGCTTTTCTCACATCCAGGATCTTAGCGGCAAAATCCAGATCTATGTGCGCCAGGACAGTATCCCTGAGTCACAATATGCAGCCTTCACGATCCTTGATCTTGGCGATATCGTCGGTATCCGGGGAACCCTGTTCAAGACAAAGACCGGCGAAACCTCTATTAAAGTAGATAACCTTGAGGTGCTGTCCAAGTCCCTGCTCCCGCTTCCTGAGAAGTATCATGGTCTGAAGGATGTAGAACTCCGCTACCGTCAGCGTTATGTGGACCTGATCATTAATCCTGAGGTACAGCAGACCTTCATCATGCGTTCACGGATCATCCAGTCGATGCGCCGTTATTTGGACTCGCTGGGCTATTTGGAGGTGGAGACTCCAACCCTGCATGCTATCGCAGGCGGAGCAGCGGCCCGTCCGTTTATTACCCACCACAACACGCTGGACATGCAGCTGTATATGCGGATTGCCATTGAACTGCACTTGAAGCGTCTAATCGTCGGCGGTCTGGAGAAAGTCTATGAGATTGGCCGTGTATACCGTAATGAAGGTATTTCAACACGCCATAATCCGGAATTCACAATGATCGAGCTGTATGAAGCGTATGCGGATTACAAGGACATTATGCATCTGACAGAGAGCCTGATCGCTCATATTGCCCAGGAGGTACTTGGCTCCCAGGTGATTAATTATCAGGGACAGGAAGTAGATCTGTCTCCAGGCTGGCGCCGTGTGACTATGGTGGATGCCGTTAAGGAAGTAACCGGGGTGGACTTCGGTGTTCAGATGACGGATGAAGAAGCACAGGCTCTGGCTAAGGAACACCGGGTACCAGTGGAGAAGCATATGAGCTTTGGACATATCCTCAATGCGTTCTTCGAGCAGTTTGTGGAAGAGACGCTGATTCAGCCGACCTTCGTTATGGGACATCCTGTAGAGATCTCACCGCTTGCCAAAAAGAATGAAGAGGACCCGCGCTTCACCGACCGGTTCGAGCTGTTCATTGTAGCCCGCGAGCATGCCAATGCGTTCAGCGAGCTGAATGATCCGATTGACCAGCGCCAGCGCTTCGAAGCACAGATTCACGAGAAAGAGCAGGGCAATGATGAAGCCCATGAGATGGATGATGATTTCATCCGTGCTCTGGAGTACGGCATGCCGCCAACAGGGGGCCTTGGAATCGGTGTAGACCGTCTGATCATGCTGCTGACCAATTCAGCGTCTATCCGTGATGTACTGCTGTTCCCACATATGCGTAATAAAGACTAAGGGTTTCTCTTAGTCCGACCCGGATAACTAAGAGAGCTGCTCAGGCAGTTCTCTTGGCATCGGGGGATTAAATGCTCTGGTCAAATGATTTAGAAATAATGCTTGCAATGAATCTCTATCCGTGATATATTCTATTTCTGGCCGCGAAACATCAACGCCGAGCTCGAAAAGAAGTTGAAAAAAGAGCTTGCATTGATCGGTTGGATGTGATATATTATAAGAGTTGCTGGTGACGCGATAAGCGGCGCTGACAACGAGCTTGATC